>JAIKYA010000198.1 GCA_024683645.1 Lachnospiraceae bacterium
GCGATTTCCAAAGCAGTGTTATCAAAAGCGGGGCTTGTAAGCTGCCTTGATTACTACAACGAGCGTCATGCTTTGAAGTTATGTTGAACCGCCGTATGCCGAACGGCACGTATGGTGGTGTGAGAGGGGGATTAAATTCCCCCTACTCGATTCTTTATAGGAAATTCCTCTGGAATTTCCATAAAGCAAAAGCCCTCCGGGCGGGATGCGCACTCGCGCGAGAGGAAAATGTTGCCTTCGGCAACCGCGCTCGGCGCTAGCGTTCCGCAAGCGGAATGCTTTGTTCTCGAAAATTAATACGTCCGGTAAGGGCCGGGAAGAATCTGTTGACGATCAGTATAAGAGGCAGTTCTTCAAGCAGGGTGATGATAAGAGTAAGGAGTAAAAAGCATACACCCTCACGCCGGCCGCAGAGTTTTGAGGCGATCAGGATCGAGGGACTTAAAAGATACAGGTCCATATGTGTCAGCAGTATCAGCAGTGAATTGGCACCTATGAAAGCAAGGGGACGTCCGAGTTTCAGAAGACAGATGATCCTTGCGAGCAGCAGGATGCCGATACAGCCGAAAAAGATCGACAGAAGATAAAGCACAGGGATAAAACCGTAATAGACCATGCCCATGCTGCCGCCGCCGTTAATTATAGAGATAACAAAGCATATGCCCAGAAACAGCGGAGTGAGCAGAACGGTAAGCGGGACACCCGGCTTTAGTTTTTTTAGCCGGGGGGCAATGAAATACGAGATCCCGTAAACAATAAGGCAAAGCGGGAGCCTGGCTATCGCCGAGACAAGGCAGCAGAGGAAAAAAGAAGGAATGTTGTTTGCGGCGGCCGAGTCCGCGTACCAGACGATCAGAAGGCTTCCGAAATTGTTGATGATAAAGAATGCGGCAAATACTGCCAGGGCTGTGATAAGACGGAAAAGCTTCCCTGCACGGAGCCAGAGCGAGAAGACTAACTCGGTAAGCATAAGTGCCGACAAAAACCAGGTCACGGATATCCCGAAACCGGAGAAGAAAAGCGAAAGACAGCGCAGGAGTTCGTTCAGATCAAAAGCTCCGGTCTTTACAAAGGCCACAAAAAGGCTCATAAGTGTGTCTAAAAACGAAAAGCAGATATACGGGACAAAAAGCCGCATGATACGCCGGCTGAGTCCGTCACGGCTTTTCAGCCTGTCGCCGATGAAAGCGGCGGAAAGAGCGAAGAACAGCGGTACCTGAAAAGCGGACATAAAGAAAAAAGCATTGCCGTCATCCAGACCTGCATGCTGGAGGATGACCGCAAACAATGCAAATGCTTTTGCCGCATCGGGCTCAGGTATCCTTTTTTTAAGCTTTTCATCCATTGGCTGACATTATATACTTTTTTTATATATCGGACAAGTGGGAGCAGAAAGGGCAGAGTGTGTTTATGCAGTCTTCACGATTGAAAAAGCCCACAGGAACTGTTATAATATTTCATTGATCCTAGTTATTATGAGGGGTGAATATGAAGACATCCAAGATAGTATCAGTGACTTTGATAAGTCTTATCATAAATCTGGCGGGGAAAGCCATAGCAGACAGATTCAGCCTGCCCTTCTGGCTTGATTCCTTCGGGACCGTAGCATCGGCATATATATTGGGACCGGTTTCCGGAGCGGCAGTAGGCCTTACCACCAATCTCATCTACGGAGTCGTCACGGCTTCACGTGTCACCATGATCTACGGCCTGATCAACATGTGCATCGGTTTCACCGTAGGTCTGTGTTCAAGGAAAAAAATGATGAACTCACTTTTCGGTGCCATGTTTGTTTCCATGATCGTGACGCTGGTATCGATACTGTTCTCTTTCCCTCTGAATATGATCTTTTCCGGAGGAAGATCGGGCAATTATTTCGGAGACGGTGTGACGGATTTTCTCATGAGCAATCACATCCCGGCCTGGCCGGCCTGCATAGTGGGTGAGTTCTATATAGACTTTGCGGACAAACTCCTGACTATGGCTGTGTTTTTTGCCGCAATAAAGCTATACAGGTTTATCAGGAAAAAAAGGGCAAAAGCAGCAGCACTGCTCATACCTTTTATCATCATATATACCCTTTCGCAGACAGCTGTCGGGGTGCGGGCGGAAGAGGATGATGAGAAGGATTTTAATTTCTATTCCTATACCCAGTCTGTTTATTCGAGTGATAACGGGCTGCCCTGCGGTGAGGCCAATGACGTGGTCCAGACCAATGACGGTACCCTGTGGATAGGAACCTATGCGGGGCTGTACCGGTATAACGGCAGTGAGTTCAAATGGATGAGCGAGTTTGATTCGGTCAAGAACGTGAACTGTCTGTACGTGGATATAGAAGGCAGACTTTGGACAGGTACCAATGATAACGGCCTGACCATCAGTATAGGCGACAGTGTCAGCAATGTCGTGGATATGTCGGAAGGGCTCCCGTCCAATTCCGTGAGGAGTATAGTAAGGGGCAGTGACGGGATCTATTATGTGGGGACTTCGGATGCGCTGCAGATCATACGTTTAAGCGGTGGACTCACACTGCTCGATCCCGTTCCGGAGATACTCTATGCCCACAGTGTTGCAGCCGATGAAAAGGGAAATGTGGCTGCGGTGACGGCGAAGGGCGAACTGTTCATCCTGAACGGAGGAAAGATCATGTCCGGACCGTTTTTGAACAGCGGTGAGGAGATTTATACCTGCTGTACCTTTGATGACAACGGACTGCTTTATGTGGGAACAAGCGGGATGGAGATCTACTCCTTTATACTGAAGGATGAAACTCCGGTTAAAAAAGAGGTTCACCGCTGCGTGGGACTCACGCAGATCAACAGCTTAACATTTGATGATAAAGCTCATCTTTATGTCTGTACGGATAACGGTGTGGGCTTCTTTAACGGCAGATGGCATTTCACAAGGGTAAATACTCCAAATTTCAGCAATTCCATAGACAATATGGCCATTGATTACCAGGGCAATTACTGGTTCACGTCTTCAAGGCTTGGCCTGCTGCGTGTTTCAAAGGCAGCTTTTACCGATCTGTACGGACTTGCCGGTATGCAGAGAAAGGTTGCCAATTCCGTTACACAGTGGAATAAGCGTCTGTATGTCGGAACGGATACGGGACTTGACGTTCTCTCGGCAGATAATTACAGCAGGCTTCACGATACCTTTGCACAGTCCCTCGGCGATGTCAGGGTACGCTGTGTATTTGTTGATTCAAAAGACCGCCTGTGGGTGTGTACTTACGGGAAAGGACTTATCATGTCAACCGGCGGGGGAGAGCCTGTATACTTCAATCAGGCAGCAGGCTTTACGGACAGGGTGCGTGCGATCGCGGAAAATATCGACGGATCACTGATCGCTTCCGGTGACAAAGGGGTAGCGATCATAAAGAATGACCGTATCAGCAGGATATTCGAATACAGTACCGAGTTTTCTTCGGCAATGATACTTTCCATACTCTGCGAAAAGGATGGAACTGTGCTGCTCGGCAGTGACGGTGACGGTATAGTCATTTTAAAGGAAGGCGAGGTTGAATCGCATGTGACCATGGCGGACGGCTTAAGTTCCGATGTTATTCTCCGCATAGTGGCGGCTTCGGATGAAAGCGGATGGTTCATAGTGACCAGTAACGGTCTGTGTTTCATGGACAGGGAAGGAAGCATCCGCATACTTAAGAGATTTCCGTATTTTAACAATTATGATATGGTGATAAACGGTGACGGCAAGGCCTTTGTTCTCGGCAGTGCAGGCATCTATATAGCAAATGAGGCTGAGATGATAGAGGATTCTTACAGCTATTCCTGTGAACTCCTTGATTCGAGGCGGGGCCTGAATACCGCACTTACCGCCAATTCCTGGAACTATACGAACAGGTTCGGTCAGCTGTACCTCTCCTGCGACAAGGGCATATATCTTCTGGACATGGATGATTACGGTTCGGAGCAGAGATCTTACAGAATGAAGCTTTCTTCGGCACTTATCGACGGGGAATTACATGATATAGAAAGAGGTGCGGAACTGCTGATAGACAGCGATGCATCGAGGATAGAGCTTTTCCCGGAGATACTGAATTATACCGTCGAGGATCCCGGAGTCATCTATATGCTCGAAGGTTTTGATACGGAGCCGAAGATCGTAAAAGCCGGCGAGCTGTCCGAGGTCGTATATACCAATCTTCCCGCAGGCAGTTACGTTTTCCATATGGCGATACTGGATAACGATAATAATGTGATCGAGGAAAGCCGGTATCCTATCATAAAGCAGATGAAGGTTTATGACAGACCCTGGTTCAAGGTATACATGCTTACCGTAGCGGCCATAGCCATAGCCTGGTTTACCTGGTTCATAGCACGTACCCAGATCCAGAGAACTCTGAATTTCCAGAAGAAGGAACTTGAATTTGCCAGAAAACAGCTGGAGATGGGTAATGAGACGATCCTCGCTATCGCAAAGACCGTCGATGCAAAAGACGAGAATACGAGCCAGCATTCCCAGAGGGTTTCCGAGTATTCGGTACTTCTGGCAAAGGAGCTCGGTTTTACACCGGAAGAATGCGAGAATATAAGGAAAGCCGCGCTCCTTCACGATATAGGAAAAATAAGCATACCGGATAAGATACTGAATAAGCCCGCAAAGCTTGATGATGCGGAATATGCGATCATGAAGACTCATGTGGAGAAAGGCGCCGAGATACTGAAGGACTTTACTCTGGTGGAACACGTGGTTGAGGGGGCTCTGTATCACCATGAAAGATATGACGGCAGCGGATATACTCATGGGCTGGCAGGAGACGATATACCGCTGTACGGCAGGATAATCGGTGTAGCCGATGCCTTCGATGCAATGACACAGAACCGTGTTTACAGAAAGAGTCTTGACATGGACACGGTCGTAGCCGAGCTGAAAAAAGGCAGGGGTACACAGTTCGATCCCAGGATCGCGGATATAATGTTAAGACTTCTTGAGGAAGGAAAAGTCAATCCGGATTCCGGAGGGACAGGCATAGCTGATAAAAAGGACGGTGATGAGAAATGAAGAAGATCAACGCCGTGAGTATAATCGTATGTGTTATCGCTTTTGTGGCCGCTTTAATTTCGGTTTCCGTCATGGCTGTCAGGGAAGGCGGAAATAAGACTATAAAGGTTGGTTTTGTTTATGACGGTGATGAGAGTGCACCCTATACCTACAATTTCATAAGGGCACAGAAAGCCGTAGCAGATGAATATGATAACAGAGTACACATAATCGTAAAGAACAACATCACAGACGAGTACTGTGAGGAGGCATTGCAGCAGCTGGTCGATGCGGGCTGTGATCTGATATTCACGACAAGTTACGGATACGGGGAATATGCAAAAAAGTTTGCCATTGACCATCCGGAGATACAGTTCTGTGAAGCAACCTGTGATAATGCGAATCAGGCCCCGCTCTGTCCCAACTATCATACTTTTATGGGAGAGATTTACAGCGGAAGGTATATCTCCGGTCTTGCAGCAGGTATGAAGCTTAAGGAACTGATAGATACCGGACGTATAAGCGCAGATATGGCAAAGATAGGCTATGTTGCTGCCTATCCATATGCGGAGGTCATTTCAGGCTATACCGCTTTTCTGCTGGGTGTAAGGCAGATAGTGCCTGATGCGGTCATGAGCGTGATCTACACCAATACCTGGGGAGATTATTCCCTGGAAAAGAGTACGGCTGAGCGGCTGATCTCCGAGGGCTGTATTGTTATATCCCAGCATTCGGATACCATAGGACCGGCGGTGGCCTGTGAAAATGCAAAGGTCACACATCCCGTTATACATGTGGGGTATAACGACAGTATGGTGGATGTGGCTCCAACAACTTCACTCATCAGCTCCAGGATAAACTGGACACCTTACATAGTTGCTGCGGTAGGGGCAGTGCTTCAGGATAAGATGATAGAAAAATGCGTTGATGCCAATGTGTACGGAAACGATTGTGCAGCCGGCTTTGACAGGGACTGGGTACAGATGGTGGAACTTAATTCCTATATCGCTGCCGACGGTACGGATGAGATGATAGAAAAAACCATAGAAGAGTTTAAAAAGGGAAAGGTCATGGTGTTCAAAGGTGATCATACCGGTGTCGATCCCTTTGACCCTGCGGATACGATAGATCTCAAGCGAGGCTACGTGGAGAATGAGAGATCCTCCGCACCCACCTTCCACTGGGTACTCAACGATATTATCACCATAGAAGAATAGGAAACATGATAGTTTCAACACTTTGTTATCTTGAGAGAGACGGGCAGTATCTTATGCTGCTCCGTAACAAAAAGAAGAATGACGTGAACGAGGGAAAGTGGATCGCTCCGGGCGGAAAGGCAGAGCCGGGAGAGAGTCCTGAGGAATGTGTGATCCGTGAAGTGTTTGAAGAGACAGGGCTTAGTGTCGAAAAGCTGCGGATGCGCGGGATACTGACCTTCTCCTCGGAAGGCTGGGAAGACGAATATATCTTTGTGTTTACGGCAGCGGAGTTTTCCGGAGAGCTGACAGAATGTAATGAAGGTGAGCTTAAGTGGATAGATAAAAAAATGATCCCCAACCTGAATCTCTGGGAAGGGGATCGTGTATTCCTTAAGCTGCTCATTGACGACGGACCGTTTTTTTCACTCAAGCTCTCATACAGGGGAGATCAGCTCGCGGAAGCAAAACTCAGTACCTACTGACATTGAGGCGTGCGGATGCGGAGCCTGTGTTGAACCGGAGGTACGGCTTTTACCGAAAGGATATTCAGCTTTACAGCTTTATGCTGTAGCTGCTTGTGTACATTTCTTTTAATCTGTTCAGTTTATTATGTTCTTCACCGATGATCCATTCCTTCGACCAGGTCATATAGTAGGCCCAGGGAATGCGGGATTTCTCGAGAATATTGATATCCGGCATGATGCCGACTTCTGCAAGAGCCATTACTTTATTGCCGCCGGTAGCTTCTTTAAGGCGTTCATACTGCTCGCGGTAGTCTGTGTCTTCATATTTTTCAAGGTATACATCCATTGAGATCACGTCAACATATTCATCGCCGGGATAGGCTTCTTTTAAAGGGCAGTTCCATACCCAGAGAAGATTATCCAGTCTTTTTTCGTTCACATAGTAGTCGAACATCAGCCTGTAAAGCTTCATTGCGATGACTGCACCTTTTGCACCCCACCAGAACCAGGTCCCGTCGCTCTCATGGAAAGGTCTCCAGAGTATGGGGATGTTCTCGTCTTTGAATCTTTTAAGTTCAGCGGCGATCACATCCATATCGTGATAAAAGGCTTTTCTTTCCGCGGAGCCTTCCTCCAGGACTTTTGATGCATCAAAATCGGTATGTTCGGTATAGAAGCTTTTGTCACGGCCGCCGATAGGAGAGAACCAGTGAAAGGTGAAGCTAAGGATGCCGTCAGTCGTTCTGGCCCAGTCCAGAGCGGTATCGAGAGTGCCTCTGTTTTCGTATACTTCCGTAAGGCAGGCTTCGGATGCATCGTTATAGTTTATGTTGGGTGAATATGCGAGCAGTTCAAAGCCGCGCAGCTTAGGTTCCGCTCCGCCGGTCTGTTCACGAATGTAGGCTATTTCCTCGCAGGGAATAGTCTGGGTGTGCTGGCCGGTGATGATCTTCTTTCCGGCTGTCTCGTACAGATAGTCAAGCAGTTTCTGCGCTTTGTCGCTGATATTTTTGTTTACGGCTTTCATGATGACCCCTCCTTATGACGGTAACTGCGCTAAAGATAACATACTCGTTTCCGGCGGTCAAGATATCCGGGGGAAATGCGACTTCCGACATTTGGGAGAAAGGCGGCTTCCGGAGGGGATCGAAAGGTTTTCAGAATGCCGACACGCATTTTGCAGGGGTAAGACTGATCTGCGTGTCGACGGATTGCGAATCGACACGAAAAACAGGAGGAACGGCCGGATTGCGTGTCAGCGGTTGAGAACGTTTTTTTTGGAACCGACACGAAAAACGGCAAGAACAGTTGATGTACGTGTCAGTGTCCGGAAGCGTTTTTTTGGCGCCGACACGAAAAAAAGAGGGAACAGTTGATTTGCGTGTCAGTGTCCGGAAGCGGTTTTTGGGGACCGACACGAAGAAAAGCAGGAACAGCAGATGTACGTGTCATCGGCTGAAAACCATTTTTGGGAGCTGACACGACAAAAAAGCAAACCCGTAAATATTCGTGTCAGGACATCGTTAGTCTGCGTTTTATGGTATAATACAAGACATGGAACATATACAGATAGATTCACTTGATATAAAAGAACTGGAAGTATACAGCAGCCTGAACGAGCCGCAGATAAGGCATTATTACGAGCCGGAACCGGGGCTTTTTATCGCGGAAAGCGTGCTGGTGATAGAGCGGGCGCTGGATGCAGGGTATGAGCCTGTTTCGGTGTTGGTGGAGCATTCGCAGGCAGAGGGTAATGCAAGGGAGTGCATAGAGCGTATCAAACGCTGCGGTGATGTGCCGGTCTATGAGGGTTCGATCGAACTGCTGAGTACCATTACGGGATTTAAGATAACCAGAGGCATACTCTGTGCGATGCGGAGGCGGATGCTTCCTGCAGCGGCAGAAGTGTGTGATGGGTTGCGGCGTATAGTCGTGCTTGATGAGGTGGTCAACCCGACGAATGTGGGTGCGATATTCAGGAGCGCGGCGGCCCTCGGGATGGAAGCAGTACTGCTGACGCCTTCCTGTGCTGATCCGCTGTACCGGCGTGCATTACGTGTGAGTATGGGAACGGTGATGCAGATCCCCTGGACCTATCTGCCGGAGCGGGACTGGATCGGAGTACTTAAAGCTATGGGTTACAGTTCGGCTGCTATGGCGCTTAGGGATAACTCATTAAGACTTGGAGATGAAAGGCTGAAAAGCATAGAAAAGCTGGCAGTGGTAATGGGTACTGAGGGCAGCGGACTTTCCGATGAAGTCATAAATGCCTGTGACCATGTGGTGATGATACCCATGCAGCACGGCGTGGATTCGCTCAATGTGGCGGCAGCCAGTGCCGTAGCATTCTGGGAGCTGGGGAAACAGGCTCAGCTGACATCCTGAGTACAAGCAGAACAGCAGGCGTTTCATTCCGGTGCAGTGAAGCTGTCAGGGCAAAGCTTAAGAACGGCGGACTGCAGCTGAATGATGACGGAAGCATCAAGGGGCTGAAGAGCCTGAAGATCAGGGTAGCGGTTCCCGGACTTAAGAAGGCAAAGAGCTACAGCTTCAGCGCAAAGAAAGCGGCTAAGGTTTTCACAATAAAAGTTACGGATCAGCAGAATAAGAAGGCTTTAGTGAGTGCGCTCGCAGGACAGAACTTCAGCGGAAGCAGGAGCGGAGTCGAGATCACAAAGTAACAGAGATATACGGCTTATGAAAGAGGGTGTTCCGTCAGAGGAACGCCCTCTTTGCATTATAGGAAGTTCCTCCGGAATTCACTCGTATTAAGCAAAAAGCACTCCGGATGGGATGCAGGAGAAGGCATATTGTTTCAGGCCTGAAAATATAATATAATTGCAACTATAGGTTTTATAAGAACGCTGCCGGGGGCTGATACCGCCTGTAATAAACGCAGGACGGAGCTGAGGGTGGCAGTGAACAGGAGGAGGTATTCGAAATGCAGTATTTTGTTAATGTGAATGCTTGCTGTGACGGGGACGGAAGTAAGGAGAGACCTTACAGGTACATTAATGACGCGGCAAAGGTCGCGAAGGCGGGGGACGAGGTAATAGTAGCACCGGGTATTTACAGGGAATATGTAAATCCCATGTATGGCGGGACCAAAGATGCTCCCGTGGTATACCGTTCGGAGGAAGCTCTGGGGGCAGTGATCACCGGAGCGGAGCTAATCAAAGGCTGGAAGAAATATAAGGGAAGTGTATGGACGGCAAGGGTATCAAACGGGATTTTCGGCAGTTATAATCCCTACACTACCGAGGTCTACGGCGACTGGTATTTTTCGGATACCATAAGGCATGCGGGGCAGATCTTCATAAACGATCAGGACATGTACGAGGTGATGAGCCTTGAAGAGTGCCTGAGCGATAAAGCAGATGAGTTCGCCTGGGATCCGGAGGCATCGAAGTACAAATGGTATACGGAGCAGGATGGCGGCGATACCGTATTCTATGCCAATTTCCGCGGCAAGGATCCCAATAAGGAAAAGGTGGAATTCACCGTAAGGCGCAACTGCTTCATGCCGGATAAGAACTATGTTGACTATATAACGGTCAGCGGCTTTAACATCAATAAAGCTGCTACCACCTGGGCTCCTCCTGCGGCTTATCAGGACGGAATGATAGGTCCCCACTGGAGCAGGGGCTGGATCATAGAAGACTGCGAGGTATACGGCAGCCGCTGCGTCGGCATTTCACTCGGTAAATACTGCGATCCCGAGAACGATATGTATTTTACGACAAAGCGTGTGAAGAGTCCGACCCAGATGGAGAGGGATGCGGTATGCCGCGGCCAGTACCACGGCTGGACCAAGGAGAGGATAGGCCATCATACCGTGCGCCGCTGCCATATCCATCACTGCGGACAGGGCGGTGTGGTCGGACGTATGGGTGGAGTATTCTCAACAATAGAGGATAATCATATCCACCATATCTGTACCTCCGCACAGCTGCGCGGAGCGGAGACCGCGGGTATCAAGCTGCACGCGGCGATAGATGTGACCATCAGGCGCAATCATATACATGACTGCATCATCGGTGTATGGCTTGACTGGCAGGCTCAGGGAGCGCGTATCAGCCAGAACCTGATGCATGGAAATTACAGACCCGACGGGGTAAAGACCGTGGGCGGCATCATGTTCTCAACGGATGTCTTTATCGAAGTGGGACACGGACCTACGCTCATAGATAATAACATTCTCCTTTCAAAGACCTCGGTGACCATACCGAGCGAGGGCATAGCTGCCGTGCACAACCTGATACTCGGCGGTTTCAGCCTTATCAATTCGGGTGTGGACAGCATCGTAAACGGCCAGAGAGAGCCTAGATATACGCCATATCATATCCGCCACAGGACCGAGGTCGCGGGCTTTATGACCATACTCCACGGTGACGACCGCATCTACAACAACATCTTTATACAGCAGCATGTGATAGCCGATAAAAAGATGACTCCGAAGGATGCGGAATATGCAGCCTGCGGCACGAAGTGCTTTGATATCTTCCCGACTTACGAGGAGTGGAGAAAGCCTTTTGATGAGGGCGAGAGACCTGACATGGGAAAACTTGCCGAGGCGCATTTCGGACACCTGCCGGTATGGGTTGAAGGTAATGCATATTTCAACGGCGCCAATATGTATAAAAAAGAAAAGAAAAAGCTGGTCGACAAAGAGCATAAGGCAAGCGCAGAGGTGGTGGAGAAGAACGGTAAATACTTCTTTAAGACCAATGTGG
This sequence comes from Lachnospiraceae bacterium, assembly GCA_024683645.1. Taxonomy (GTDB): domain Bacteria; phylum Bacillota; class Clostridia; order Lachnospirales; family Lachnospiraceae; genus NK4A136. The sequence continues at coordinate 11,404 of JAIKYA010000198.1, forward strand.
GAGACTTCCTTAAGGACTTTGACTGTGAGATGATTAACAGTGATGTGCTTGGCTGTGCTTTTGAGCCGGAGCAGAGATTTGAGTCGACCGATGGCTCTGCGATAATCTTTAACCGAGATTATTTCGGCGCACACAGAGGAGTAAATGTACTGCCGGGACCTTTCGCGGATTACGAATGGAGTAAGAAGAAAAACCTTCAGTTCTGAGGGAAGATCATGCGGGCTTCGCGCTCAGGATGACACGGGAGCTGTCATTCTGAGCGGAGCGAAGAAGCTTATTTTGATAAATGAACGTGATGGAGAACGCTTGGTGTTTAAGATCGAGAAAAAACTTGTCATATGGATAGAGGAGCATGTATCGCTGCTGTTTTTTACAGCGATAACGCTGCTTGGCTTTTACGTACGCTACATAGGCAGAACGGTGACTTCACCGGATATGAGGGACTTCCTGCTTCCCTGGTACTACGGTATGAAGGAAGCAGGCGGCCTGTCCGCGCTTTCGGTGCAGATGGGCGACTACAATGTCCTCTATCAGACGCTTATCGCCATCATGACCTATCTGCCCTTAAATCCGCAGACCATGTACAAGGGCCTGGCCTGTATCTTCGACTATCTGCTTGCATTTGCGGCAGCATCCGTTGTTTGTGAAAGCCTTAAGAAACCGAAGTTCGGAGGATATTTCAACGCAGTATATACCGCAGTGCTGTTTTTGCCGACTGTCGTGATCAATTCGGCATACTGGGGCCAGTGCGACTCGATGTATACTTTTCTTGTGCTCATGGCTCTGTGGCTGCTTTACCGCGGGCGGTATAAGACTTCGTTTTTTATGCTTGGTCTTGCCTTTGCGCTGAAGCTCCAGACCATTTTTGTGCTGCCTTTTATCATCGCTTATTATCTGGCGAAAAAGAGTTTCAGTATACTTAATTTCGGGATCACGCTCCTGACTTTCTGGCTGAGCGGGATCCCGGCATATGTAGCGGGGCGGGACCTGCTAACGCCGTTTACGATCTACCGGATGCAGACAGGGACCTACAGTAAGATGTGGCTCAATTCCCGTTCCTTCTGGATACTTTTCGGTGACGACTACAATGCCTACAGAGGGCTAGCCATCTGCCTGGCGCTCTGTTTATGCGGGCTGGGCTGTTACCTGATAATGCTGAAAAAGAAAAAGACGGATACGCCCGTGAGATTCATTGCGACAGCGGCATGGTTTCTATGGGTATGCATATTCTTCCTGCCGGCCATGCATGAGAGATATGCATATGCGCTGGATGTGATACTTATCATCACAGCTTTTCTTGATAAAAAGTATGTTAAATTCGCCGCATTGAGCGCGGTGATGAGCTTCATTTCCTATGGCCCCTTCCTTACCCAGTACGGCGGGGTGAACATGCAGCACGCTCTTATCGAAGCTTTCATGTTCATATGGTTTAGTGCGGTATTACTAAATGATAAAGAGCCGGCGTAAATGGAATTTCATATTCATAGCTCTTTTCTCAATGTTCAAGTACGTAGCAGATGATCTCCCAGTGGTCGAAGGCCAGGGCTTCCTTATTAAGACCTGCGAGCTCTACCCAGGAAGCGTAGATCGCGTCGCTGTTGGCTACGGGCTTAACAGCAGCTTCGTCGAGACAGACGCTGTAGGCAACACTGACTACCCAGCCTCTGGGATCGCGACCTTTCGTGGAAGTGACCTTGACAAGGTTCTCTTCAGTGATGTTTACCGATACCGAGGTCTCCTCCAAGAGCTCCCTTGAAGCAGCATATTCGAGAGACTCGTCATCCGGCAGATAGAAGCCACCGGGGAGAGCCAGCTTATTAACGTAGGGGTGATCCGCTCTTCCTACCAGCAGTATCTTTGTCTTTTCTTTGTTGAAGACCAGCAGGTCCACAGCGACCGAAGGCGCATCGTATTTCTTGCGGTCATATTTCTCAAGATAGATATCCTCGCCCTTCTTGTCGTTTAGCCAGCGGTCACTCATCGCGAACATCTCCTTAATGCTGCGCTCGCTGTAGAAGAGAGGGATGATGCCGTATAGGTGCGCGGCACCGTAATCCGTGAGCATAAAGGTATCTTCATCAACAAATTCCATCAGGCTGTTGCTCTTAAGGAATTCGATCTGAGTGGCGTAGACTTCCCTGAAATCTTCGCCGAAGCGTTCCCTGTACGCCTTCATGGAAATGAAGCCGAAGTAGAACATGACGGAGATCGCCTTGGCGCGTACTTCTTCTATGGGCATGTCTGCGATATCATTGATCGGGAGTATGCCCTTATCGATCGCGTCAAAATACTTATCAAGCTTATGGTCGGCACAGCCTAAGTTGTAAGCCAGATAGTTTCCTACAAAGGACTGGGCGCCGAGGCCGAAGCCTACATAAGAGGTGGCATCGATAACGCGCTTTGTCAGGTAAGAAGAAGTACCCATATCTCCGGGGATGCGGCTGAAGGTGTTCTTGCCGTTGTTGGCGATGTATCCGGCCTCTTTCAAAAGTCTGTAGGCAATCTCGTACTGGCGGTTGACCTTGTAGAGAGTAACACCCTGGGACTCCGCCTCCAGCCTGGTACCCTTATAGCGGTTGCGGTAGAGGGTGATGAATTCGGGACCGAGTGCTATGGTGTATCTGATGGTGTTGGCAAAGTCTTCATCACTCTGATTCAGAAAGCCGTACATCAGGTCTATGTTGAGCCTGTCAAAGCCCGCTTTTCTGATATTTTCAACGGCATGCTCGTAGATGGACTTTGAACCTTCGCGGCCCAGTTCGTTCAGAAGCTTTTCCGATACTGTCTGGAAGCCCATGGATATGCGGTTGTAGCCCATATCACGGATGGCCTTTATCTTGTCAGGGTCATTGGCTGCGATCACCGGAGTGGTCTCGATGCTCATATAGATGCCGTCTTTCAGATTGAAGCGCCTGATGGATGCTGTGATGGCCTCAAGCTTATCAACCGGGAGATATGAAGGCGTGCCGCCGCCGAGGTCGTAGCCGGCAATGGGCTTGTTACCTATCATGCTGCGGTAGAGCTCGATCTCCTTAAGCAGATAGTCAACGTAACGCCCGGGATCGGTATCGGCAGGTTTGTCCAGCACTACATATTCGCAGAAGCGGCAGCGTGCCTGGCAGAAGGGAATATGCACATAAAGGCAGAGTTCCTTCTGTTTTTCGATGTTCTTCTGCACACAGTTACGGACCGCGTCGTCATCATGAAGCTCGTAAGCCGCAAGGGAGTTGGGCTTCAGCGGGTATGCGGTGTTGCAGTAATGATGGAATCTGATACCTCTGTCAAAGATTTCTCTGCATTTCATAGGCTTTTCCTCCTGTAAAGTCTGGCGGGCCGGTGTCCGGCACCCTGTGTATATTCCTCTGTTTCTACTACATAGTCGCTGATCTTGCGGCGGAAGTTGGCCGGAAGGATGCTTATGTTCATTATGGTCTCCTGCACCCTCTGAAGGGCAGTGAGAGTGAACTTATCCGGCAGGAAATCGAAGATCGTATCGTAGTTTTTAGCGCCTTCCCTAAGAGCGCTCAGTGCGGTGGCTATGATGGCGGCGTGGTCAAAAGCAAGACCGCCGCTTTTTTTGATCTTAAAGCTGCTGCGGCCGAAACCGCCGGAAACTTCGGTAAGGACGGCATGCAGTAAGGTTTCGCCGAAGCTTAGATCCAGCAGATAGTCGGACCTGCCTTTCCGTTCATACCATATGTCAAACCACTGGGCATCGGCGGCATCATCTCCGCCGTGCTGCTTCACGGACTCCTCACTGATGATGGAAGCGAAGGCATTGGAGATGATCCAGCCCCTCGGGTCGCGCCCCGGTTTGCTGAATACTCCTACAGGCATCAGTGAGGCAGGGAGTACGCCGGTCTCTTCCTTTATCTCGCGCAGGGCGCATTCTTCTACGGTCTCACCCGGAGTAAGGAAGCCGCCCGGCAGTGCCCAGGAATCTTTGTACGGGTGGGCACCACGCTTTATCAGCAGAACGGAGAGACGGCTCTTTGAGTCTTTTTTGTAATTGTCACTTTCCTCGGAACGGATCATAAAGGCTGCAACATCCGTTGTAAGGGAGGGACGTTCATAATCCTCGATACGGTAGTTCTTCAGGAAATCTTTTTCACTGTCCATGGGTGATAACTCCTTTCTGATATTATCAAAATGATAATAACAAATAGATAATAAGATGTCAAGCCCAGTTTTGTCAAAATCTATGATATGTGGTATAACAGTATGAAGGAAAAAAGCCTTGGCAGTAAAAAAGTAGAAAGTGCTGAGCATGGGGAAGAAAGAATGAAGAAAAAACTGAAGATAACATTTAATGCGCCGGTGGTGCTGACTTTTGCACTGATCAGTCTGGTGGCGCTGATACTTTCGTATGTGACGTTTGGAGTGAGCAACAGGCTGCTGTTCATGACTTACAGATCATCGGCACTTTCGCCGCTTACATACTTAAGGCTGTTTACCCATGTACTGGGGCACAGCGGCTGGGCCCACTTTATCGGGAACATGTCCTATTTACTCCTGCTGGGGCCTATGCTTGAGGAAAAATACGGATCCTCCGAGATCATCTGGGTGATCGTCAGCACAGCCTTGGTGACGGGACTGGTAAACTGTCTGCTGTTTTCGGATGTAGCTCTGTGCGGGGCAAGCGGTGTGGTATTCGCCTTTATACTGCTGACTTCCTTTACAAGCTTCAAGCAGGGAGAACTGCCGGTATCGGTGATACTGGTTGCGCTGATATATATCGGACAGCAGGTGTGTGACGGACTTTTTGTGCAGGATAATATCTCCAATCTTTCACATATCATAGGCGGACTTGTGGGGGCAGTCATAGGATACAGACTGAACAAGAAGAGATGAGCGGAAAACTTTATATAATGCGGCACGGAAGAACAGACTGGAACGACCGCCACAAGCTGCAGGGGCAGACCGAGACGGAGCTCAATGAAGCGGGACGGAAGATGGCTGCTGGCGCAGCGGAAGAGTATAAAGACGTCCATTTCGATATAGCCTTCTGCTCACCGCTAAAGAGAGCGGTGGAAACTGCGCAGCTGCTTCTTGAGGGAAGGGATATCCCGATCATATATGACGAGCGTCTGAAGGAGGTAAGCTTCGGCATATATGAAGGCATAGAAAACAGCTTTGACATTCCGGACTGTCCGGTGAACCGCTTTTTCTTTGAGCCGGAGAAGTATACCGAAGCACCCGAAGGGGCGGAAAATATAGATGAGCTGATGGCACGGACCGGAGAATTCCTTAAAGAAAAGGTCGAACCGGAACTGAATGCCGGCAGGGATGTGCTGATAGTAGGCCACGGTGCCATGAACTCTGCGATAATAACTCAGGTAAAAAACAGAGACAAGAGCGAGTTCTGGAAGGACGGGATCGAAAACTGTAAGCTGATGAGGCTTAAGTGAGTTGATAGTAAAGCAGGCTTGATAGGGCCTGCTTCTTTTGTTATAATCCATAACTGTGTCCGGGAAAAGCGTGATACGCTCTGACCGGAGAGCAGCAAGTCGGAAAGAAAATCACAAAGGGGGATCTTATGATCAGAAAATTCAGAAATCGTATGCTATCGATGCTGCTGTGCATAACTACAGCCATGTCGGGACCGGTAATGCCGGTGGCGGCAGAAGAAAGCGCAACTGAAGAGGCAATGGAAACACGTCCGGAAAAGACCGTATCCGGTCTGTGTACCGGTGCCATAGGGGATCCGGAGGAGCCGGAGGAACCGGACATGACGAATCCGGATCCATATACTAGATACTATGGATCGGAATGGAAAGGAAGTTTTGTTTATTATGGTAAATATGATGCTGTTACTTACGATGAGGAAGCTGCAGTCCCTGTGAAATACAGGGTTCTTGATGCGGACACAACAAGATTCAGCCAAGGGCCGGGGCAGGCAGACATACATACAATGTTTCTTGACTGTGACAGTACACTTTATGATACAGTTTTTAAAAAGAATAAAACTCAGGTTCTCGCGCAAAGTGATCCTTGGACAGACGAGTGGTTTGACAGTGATATAAAGTCTGAAATGAATCAGAATGCTTTTCTTCATAGAGCTGGAAGCTTTTCTTTTGCTGAAAAAGCGGTAATAATCCCCAGCTATATAGAACAGTATAAAATGGAAACCTATGAATTAAACGGAAATCATTATCCGACTTATGCAAGCGATTTTGTATATTACATAGGACTAAACGGAGAGAAGACATTTATTATTGATATGGAGGATGTAAATAATCGTTCGTATGGGTATGCTGAGTCGACTACGTGTGCCAACAGCAGAATAAAGAAAAAGATATCTGATCCGGATGGAGAGGGTAATACGTGGTGGACGCGGTCAACATATAATAACCTGAATGCGAATAAAGAGATGGGGGGAATAAATCCTCAGGGAATGTGTTGGCAGTATCCGACATATGAAAACGAATCTATGACGAGGAGATACGGCGTTTCCCCTGCCTTCAATCTTGACCGCAACTCGATCATCTTCTCTTCGCTGGTAGAGATGGATGAGAGGGGACGTTCGTATAAGCTGACCATTTCAGACAATGACATAAAGGTCTGTACAGACAACTGTGCGGTTCAGGTATCCGGCAATAAAGTGTCGCTGCCGTATACGGTCAGCGGAGCTAATGCAAAGAATGTGACCAGACTGACGGTGCTTCTTACCGATAAGCCTTATGAGGCAGGAAAAAGCCGGACTACCGGCTACACATACCTTAAGCTTAATACCACGGATGGGATAAACGGCGGCAGCGGAACGGGAACATTTACCCTGCCTGCAAAGTATGCCGGCAAAAAGATGGGACGGGATTATTTCGCATATATACTTGCTGAGGATGAAAACGGCAGCTATGAGACCGATTATGCAAGTGTACCGGTGGAATTCCACCCGCATGATATCAGCTTTATACATCATGACAGAGTCGAAGCAACAACGACAGAAGACGGAAATATCGAATACTGGGAGTGTGGTAAATGCCACAGGCTGTATGCAGACGGGAATGGAGTGACAGAGATCACAGCTGCTGATACCGTGATATCTGCCACAGGCGAAGAGAATAACGGCGATGATGAAGAGGAAAAGCCGGAAGAAAAGCCCGAAGAAAAGCCGGAAGAAGCTCCCGACGCAGAGAGCGTAACGATAAGTGCCAACAAACTGGAACTTAAGGTCGGTGAGACAGTGCAGCTTAAGGCAACGGTTGCTCCGGAGAATGCAAAGGATAAGAGCATAAGCTGGAAGAGCAGTGACCAAAAGACTGCAGAGGTGGATGCAAACGGAAAAGTTACAGCCATCTGGCCGGGAAAGACAAAGATCACGGTCTCTACCGTAAACGGAAAAACTGCAGTATGTGAAGTGACGGTTCTCAAAGAGTTTATGGGAGACAGTGAAGATCAGATAAGGATATCTCCCGAGGATATCGATTCTTATGTGCTTCCGGAAATGCAGGAAAATAAGCCGGTTACTCCCGGGCCTGTAAGTGTAAAGCTCAAAGACGGTACTGAAGTAAAGCTGAGCATATCCGCAAACTATATGAATGCCGTATCCTACACCGGAAAAGCCATAAAGCCCGCGGAAGATCTGCTGGCAGAATACGAGCTGGATGATATCCTGAAGGCAGCGGGGATTACCGGAGTTAATGCAAAGGATATCTTCAAAGTAAGCTTCGTGAGCAAAAACAAGAAAGCGGGAGATGCGAAGTTCTATGCAAAGATATCTCTGGTCAAAAATGCCAGGAAGAAGTTCAAACTCAGCAGGGAACAGGAAAAGAATCTGAAGGCCATCCTATCCGCAGAGAATAAGGCTATGAAGAAGAACCCTGTCACATATACGATAAACAAGGCTTCTCTTGCGGAACTGCCTCTTATTGAACTTCACGCAAGGTTAAAGAAAGGTGCGCTTACAGTCAACAGCAAGGGCAGGATAAAGGGCTTTAAGAACGTTAAAGTAAAGTATAAAGCTGCGGATAAGAAGGCAGCAGTGCTTTCGGCAAAAAGCGGTTACAGTTATGAGGTGATCGATGCCGCAAAGGCAACAGTCAGGATCAAGGGTAATACAAACCTGACCGGATGTGTGACCCTGACGGCGGTAAAATAAGAGAAATACCGGAAATCGCGCTTTTATCCGTCTGAAGGATAAAAGCCGAAAAAAAGCGGGCGGCAGTTGTAAGACTGCCGCCTTTTGTGGTATTATAAAAAATGGTTTGTTGTGAGCAAAAGCAGGGAGGAAAGTATGGACGAAAAAAGTTTAAACTTAGCGGCGGCTGTGATGGATGTTGTAAAGATGCTTTTCGCAACCGGGGCCATCATATACATACTGGCAAGCAATGTGATACTTGGAGCCATGGCAGCTTCCGGAGACGAGGTCATGATCGGTGTCGCCGGAGCGATGAAAGTCATGCTTATCGCTTTTTTGGTAATGTGTGCTGCAGGACTGATACAGAGTATCATTACGCTGGTCATAATCTTAAGAGGGGATCAGGATTCGGATTTCGGTATGAGATTCATTAAGATCACGGGAACGATAAAGAACTGCGGGGGCCACGTGATACAGTTTGTGATGGGTGCAGTGTTTGCCATCATCGGCGTGTGGTCGATGACAGGAGCCGGCGGCATGATAAAGGAAGGCGATGAGACAGGTTTTCTGATAGTGGGAGGAGTATTTGCCATAGCCGGGGCCGGCTGTGCGATATCGGCAATAATAGGAATAGTAAAGACAGCAAAGGAGGCATTGAGCGCATAAGATGGACAGGAAGGGACTGACAGCTGCGGAGGTGGCGCAGAGGTCTAAAGACGGAAAGAATGTACTGACACAGGGAAAGAAAAAAAGTCTGATAGCGGTGATATTGTCACAGTTTGCATCGCCGCTTCTGATACTTTTGATAGTGGCGGCAGCCATATCGCTTGCTACGGGAGAAGTGGTTGACGGTATAATAATCATAACGGTAGTACTGGCAAACGTCATAATCGGAACGGTACAGGAGATATCGGCTGAAAAATCCGTGGAGGCATTGAAACAGATAAATGCCTCAACAGCCGTCGTAATAAGGGACGGAGCGGAAAAAGAGATACCCGCGGCGGAGCTGGTGGTCGGAGACTACGTGATACTCGAGGCGGGGCGTGTGATACCGGCAGACCTTCTGCTTGTACAGACCAGTTCTTTAAAAGTCAATGAATCTGCGCTGACCGGCGAGAGCCTGGCGGTGGAGAAGGACAGCAATGAAAAGAGTGATGAGAAGACACCGCTCGGAGACAGGAAAGATAAGGCCTTTATGTCTACCTTGGTGGAGTATGGCAGGGGCGAGGGCGTTGTCGAAAAGATAGGGGATAATACCGAGATCGGCAAGATCTCAGGTATGCTCAACAGTATCACAAAACAGGAAACACCTCTTCAGAAGAATCTTAACAGCATTTCCATGGTGCTGGGGATAGCGGGAGTTGTGCTCTGTATCCTCATGTTCGTATGTCAGATATTCATATACAACACGGAGATGATCGAAACGCTGATGATCTCCATAGCATTTGCAGTCGCAGTCATCCCCGAGGGCCTGGCTACGGTGGTCACGCTCGTGCTTTCCATGGGCATACAGAAGATGAGTAAGCGCAATGCCATCGTAAAACAGCTCCATGCGGTCGAGACCCTGGGCGCCGTTAATGTTATCTGTTCCGACAAGACCGGAACACTTACCCAGAACAAGATGACAGTTGTGAGATGGTATCTTAGCGGCTCTGAGAAGGAGCCGGACGAAGTTGATAAGGATGAAGCTGTTTTCTCAAGACTGCTCACAGGCTTCCTTGCCTGCAATGATGCAAAATATTCGGAAGAGACCGGTGAGGAGATAGGCGATCCTACCGAAACAGCCTTTATCAAATATGTGAAAGACAATAAGCTCGGATATGACGCTATAATGAGCGGTATTACGCGCTTTGATGAGATACCCTTCGATTCCGACAGGAAGATGATGACGACTTTAGACCGCGTTGAAAAGGACGGAAAGACAGTTAACATCTCCTTTACAAAGGGAGCGATAGATTCGGTCATAGTGGGCTGCGACCGTATACTTGATGAGAACGGGGTAAGAGAGATCACAAACGAGGATGTGCTGCTGGCTTCACACAGCGCAGAAGGGATGAGCTCGGAAGCACTCAGAGTCCTGGCACTTGCATACCGTGAAGGTGATGACAAGCCTCAGGAGACGGGGATGGTCTTTGTGGGTCTTGCGGCCATGATCGATCCTCCCAAGGAGGGAGTAAAGGAGACCGTGGACGAATGCCATCATGCCGGCATTGATGTGGCCATGATCACCGGAGACCATAAGATCACGGCATTTGCCATAGCAAAGGAGCTTGATATAGCGACTGACATATCCCAGAGTATATCGGGAGCGGAAATCGATGCGACCGATCCGGAGGAATTCAGAAAGAATGTCTTAAACTACCGCGTGTTTGCACGTGTTTCTCCCGAGAATAAGGTGCAGATCGTACAGGCTTTCCAGTCTCACGGAAAGATCTGCTCCATGACCGGTGACGGCGTAAACGATGCGCCTTCGCTCAAAGCCGCCGATATAGGCGTGGCCATGGGCATAGGCGGGACCGAGGTGGCCAAGGATGCGGCCGAGATGATACTCGTGGACGACAATTTCATCACTATCAAGAATGCCGTGATGGAAGGAAGAAATCTCTTCAACAACATAAAGAAATCAGTAGTATACCTTTTGAGATCAAACTTCGGAGAAGTGGTGCTGATGGCTTCGGCGATATTTGCGGGCCTTTCTTCGCCGCTTTCTACGATACAGATACTGTGGGTGAACCTGCTGACGGATACGGCTCCTTCACTGGCTCTGGGCATGGATGTGGGTTCCGACTCGGTTATGAACGAGAAACCGAGAGACGTAAAGGGCGGTATACTGAATAAGGGCGACTACTTAAATATCGTGATACAGGGTGTGATAAGCGGTATGGCTGTACTGCTCGCGTTCCTGTTCCCCGTTATATCAGAATACGGGGCCGGAGATATCATCGGTATCATCGACAGTGATCCCGAAATACTGAAGCTTTGCAGGACATACTGCTTTACTGCTCTTGCAGTAAATGAGCTGCTGATGGCTTATGTATGCAAGACCAAGGGGAGTCTCGCTTTTGCAACAAAGGAATCCTGGAACAATAAGGTTTTGAACATCATAACGGTAGCCGGTTTAGTACTGCAGTTTGCCGTCCTGCTGATCGCACCGCTGCGCAGCCTGCTTAAGCTGGCACCGGTGGGAGCGGGCGATATAGCGGTGATACTGCTGATAGCGCTTGGCGGCGTGCTGATAAATGCTGCCATCACACTTGCGAAGGAGAGACTGGATATCAAGAGGGAAAGAAATATATAAAGGCAGAATGACTGTGTTGTTCGTTGGACAAAGAGCAGAGTGTGCGGCGGGGATTGCGCTGAACCTGCTGCTGGGGCAGCGGTGGCAGCGCTCGGTCTCCCGCTGTATCCCTATTTCGCATTTAATCTGTGGCTTCAGATGATCGGAGAAGTTAAGCGATTTTTCTGTACAAAATGTCCGTCAGGCTGTATAATAGTTTTTCAGAGTGTCAAAAACATTTAATCTTCATAAGGAGGTCTTTTACATGATTTATTCAACAGAAGTAAAGGCAATGTGTCCGGTACATCAGGGCGTTCATCATGGCGCTGCTCCCATACCGGAAGAGGCAAAATGGGTAAAGGCTAAAGAGGTCAAGGATATCTCCGGATACACCCACGGTATCGGCTGGTGTGCTCCCCAGCAGGGCTGCTGCAAGCTGTCCTTAAACGTAAAGGACGGCATCATCCAGGAAGCACTGGTTGAGACCATCGGCTGCTCGGGTATGACACATTCAGCAGCTATGGCATCTGAGATCCTTCCCGGACTTACCGTTCTGGAAGCGCTCAATACCGACCTGGTATGTGATGCCATCAATACTGCAATGAGAGAGCTTTTCCTTCAGATCGTTTACGGACGTACCCAGAGCGCATTTTCAGAGGACGGTCTGCAGATCGGTGCAGGTCTCGAGGATCTGGGCAAGGGCGCACGTTCAATGGTTGGTACCACCTACGGTACTCTTGAGAAGGGCCCCAGATATCTGGAGCTTACCGACGGTTATATCACACACATTGCTCTGGATGAGAATGATGAGATCATCGGTTACAAATACATCAACTTCGGCAAGATGATGGACTTCATCAAAGCCGGTGATGATGCTGCAACTGCTGTTGAGAAAGCATCCGGCCAGTATGGACGTGTTGCGGATGCGGTCAGACTTATCGACCCTCGTAAAGAGTGATATTAAGGAGGATATAACAAATGGCAAAATTTGAATCATATGAAAGAAGAGAGAAGCAGATCCTTGCCAAGCTTGCTGAGTACGGGATCAGCTCCATCGATGAAGCTGAGAAGATAACCAAGGATGCAGGTCTGGATGTATATCATCTGATCGAGAGCATTCAGCCTATCTGCTTTGAGAATGCAAAGTGGGCTTATACCGTAGGCGCAGCTATCGCTATAAAGAAGGGCTGCCGCAAGGCTGCTGATGCAGCGGCAGCTATCGGCGAAGGTCTTCAGGCTTTCTGTATCCCCGGTTCCGTTGCAGATACACGTAAGGTTGGTCTCGGACACGGCAACCTGGGCAAGATGCTCCTTGAGGAGGAGACCGAGTGCTTCGCATTCCTCGCAGGTCATGAGTCATTCGCAGCTGCAGAGGGAGCTATCGGTATAGCTGAGAAGGCTAACAAGGTACGTCAGAAACCGCTCCGCGTTATCCTTAACGGTCTCGGTAAGGATGCTGCACAGATCATCTCCCGTATCAACGGATTCACCTTTGTTGAGACAGAGTATGATCCTTACACCAACACTGTAAAGGAAGTTTCCAGAAAGTGCTATTCAAAAGACGCAAACAGCCCCCGTGCAAAGGTTAACTGCTACGGTGCAAACGATGTCTGCGAAGGTGTTGCAATAATGTGGAAGGAGAACGTTGACGTATCCATCACCGGTAACTCAACCAACCCTACACGTTTCCAGCATCCCGTTGCAGGTACCTATAAGAAGGAGCGTCTTGAGGCAGGCAAGAAGTATTTCTCGGTTGCATCAGGCGGCGGCACAGGCCGTACACTGCATCCCGATAACATGGCTGCTGGTCCCGCTTCCTACGGTATGACCGATACCATGGGCCGTATGCATTCAGATGCACAGTTCGCAGGTTCTTCTTCAGTTCCCGCTCACGTTGAGATGATGGGTCTGATCGGTGCCGGCAACAACCCTATGGTAGGTATGACTGTTTCCACAGCCGTTTCCATCGAAGAGGCTGCCAAGGCAGGCAAGTTCTAAATTAATAAATCATAACTCCCGCTCGTTTCCGGGCGGGAGTTTTTTTATAAAAATGAAGACAGAAGGAACGTCCCCTTGTCCTCCCCTTGTCCTCGCAACGGAAATGGAAGAAATGGCCAGAATCGTTGCTGAAAAAGAGAGAATAAGAGAAGCAGGGGAACGGAAATGGAAGAAATGGTCAGAATCGTTGCCGGAAATAAGAGAATAAGAGAAGCGTGGCAACGGAAATGGAAGAAATGGCCAGAATCGTTGCCGGAAATGAGAGAATAAGAGAGCTAAAAAGGGGACTAAATATGATGATACCTGCATAATTGAAATATGAGTATACGGAACCGTAGACGGAGAATTATGAGACTGGATAAATATCTTGCAAATATGCATATAGGGAGCCGCAGCGAAGTAAAACTTATGATAAAAAAAGGGCTGGCTGCGGTAAATGAAACAGTGATCAAAGATCCCGGATTTTCGGTATCGGAAGAGGATAAGGTGACGGTATCCGGGCGGGAAGTGGCTTACCGCGAGCATTTTTATTATATGCTGAACAAGCCTGCCGGAGTGGTCACGGCTACCGAAGATAAGCGGGATGAGACGGTACTTGATCTGTTTCCGGAAGAACTGAGGAGAGGATTGATACCCGTCGGGCGTCTGGATAAGGATACCGTTGGATTGCTTCTGATCATGGATGACGGGGCGCTTGCGCACGAACTGCTCTCGCCGGCCCATCATGTGGATAAGAAGTATCTGGTAAGGACGGATACCCCGATGAAGCCGGAAGATGCAGAGGAATTTGCAAAAGGGATGAGCCTTAAAGACGGGACGGAACTAAAACCTGCGATCCTCGAAATATCCGGGGCGGATGACTGCGAGGCGCTGGTCACCATCAGGGAAGGAAAGTATCATCAGATAAAGCGTATGCTCGCACATTGCGGGCACAGTGTAGTGTATCTTAAGAGGCTCTCAATGGGGGAGGTAAGTCTGGACCCCGCTCTTAAGGAAGGGGAGTACAGGGAACTGACGGAAGATGAGATCGCGCTCCTTTTAGGGATAAAAGAATGAAAAAGCTGACAATGATAATAATGCTTTCGCTGCTTATTTTGTGCAGCGGATGTACTGATAAAAAGGATATAACTGAGCAAAGCGGGACGGAGACTGTAACTGATAAGGTGTCCGAACCCGAAGTGGTGGTATTGGATATGCCGATCGGAAGCGGAGCGGATGCATCAGAAAGCGGGAAAGTCAAGGATAAGGCTGAGCCGGCAGGAGATGCGGCGGCTGATACCGAAAATGCAAAAGAAGAGGAACAGAACGGGACAGCTCCGGACGGGAACGATGAAGACAAAGAAGAGACCGGGGATGTTAAGGATCCGGAAGTGATACAGACAGCTGTTGACGGAAAGAAAACGGAGGATACGGACAGCGGGGCAGAAAATAGTGATGAAATGCAGCCGGAAAATAACGAAAACAACCTGTTCTGGTTTGAAGATACAAAGACCGCAAAGGAACATACCCAGCTGATCATAGTCGGGGATGCGAACGGGACGAGTGCGCCTTTTACGCTCTATGAGAAGGATGTGGAAGAGTGCTGGCATGAGATATTCAGCGTAAAAGCCTATATAGGCAGGCACGGATATAATGACAACAGACATCAGGGGGATGAGACCACACCGACCGGTGTATACCACTTTACCGAAGCCTTCGGGATAGCGGATGATCCGGGCTGCACCATAGGCTATACAAAGCTGAACGAACATCATTACTGGGTGGGGAATTCGGATTCGCCATATTACAACACTATGATCTCGGATCTTGATACTTCGGATTTTTCAAAGAAATCCTCGGAACACCTTATAGCATATACGGTCCCGTACCAGTATTGTCTGAACATAAGCTTTAATTCCGAACAGACTCCGGGGCGGGGCTCGGCCATTTTCCTGCATTGTTATTCAGAAAGACCGGATACGGGAGGCTGCGTGGCCATTCCGCAGGAATATATGAAGCAGCTGCTCTGCAGACTGCATCGCGACTGTGTGATAGCCATAGACTGCGGTATCGACGAGCT
>JAIKYA010000201.1 GCA_024683645.1 Lachnospiraceae bacterium
AAGGAAGAAGAACCAACACCAATGCCGACTCCGGTACCGGTAGATAATTCCGATGATTCTGCTTTCAGTCCGGTACCTGAGATCACCGAGACAACGGAATCCTTATATCTTATAAAGGGGCAATCCTTCACTATAGAAGGATCGGATTGGACCACTTCAAACAAGAAACTGGTAAGCGTAAGCAAGAAGGGTGTAGTCAAAGCCGTTAAGAAAACCGGTACTACTCCGGTTGAACTGAGCAAAACCGTTGATGCAAATAAAAGGATCGTTAAAGTGTATGTAGCAGATCCGAAGATGACCACAAAGAAACTGAAACTTTCTGCGGGCAAAACAGACAGTATACTGATCGAGACGGATTTTAAAGACAAACTTCCGATATACTGGTATTCATCGGCAACGGATATTGCTGCTGTCGATCAGACAGGTAAGGTAACAGGAATAACGAAAGGAAGTGCAACGATCACCGCGCAGATAAACGGTAAGGCATACAATTGCAAGGTCAGCGTTACGGAAGATACCGTGCTTACGGAAAGAACCCTGCACATGTCAAAAGGCGAAAAACTTACGATCAAAAAGCTTGCTAATGTAAAGATCAAGAGTTTATCCAGTGCCAGCAGTAATGTGGTGGTAGAAAAGTGTAAGATAACAGCCAAAGAAAGCGGAACAGCTGTAGTGGATGCAACGGATAAGGAAGGAAAAATCTATAAGATAAATCTTATAATAGAGGATCCCACTATTACCAACCTGACGGCCGGCAAACCGAATAAGTATTCGGTGGAGCTTACGGCAGGCAAGAGCCACCCGGCGATCAGCTTTAAGGCATATGAGCGTGAAGCCGTATTTAAGAGCAGTAAACCCAAGGTTGCCTTTGTTAATGAAAAAGGCGAGATAATAGCTCTTGGCAAAGGCAAGGCAAAACTGACGACCAAGATCAACAAAACCACGCTAACCATCAACGTAACAGTAAAGTAAAGCGCCACCGTTAAACGTTAAACGGTGCTCAGTCCACTCATTTGACACATAACATCTTTTGGATATATCATAGAAGAGATATATCCAAAAGACAGTGTCAGATAAGAGGTATAAATGAGCAGGAATGTCGATATCTGCGTGCAGGTCGATCCATCCTACGGGTCACCCCACGTGATCATAAAAACAGATGAACATACACCGCTGATAGACCGGATAGTTGAAGCTATAGAGCATTGCACCGAAGAAGAATATCCGGAGGTGGTATGCTACAGTGATGACAAGATCATTCTGTTAAACCAGAATGATGTAACTCGTATTTATTCAGAAAACAGAAAAATAATAGTTTGTTCCGACGGGAAAGAATACAGGTCAAAACAGACACTGGTCGAGCTTGAAAAAAAGCTTGATGTCAGAAGGTTTGTCCGAATCAGCCGGTTTGAACTTGTTAATATCAGGAGGATATCCGGCTTTGATCTGAGTATGGCCGGAACTATAAAAGTCTCCCTGAATGACGGATCCGAGACATGGGTTGCGCGAAGGTACGTCCGTGCTATTCAGGAAAAGTTTATGTCTATAAATCAGGGAGGAAAGGATCATGAGTGACAAAATGAAAAAAACTATATTGCTTGTGGTCTTTGGATTTATCGGCGGTATGATAATGAACAGTTTATTCATGCTTGATGAAATAACGGGCTTTATCAACGGAACCGGTGAACTCACCATCGGAAAGCTGATCTTTTATTTCCTGATGGGCGGTATTTTCGGAGCAGTCAATTGCGGCAGTTCAATAGTATATGATATAGAACGCTTAAGTATCCTGGGTGCTACTGTGATACATTTTTTGCTTGTATTTACGATGTTCTTCGGTTTCGGCTTCGGGATATGGGGATTTCATATTGAGGATGCTGCGGTATGGATCTTTTTCGTATGCATGGTGATAGCGTACTTCATCATATGGCTGGCACAGTATACCATATATAAGAAAGAAGTAAGGAAACTGAACGAGGAACTGAATAAGATAAGCAGTGAAAAAGATTCTTCGGATAAAAAGGTGAATGAATGAAACTGAAAGTACTGATAACAGGTAAGAACAAAAAGATCTGCCGTGATATAAGCGAACATCTCGAAAAAGACAGGGGCTATATGACGATCAAATGCGCTCCGAGCAAGACAGCGCTTTTTGATGTGATGCTGAGCGAACTGCCCAAGGTGATCATCATATGCCTGGGTGACGAAACAGCAGATACAGTTCGTACTTTCAATGTACTTAAGAACGTATCCATGCAGGGAAATGTCACCATCATAGTTGTTACAAATAATGAAGATGAAAAGACTTTCATTAAGAATACCGAACTGAGAAAATTCTATTTCCTTTCCAGACCTGTACCTCTCATGGCTCTGTATGAGAAACTGCAGTCTGTAGAAGAAGAACTTAAAGAGCTGGGTGAACAGCCCGTGTTCAGGGAGTTTGTCAACGAAGCGGCAGAGACAGGTACAGGTAAAAAGCATATACTTGTGGTCGATGACGATACCGAGCAGCTGGTGACCATCAAGGAGCAGCTGGAAGAGTTTTATGACGTGACAGTAGTAAAGTCCGGAGATGCCATGTTTAAGTATCTGATGAAACATACTCCGGATCTGATACTCCTTGATTACCTGATGCCTGAAAAAGACGGACCTCAGGTACTTAAGCAGATGAGGACCATAGATGAATATGCATCCATACCGGTGATGTTTCTTACCGGTATGACTGAGCGGGCAGCAGTCATACAGACACTTACCGAGCTGCGTCCCCAGGGCTATATCATAAAGCCTGCGAGGAAGTCCGATCTGGTAGCAAAGATAATAGATGTATTGGGGTAATCATATGGGAGCTGACTTATCATTTCTTGAAGGTACCGGCTTGGATATAAAAACAGGGATAGGATATACCGGCAGTGAAGAGAAGTATCTTTCCGCACTTCAGCGTTATTTCAACAATTACGAAAAAAACAGAACTAAGATAGAAGAATATTATAATGCCGGTGATAATGAGAACTATATGATCACTGTCCATGCCTTAAAGAGCAATTCCAGGATGATAGGAGCCACAGAGCTTGGAGATATGTTTGAGGCTCTGGAGACGGCGGTGAGGAATAATGAGGTCGACGTGATCAAAGAAAAAACGGCTAAGGTACTGAGTAAATATGCGGCTGTCATAGAAAGCTTAAAACCCATCGGAATTATGGGAGACCTGAAAGCAGCTTCAGAAATATCTGCGGAAGAAGCTAAGGATATAAGTGAAAAACTGCTGGCAGCTCTGGATGATTTTGATGATGAGCTTTCAAAAGAGCTGGTGGTAAGCTTTCCGGCTATCCCTTCCACATGACGGCAGGGGATAAGCTTAAAGAAGCAGAGAAATATATTGATGATTTTTTGTATGATGAGGCAGCAGAGCTTATAAAAGAGATAATACCGACTATAGAATGATGCCGGTAGACGAAAATCCTTGACATCAGTGGTATCAGCAAGTAATATGTTAGTGTCAATGGCGACATAAAGCATAAAAGAACATATAAAGTGTAAATGAGGCAAGGGCGTCTCGGATATGATCCGGGGCGCCTTTTATCATTTTTGGAGGAAAAACACATGTGTGGAATAGTTGGTTTTACCGGACATAAGCAGGCAGCAGAGGTACTGCTCAACGGTCTTGGCAGACTGGAATACCGCGGCTATGATTCCGCGGGTATGGCGGTGCTCGATGACGAGGGCAGGATAAATATGATAAAGGCGACAGGGAAGCTTAAAAACCTGATCGAAAAGACGGATCAGGGAGAAAAGCTGCCCGGTCACTGCGGTATAGGCCACACCAGATGGGCAACGCACGGAGAACCCAACGAGACCAATGCGCATCCCCATATAAGCGGGTATCCCGAAGATGACGATGTCTTTACCGATTCGAATGTTGTGGGTGTTCACAACGGTATCATAGAAAACTATGAGGAACTGAGAGCAAAGCTTCTCAGGCATGATTATAAACTGTACAGTCAGACGGATACCGAGATCGCTATCAAGATAGTAGATTACTATTACAATAAGTACAAGATCGGACCCATCGACGCGATAAACCGTATGATGGTGCGTGTGCGCGGAAGCTATGCGCTGGCGCTGATGTTCAAGGATTATCCCGGTGAGATCTATGTGGCAAGAAAAGACAGCCCCATGATCATAGGTGTGACGGATGATGAAACTTACCTTGCATCGGATGCTTCTGCGATACTTAACTATACGCGGAAAGTTTATTACATAGGAAACCATCAGGCTGCAAGACTGGTGCCGGGTGAAGTGCATTTCTACGACCTGAACGGTGACGAGATAAATATACCCTGTTCCGAGATCACCTGGGACGCAAAAGCCGCAGAAAAGAACGGTTATGAGCATTTCATGATGAAAGAGATACATGAGCAGCCGGATGCGATCAGAAAGACGCTTGAGAGTATCAGTAAAAAAGGAATGATCGATCTGTCTGAAGCAGGTCTTGACAGGGAGTATTTAAGATCGGTAAGTTCCGTGACCATAGTAGCCTGCGGATCGGCATGGCATGTGGGAATGGCGGCGCAGTATGTGATAGAGGAACTGGCAGAACTGCCTGTGCGGGTGGAGCTGGCAAGTGAATATCGTTATAGAAAAAATCTCTGGGATAAAGGCGGTCTGGTGATAGTCATATCCCAGTCCGGAGAAACCGCTGATACACTGGAGGCCCTGAGGATAGCAAAAGAAAACGGAGTGACCACTCTCGGTATAGTGAATGTGGAAGGATCGAGCATAGCACGTGAAGCAGACAAGGTGATCCTTACAAAGGCAGGTCCCGAGATATCCGTTGCCACTACAAAAGCATTTACGGCACAGCTCGTGGTAATGTATGCTCTTGCCGTGCAGATGGCATATGAAAGAGAAAAGATCGGCAAGGAACAGTATACCGAATACATAAATGAACTGAGGTCGGTACCTGACAAGATAGCAGTGATGCTGATGCAGAAGGAAAGGATACAGTGGATAGCGTCCAAGTATTCAAGTGCAAAGGATGCTTTCTTCATAGGACGCAATTCCGATTATGCGATCAGCATGGAAGGAAGCCTGAAACTTAAGGAGATCAGCTATGTGCACAGTGAGGCTTATGCTGCAGGTGAATTAAAGCACGGCACCATAAGTCTTATCGAAGACCATACACCTGTCATAGGCGTACTTACACAGAAGAACGTGATAGAAAAAACTATAAGCAACATGAAAGAATGCAAGGCAAGAGGTGCATATCTGATAGGGATAACCAACGATCACGGCGATGCGGTAAAAGACGGTGTTGATTATACGATAAACATACCGGAGATCAATGATCATTTTGCCGGGATACTTGCCGTAGTACCGCTGCAGCTGCTCGGTTATTATATCAGTGTATCCAAGGGACTTGATGTGGACAAGCCGCGAAACCTTGCAAAGAGTGTGACTGTAGAATAGAGGATAAATAAATGGCAAAGATAAATGATAATTATTTAAAGCTTCAGGGAAGCTATCTTTTCTCGACCATAGGAAAAAAGGTAAGAGAATATGAAGCCTTGAATCCGGATAAAAAGATAATACGTCTGGGTATCGGTGATGTGACGCAGCCTATCGCACCGGCTATGATAAAGGCACTACATAAAGCCGTGGATGAGATGGGTAACGCGGAAACGTTTAAAGGCTATGCGCCGGATCTCGGTTATGCTTTTCTGCGGGAGGTAATAGCAGAAAAAGATTTTAAGAGCAGAGGCTGTGATATAGCTGCCGATGAGATCTTTGTATCGGACGGAGCAAAATGCGACTGCGGAAATATCCAGGAGATATTCAGCACGGATAATAAGATAGCAGTCTGTGATCCTGTATACCCGGTATACGTAGATTCCAATGTAATGGCGGGAAGGACCGGAGTGTTTGATGAAGTAAAGGGTCAGTTTAAGGATGTGGTATATATGCCATGTACTGCGGATAATTCCTTTGTTCCCGAGATACCGAAAGAAAAAGCAGATCTGATCTATCTGTGTTTTCCGAATAACCCCACAGGTGCAGTGATAAAAAAAGCTGAGCTGCAGAGGTGGGTAGATCATGCAAATAAAAGCGGTGCTGTGATACTGTATGATGCAGCATATGAAGCATTCATAGAAGAGGATGACGTACCGCACAGCATCTTTGAATGTGATGGTGCACAGAACTGTGCGATAGAGTTCCGTTCATTTTCAAAGACTGCGGGCTTTACGGGACTGAGGCTTGGTTTTACCGTGATACCAAAAGCGCTGAAGATAGACGGTATTTCGGTACATGATCTCTGGGCAAGACGTCACGGCACCAAATACAATGGCGCTCCGTATATAGTGCAGAGAGCAGGTGAAGCTGTTTATTCCGATGAAGGAAGGAAGCAGATAAAAGAACAGATCGGAGCATATAAAGCCAATGCAAAGATAATAGCCCAAGGGCTTAAGGAAGCAGGATATGAATTTTCAGGAGGAATAAATGCACCGTATATCTGGCTGAAGACACCGAAGGATATGAGCAGCTGGGATTACTTTGATCTGCTGCTTGAAAAAGCAAACGTGGTAGGTACTCCGGGTGTAGGCTTCGGGCCCCACGGTGAGCACTATTTCAGACTCACTGCTTTCGGCAGCAGGGATAATACCGAAGAAGCGATGAGACGGATAAAGCAGCTGGAAATATAAAGAAAAGCAGGCTGAAAAAAATTTTTTGAAATTTATTATTGACAAACGTATACCTGCGGGTGTAGTATTTGCAACATAAGAGGCAAAGACGTCTCGGAGATTTTTCTCCGGGATGTCTTTTTGCTTTATAGCAAATTCCTCCGGAAATTCCTATAAAGCAAAAAGACGTCCGAACAGGATGCGCACTCGCGCGAGAGGAAGGAGTTGCCTTCGGCAACCGCGCTCGGTGCGAGCATGTCGCAAGCGACATGCTATTCCTGATACATTAATCTAATGGAGGTAAGAGGCTATGTGTTCCATACTGGGTTGCTTAAGTGCAAAACCCAAGATCGATGATATACGCAGAGCCCTCGAGAAAACACATTCAAGAGGACCGGATGCGTACAGGATAGTCGATACGGGTAACGGATACATCGGTTTTAACAGACTCTCGATCATGGGTCTGACCGAAGAAGGGATGCAGCCTTTTATAAATAACGGACACGAAACGATAAAAGCAAGTGAAAAAACGGAAGATGCAAAATATATACTGGCCTGCAACGGAGAAGTGTACGGCTTCAGAAAACTCAAGGATGAGCTGATCGCCAAAGGATATAGTTTCATAAGTGATTCGGACTGCGAGATACTTCCGGCACTGTATAACGAATACGGAACAGAGATGTTTAAAATGCTGGATGCCGAATATGCACTGATACTCTACGATGTGGAAAATGAAGAGTATATAGCAGCAAGGGATCCGATAGGGATCAGGCCTCTGTACTACGGACTGACAGAAGAATCCAAATACGTTTTCGCATCGGAGCCGAAGAACATCCTGGGGCTGACAAAAAAAGTATTTCCTTTCCCTCCCGGACATTACTTCAAAAACGGTGAATTCATAAAATACCGCGATATGTCGGAAGTTGCGGAAGTGAAGAAAGATGATATCGATACCATAGGTAAAAACATTCACGATCTGCTGATCGCGGGAGTAGAGAAAAGACTTGATTCAGACACACCGGTAGGTTTCCTCTTATCAGGCGGACTTGATTCATCACTGGTATGCGGAATAGCAGCAAGGATAAGCGATAAACCACTGCAGACCTACGCGATAGGAATGGACATAGATGCGATAGATCTGAAATATGCAAGAGAGGTTGCAGACTACATACATTCCGATCATCACGAAGTGATCATTTCGGAAAAGGATGTGATCGAAGCACTGCCGGTAGTGATAGAAGCTCTCGGAACTTATGACATCACAACGATACGCGCATCGATAGGAATGTATCTGGTATGCAAGGCGATACATGAGCAGTCGGATATAAGGGTGATAATGACCGGTGAGATCTCGGATGAGATATTCGGATACAAATATACGGACTTTGCACCGAATGCCGAAGAGTTCCAAAAGGAAGCGGAGAAAAGGATAGGAGAGATACATATGTATGACGTACTCCGCGCCGACCGCTGCATAAGCGTAAATTCACTTGAAGCAAGAGTTCCGTTCGGTGATCTGGAATTCGTAGAATACTGTATGGCGATAGATCCGGAAAAAAAGATGAACAGCTACGGAAAAGGCAAATACCTGCTGCGTCATGCTTTCGAAAAAGATGCGCTGATACCGGAAAGCATACTGTGGAGAGAAAAAGCAGCATTCTCCGATGCAGTGGGACATTCACTCAAGGATGATCTCGAGAACTTCGCAAATGCACAGTACAGTGATGGAGAGTATGAAGAAGGCATAAAGAAATACGAACATGCAAAACCGTTTACAAAGGAATCGCTGCTGTATCGCGATATCTTTGAAAGATATTATCCCGGTCAGTCGGAAATGGTAAAGGATTTCTGGATGCCGAATAAGAACTGGGAAGGCTGCAATGTAAATGATCCGTCTGCAAGAGTACTGTCAAATTACGGTGAGAGCGGACATTAAATATTCAAAAAGGAGGAAGTAATAAATGGAAAAACATAACGTACCCGAATTGTTTGGATCTATGGTTTTTGATGACAGAGTAATGAGAGCCCGTCTTTCATCGGATGTATATTCATCCTTAAGGAAGACGATAGATGAGAATGAGAAGCTTAATGAAGATGTTGCCGAGGCAGTTGCAAAGGAAATGAGAGACTGGGCAGTGGAGAAGGGAGCAACACATTTCACCCACTGGTTCCAGCCGCTGACCGGTATCACTGCAGAGAAGCACGACAGCTTCATAACACCTTCACCCGATGGAGGAGTGATAATGGAATTCTCGGGCAAGGAGCTGATCAAAGGTGAGCCTGATGCATCTTCCTTCCCTTCAGGCGGTCTTCGTGCAACCTTTGAAGCAAGAGGATATACCGCGTGGGATCCTACATCCTATGCCTTCATTAAAGATCATACACTGTGCATTCCCACTGCCTTCTGCTCATACGGCGGTGATGCACTGGATAAGAAGACACCGCTTCTCCGTTCCATGCAGGCTCTGGATAAGCAGGCCAAGAGGATACTGAAGCTTTTCGGGAAAGAAGTTAAGTATGTAAGGACAAGCGTAGGACCTGAACAGGAATACTTCCTCGTAGATAAAGAAATGTTTGAAAAACGACCCGACCTGATCTATACCGGAAGAACTCTCTTCGGTGCAATGCCTCCCAAGGGTCAGGAACTGGACGATCATTACTTCGGTATGATAAAGCCGAGAGTATCAGCGTTCATGGAAGATCTGAACAATGAGCTGTGGAAGCTTGGTATACTTGCCAAGACAGAACATAACGAAGTGGCACCTGCACAGCATGAGCTGGCACCGATCTTCTCGACAACAAACGTAGCAACCGACAACAACCAGCTGACCATGGAAATAATGCAGAAGGTTGCAAGGAAGCACGGTATGGTATGTCTGCTTCATGAAAAGCCTTTTGCAGGTGTGAATGGTTCCGGTAAGCACAACAACTGGTCTATGGCAACTGACCAGGGAACCAACCTCTTATCACCCGGCGAGACACCTTATGAAAATGCGCAGTTTCTGCTTTTCCTCTGCGCTGTAATTCAGGCAGTTGATGACTATCAGGATCTGCTGAGACTTTCGGTGGCTACAGCAGGAAACGATCACAGACTGGGTGCAAACGAAGCGCCTCCCGCGATCATATCCGTATTCCTCGGTGATGAGCTGTCAGCCGTACTTGAAGCTATCAAGACCGACAGTCCTTATGAAGGAAAAGAGAGAGAAGTACTCAAGCTCGGTGTACATACACTTCCCAGATTTTCCAAAGATACCACCGACAGAAACAGGACTTCACCCTTTGCATTTACCGGCAACAAGTTTGAGTTCCGCTCACTGGGTTCGTCAAACAGCATAGCCTGCTGCAATATAATGCTCAACTCGGCAGTGGCTGAGAGCCTCAGGCAGTATGCCGACAGGCTGGAAGGAAAAGACGATTTCGAGACTTCGCTGCACGAGCTTATAAAAGAAGTGATCGGAAAACACGAGAGGATACTTTTCAACGGCAATGGTTACAGTGAGGAATGGGTAAAGGAAGCAACCGAGGTAAGAGGACTTTCAAACTTAAAGACCACACCGGATGCAATGCCGCATCTGCTTGATAAAAAGAACATGGATATGCTGATGAGCCACAAGGTATTCACGGAATCAGAACTTCATTCAAGATGCGAGATAATGCTTGAGAACTACTGCAAGACAGTGAATATCGAAGGTCATACCATGGTGGATATGGTAAGAAAGAATTACCTTCCTGCGATAGAGAGATATCTGTTCAATCTTGCGCAGACCACCTCACTTATGAAGTCGGTCAGCAGCAATGTAAAATGTAATTACGAGATCTCCACGATGGAAAGGCTTTCAGAGCTTACCGATTACATACTTGAAAGAGTAAAGGATCTGGAGGAAGCTCTGGATAAACTGAAAGGACAGGATGATGTCATGGCTGCTTCGGCAATGATAAGAGATGATGTCATACCGAAGATGGAGCACTTAAGAAAGCATGTAGATGAGGCGGAAATGCTTGCAAGCGAAGAATGCTGGCCGTTCCCCAGCTACGGAAAACTTTTATTCTCAGTATATTGAACAGATCAAAAAATATAAATATGTAATTCTGGCCATCCCACAAAGATGTGGTTATATGAAGAGATTGGACTCTTTATAACCCGGAGGGGATGGCCTAATTTATTTAAAAGGAGGAAACAAATTATGACGGAAGAAATTATGGAGGCATTAAGCGGTGAAGTCTTTGCGGTATGGTTCCTGATAGGAGCAGCGCTGGTCTTCTGGATGCAGGCAGGTTTTGCGATGGTGGAGGCGGGTTTCGCCAGAGCCAAGAACGCAGGTAATATCCTTATGAAGAACCTTATGGATTTCTGTATAGGCTGCGTGGTATTCATACTGATAGGTTTCAGTCTGCTCCTCGGAGAAGACATGATGGGATTTATAGGAAAGCCGGGTTTTGATATCTTTACGGCTTATGAGAGCTTTGACTGGTCCAACTTTGTATTCAACCTTGTATTCTGTGCAACAACGGCTACAATCGTATCCGGTGCAATGGCTGAGAGGACCAAGTTCTTAAGTTACTGCGTGTATTCGGGAGTGATCTCCGCATTGATCTATCCCATTGAAGCACACTGGATCTGGGGTGGCGGCTGGCTTGCACAGATGGGATTTCATGATTTTGCAGGCTCATGTGCGATCCATATGGTAGGCGGTATCGCAGCCATCGTCGGAGCCAAGATGGTAGGTCCCCGTATCGGTAAGTTTGAAAAAGATGAAAAAGGCAAGATAGTAAAAGTAAATGCATTTCCCGGTCACAACATAGTAGTAGGTGCACTTGGTGTATTCATCCTGTGGCTTGGCTGGTACGGTTTTAATGGTGCGGCATGTACATCTGTAGATCAGCTGGCATCAGTATTTGTAACAACTACGATAGCTCCTTCGATCGCAACAGTAGTATGTATGATCTTTACCTGGATCAAATACGGCAAGCCCGATGTATCCATGTGTCTCAACGCATCGCTTGCAGGTCTGGTAGCTATTACAGCTCCCTGTGATGTAACGGATGCTTTCGGTGCGATCATGATAGGTTTCGTAGCAGGTCTGCTGGTATGTTTCGGTGTATGGTTCCTTGATAACGTAGTACATATCGATGATCCGGTAGGTGCTGTAGCAGTACATATGATGAACGGTATCTGGGGTACTATAGCAGTTGGTCTCTTTGCTACAGATACTGCTCCTGACAGTACATTAAAAGGTCTCTTCTATGGCGGCGGATTTGATCTGCTCGGAGTACAGCTTACAGGTTTTGCTGCAGTAGCAGCCTGGGCAGCTATCATGATGATCATAGTATTCTCGATAATAAAGGCAATCTTCGGTCTGAGAGTAAGCGAGGAGGAAGAGATTGAAGGTCTGGATGTTAAGGAACACGGTCTGGCATCGGCTTATGCAGGATTCTCTATCGTAGATATCAGTGCTGCAGCAATGAGTGTAAACGAGAACACAAGTCTTGGCGAAGACGATTATGATAAGGCCAGTGAAGCAAAGAGGAATGCTTCCGTGCCTGTAGAGAACGTATCTTCGACAGTTGCCGGAACTTCACTTGAGACAGGAATGAATAAGGTGGTCATCATCACCAAGCTCTCAAGATATGACAAGATAAAGAGAGCACTGAATGCTCTTGGTGTAACCGGTATCACGGTGACACAGGTAACCGGCTGCGGTATAGAAAAAGGATCCAGTCAGATGTACCGTGGAGTTGAAATGGATATGACACTGCTTCCGAAGATCAAACTGGAAGTCGTAGTCAGCAAGATACCGGTAGACAGCGTGATAGAGACAGCGAAGAAATGTCTCTACACCGGCAAGATCGGTGACGGCAAGATCTTTGTATATCCGGTAAGCAGGGTTGTTAAGATCCGTACAGGCGAAGAAAACTTTGCGGCACTTCAGGATGTAGAATAAGCTGATATGTATATTACGGACAGATCGGGCCATAGTGGTCTGATCTGTCTGTTATATAAATATTCTCCGGGCCTGCGTCCTCAGAATGACAACTTTTGCGTCATCCTGAACGCAGCGAAGGATCTTTCAAAAAAGGAGCAACGGATGAAAAATAATATACCGGACGATAAGCTGCATGAAGAATGCGGGGTATTCGGAATTTATGCCAATGAGGGCACAAAGGTCGCACATGATATATACTGCGGCCTTATCGCGTTACAGCACAGAGGACAGGAATCAGCGGGAATATCGGTTACGGATACTGCCGGACCCAAAGGAAACATAGTAACAAAGAAAGGAATGGGTCTTGTAAGTGAAGTCTTTACAGGTAAAAACATAGAGACTCTTAACGGTAATGTGGGCGTAGGCCATGTCAGGTATTCGACTACAGGAGGCAGTGTTCCGGAAAATGCCCAGCCTATAGCCATGAATTACATTAAGGGTACACTCGCTCTCGTTCATAACGGAAATATCATAAATGCCGGGAAATTGAAGGAGGAGCAGGTTCTGCGCGGTCAGGCGCATTACACCTCATCCGATACGGAAGTGCTGGCATATGAGATAGTGAGTGAACGTGTGCACAGTTCTTCTATAGAAGAAGCTGTCAAAAAAGCAGCAGCCGGACTCAAAGGCGGATATGCCTGCCTGATCATGAGCCCGAGAAAGCTTGTGGCAGTAAGGGATCCGTACGGATTAAAGCCTCTTGTTCTCGGGAAGAAAGCAGGAGCCTATATTATCGCATCGGAAAGTGCGGCTGTAAATTCCGTCGGCGGTGAACTCTTAAGGGATATAGAACCGGGAGAGATAGTAACCATCGATAAAGACGGTATCAGGAGTGATACTTCACTCTGCAATGGCAGGCAAGCTCACTGCGTATTTGAATACATATACTTTGCCAGAGTAGATTCGGTGATGGACGGGGTGTCTGTCCATGATGCGAGAATAAGAGCCGGAAGAGCCCTGGCCAGAAGGCATCCCGTGGAAGCAGATATAGTAGCCGGTGTGCCTGATTCAGGACTGCCTGCAGCGGAAGGTTACGCATATGAATCAGCTATCCCTTTCGCTTTGGCTTTTCACAAGAACAGTTATGTGGGACGCAGTTTTATAAAGCCTACAGATGAAGAGAGAAGAAATGCGGTACATATGAAACTGTCGGTACTGGTTCCTGTAGTAAAGGGAAAAAGAGTAGTGCTGATCGACGATTCAATTGTGCGTGGAACTACTATGCGTCAGATCATCATCATGCTTCGAAATGCCGGAGCAACAGAAGTACATGTAAGGATCAGTTCACCGCCTTTCCTCTATCCCTGTTATTACGGAACAGACGTACCATCATCCGGCCAGCTGATAGCATCTGAACATTCCTCCGAGGAGGTATGTAAAAGCATCGGAGCAGATACTTTGGGGTATCTGGGTCTGGAAGATCTGAAGACCATGGCAGGTGATCTGCCTGTATGTTCGGCCTGCTTTGATAATATATACCCTGTGAAATGAACGACATATATCCCTTTCGAACAGCTTGCGAAATATGTGATTTTGATATACCATAAAAAGATGAAGTAAGCAGCTGTCCCGGAGGGATATATTTTTGAATATAGATATCAGGCAGATCGATTCCGGAGAAGAATCGATAGTAATAAGATACAGGGAAGCGACAGGTCAGATCAAAAAGATCCTGGAGATAATAAACGGTGATGCGAAGAAGCTGACCGGCAGGAAGGACGATCGGAGAGTTGTTATCGATCCGGAGGATATTCTTTATATTGAGTCGGTCGATGATAAAACCTTTGCCTATACAGATAAAGATGTTTTGAGGATGGATGCTTCGCTTCAGGGGATGCTTGCAGAGCTTGATGATATCTGCTTTTTCCGCTGCAGCAAATCTATGATCATCAATGTAGATAAAGTCAAAGTTCTAAAAAGTCTTTCGTCCAACAGAATAGACGCCACTCTTGAAAACGGGGAACATGTCATCATCTCGAGGACTTATGCTTCGGACTTCAGGAAGTTTTTGAAGGGAGGATACATGCGTGGATAAGAACAAGCTGAGTCTCTGGGAAAAGTACCTTACAAAAGAAATAGGCATAGAGTTCAAGGCCTGTCTGTATTTCTTTGCGGTACTGTTTTTCTACTGTGTGTACAGGATAGTCTGCGGGATATACGATGCATCGATACTGCACCTGACCGAGATGATCTTTTCCTGTTATTTCATGGGATATATACAGGTGTATGCATTCAATAATTTTGATGAAAGCGATACACTGAAAGGACGCGAATATGCGGGTTTAGTGATATGCACGCTGCTGTACGTCGCCCTGTCATTTTTCCTTAAGTGGTTTGACGGGAAGCTTTTGATATCGCTTCTGTTTGCGGTATACATACTGATAACCTATATCTGTGTGATACTTATCTACCGTTCAAAAAGGCATATAGATGACAAAATACTGAACGATGAATTACGCATATTCCAGTCGGAACACAACAAAAAAGTGCATGATACGGATGAATAAGTGCAGCTTGCGGGAGCAGATATTGCTCCCGTCTTTTTTTTATGTTAGAAAGAAAATGTAAAGCGAAGGATCCAAACGAAAGAAAGAGGAAAAAAGAATGGGTGATGTGATAAGAATAGAAAACCTGACCAAGTCATACGGAAAGAAACGCGGAGTTACTGATCTTTCCCTTAAGGTAGGTGAAGGAGAGATATACGGCTTCATCGGACCCAACGGTGCCGGTAAATCCACAACGATACGATCAATGCTGGGCTTTCTGAATTACGAAAAGGGAAGTA
This sequence comes from Lachnospiraceae bacterium, assembly GCA_024683645.1. Taxonomy (GTDB): domain Bacteria; phylum Bacillota; class Clostridia; order Lachnospirales; family Lachnospiraceae; genus NK4A136. Next base: position 15,447 of record JAIKYA010000201.1, read on the forward strand.
TACGGATACTCGGAAAAGACAGCAGGGCTGAGCATACGCAGATACTCAGGGAAACAGGCTATATGCCTTCGGAAGCTCTGTTCTATCCGACTATGAAAGTTTCGGAAGTGATAAAGTTTGCAGCCGAGGTAAGAGGGATCGATTGCAGTAAAGAAGCAGAAATGCTGTGTGAGAAGCTGCAGCTTGATACCGGGAAGAGGATAAAGGAACTGTCACTGGGAAACAGAAAAAAAGTGAGCATAGTATGTGCAATGCAGCATAAACCGAAGCTCTTCGTTTTTGATGAACCTTCATCCGGACTCGATCCACTGATGCAGAATACTTTCTTTGAACTGATACGCCGGTATGTAAAAGAAGGAGCCACCTGCTTTCTGTCAACACATGTGTTATCGGAAGTAAGCAGATACTGTGACAGGGCTGCAGTGATGCGTGAAGGCCGCCTGATCAAAGAGGACAGTGTGGAAAACCTCACTGAGAGCAGCGCGAAAAATATAAAGCTGACAGCGGACGGTGAACATAAGGAGTATTTATACAACGGCGACATAAATGAACTGATCGGAGAGCTGTCAAAGAAAAAGATAGAAAACCTGTATATAGAAGAACCGTCACTGGAAGATATGTTCATGCATTTTTACAAGGAGGAAAACTGATGCTGTCGATATTTAAACACGAATTAAAACTTAATCTGAAAAGTCTGCTGATATGGAGTTTAAGCGTAGGCGGTCTGGGCTTTGTATGTCTGCTGATGTATACGAGCATGGAAGGTGAGATGATGGATATGGCCGATACCTTCTCAAATATGGGAGCATTTTCCGATGCTTTCGGTATGAGCACCTTAAGCATAGCTACGATAAACGGATTCTTTGCGACTGAAGTGGGAACAGTCCACGGACTGGGAAGTGCATTGTTTGCAGCGCTTCTGGCAACAGTTCTCTTATCGAAGGAAGAAGATGCGCATACGGGCGAATTCCTTTTTTCGCTCCCTGTATCGAGGGGCATGACAGTACTGGCAAAACTCCTGTCTCTTCTGGCGGAGCTGGTTATATTTACACTTATATGCGGTGCTTTGTATATACTGGGTTTTGCGGCCCTTAAAGAAGATATTTCATGGAAAGAGATGATGATCTTTCTTGGGAGCATGCTTCTTATGAATATAGAGATATCAGCCGTAGCACTGATAATATCCGCCTGCTCTGCAAGAAACCGTATGGGGATAGGGCTCGGACTGGCACTTATATTCTACTCTTATGATCTGATAGGAAGAGTAGTGCCCGATATGAAAGACTATCTCTTTTTGGGACCGTTCTCTTATACAAACGCATCGGAGATATTCGCCGGAAAAGAAACACCTGCGGCAGCATTGATAACAGGCGCAGCAGTAATAATCACAGCCCTGCTGGCATCGTTTACGATATATATGAAAAAGGATCTGGCATAAAACAACAGTTATGACAAAAAATGATATATTCCGGACATTTTATAAACAGTTTATGTTCATTTCCTGTGCTAAAATCTAAATGATACTGTTGTCCGGTCCGTAGACCGCGTCAGGAGAGGAGAACATAAATGGAAAAGAGAAGGTTTGACAAACTGGGGATCGATGTATCGTTACTGGGTTTCGGGTGTATGAGGTTTCCGACCAATGCAGAGGGAAAGATCGACAGACCTCTGGCTGAGAAGATGCTGGATAAAGCCATAGCATCAGGAGTGAATTATATAGATACGGCCTATCCGTATCATGACGGAGAAAGTGAGCTCTTTGTCGGTGAAGCTTTAAAGAAATATCCGAGGGATTCCTATTACCTTGCGACCAAGCTTCCGGTATGGTTTGTAAATACCGTTGAAGATGTTGACAAGTATTTTAACGAGCAGCTTAAAAAACTTCAGACAGACCATTTTGATTTCTATCTGATGCATGCCATGAACAAGGGCAGCTGGGCCAAGCAGCGTGATCTGGGAACGGTGAAGCGTCTGGAGGAATTGCAGGCGGAAGGTAAGATACGTTTTCTCGGTTTTTCTTTCCATGATGATTATGATACTTTTGAAGAGATCATCAATTACAGGGACTGGGATTTCTGTCAGATCCAGCTTAACTATATGGATATAGACGAACAGGCCGGAATGAAAGGCTATAAGCTTGCGGAGGAAAAGGGTGTTCCTCTTACGATAATGGAACCGGTCAAGGGAGGTTCACTGGCCAAGTTTTCAAAAGACATAATGGATGTGTTTGACAGTGTAAGACCGGGAAAGAGCGCGGCTTCATTTGCACTCAGATATGTTGCGACGCTTCCCGATATACTTACAGTTTTAAGCGGTATGTCATCCATGGAGCAGGTTGATGATAACCTGGAAACTTTCAATGATTTCGTCCCGATGGAAGAGAAGGAATATGAAGCCATCGATAAGATAAAAGAGATAATGAACAGCAGGATACAGAATGGCTGTACAGGCTGCCGTTATTGTATGCCTTGTCCTTTCGGTGTTGATATACCGGGCAATTTCAGTGTATGGAACCGTTATCATATGTATCAGGATTACGGAACGGTTAAATGGCAGTGGGAAGGAATGGGCAGAGAAGGAAAGCAGGGTGTTAACTGCAGGGAATGCGGTAAGTGTGAGACTGCATGTCCCCAGCATCTTGCCATAAGAGAAGATCTTAAAAAAGTCATGGCTGATCTTTCCAAAGCAGCAGGCTAAAAAATCCTTGACAGCCGGGGAAAGAATAAGTATTATAAGTGTGTCAAAGGTGACATGCAGGATCTGATCAGAAAATAATCATATTATCAAAGGCAAAGGCGTCTTGGGTAAGTACCCGGGGCGCCTCTTTTATTGCGTCTGATCGGAAAAAGGAGAAATGCACTATGAAAGAAGTATCAGACAACAGATTTGAACAGATAAGAAAAGAAGGTCTTTATGACCCTTCCTTTGAGCATGACAACTGCGGTATAGGTGCTGTTATCGATGTGGAAGGACGTGCGAGCCACAAGCTGGTAAGCGATGCCCTGTATATCGTTGAAAACCTTGAACACAGGGCAGGCAAGGATGCGGAAGGAAAAACCGGTGACGGGGTTGGTATCCTTACGCAGATCCCGCATAAGTATTATGTGAAAGTGATGAAGAAGGAAGGTGTCAGCCTGCCGGGAATAAGACAGTACGGTGTCGGCATGTTCTTCTTTCCGACAAACGATCTGGATATGAGACAGGCCAGATCGATGTTTGAGATCATTGTGCGTAAGGCGGGGCTTAAGATACTCGGATGGAGAAAGGTCGCATCTGATCCCGATGTACTGGGAAGCAGGGCCCGTGAGTGCATGCCTGAGATATACCAGGTATTTATAGAAAGACCTTCAACGCTAAAAGAGGATATAGATTTTGACCGTATGCTCTACATCATACGGAGAGAATTCGAGCAGAGCAGCGCAAATACTTATGTGCCATCGCTTTCATGCAGGACAGTAGTATATAAAGGTATGTTCCTGGTAGGGCAGCTGAGACAGTTCTTCACTGATCTGGAGGATCCCGATTATGAATCAGCCATCGCCATGGTGCATTCGCGATTTTCAACAAATACGACTCCGAGCTGGAACAGGGCGCATCCCAACCGTTTTATAGTACATAACGGTGAGATCAATACGATAAAAGGAAATGCGGACAAGATGCTTGCCAGGGAAGAGACCATGCATACGGCAGCATTTTCCGAAGAAGACATGACCAAGGTATTGCCGGTCATATCACAGAGCGGATCCGACTCCGCAATGCTTGATAATACACTGGAATTTCTGGTGATGAGCGGTATGGAACTTCCTCTTGCCGCAACGATAATGATCCCCGAACCCTGGGCACATAATGAGACTCTTTCACAGGAAGAAAGGGATTTTTACCAGTATTATGCAACGATGATGGAACCCTGGGATGGTCCCGCATCCATACTCTTCTCGGACGGTGATGTAATGGGCGCGATCCTTGACCGCAACGGTCTGCGACCGTCAAGGTATTATGTGATGGATGACGGAAGACTGATACTTTCTTCGGAAGTAGGTGTGCTGGATCTTCCGGAAGAGCATGTGGTAAAGAAAGAGAGACTGCATCCCGGCAAGCTCCTATTAGTGGATACCAAACAGAAAAAGATAATCAGTGATGAAGAGATAAAAGAAAGGTATGCTCTCGGAAAGCCTTACGGGGAGTGGCTGGACAGCAAGCTGACGGAGCTTGCGGACCTGAAAGTACCGAACAAGAAAGTACAGGTATATACATCGGAAGAAAGATCAAAACTGCAGAAAGCTTTCGGTTATACCTGGGAGAATTATCATGACTCGATCCTGAGCATGGCACTGAACGGAACCGAAGCGATAGGATCTATGGGTATAGATACGCCGATCGCTGCGCTTTCAAAAGAGTACCAGCCGCTGTTCTATTATTTCAAACAGCTTTTCGCACAGGTGACAAATCCTCCTATCGATGCACAGAGAGAGGAGATAGTAACATCACGTACGGTATATGTCGGAAAGAACGGAAATCTTCTCGAAGAAAAACCGGAAAACTGCCAGGTACTCAAGATCAATAATCCGATACTGACGGATCTGGATCTCCTAAAGATAGAAAACATGAAGAAGGACGGATTCAAGATTGCAAAGATATCCATCCTTTATTATAAGAGTACACCGATGAAGAGGGTGCTGCACCATCTGTTTGTGGAAGTTGATAAAGCATACAGAGAGGGTGCGAACATACTTATACTTTCGGACCGCGGTGTAGATGAAAATCATGTGGCGATACCTTCTCTTCTTGCAGTGGCGGCCGTACATAAACATCTGGTTGATACCAGAAAATGTACGGCCATGTCACTGATCGTGGAATCGGGCGAACCCAGGGAAGTGCATCATTTCGCAACACTTCTCGGATACGGTGCATCAGCCGTAAACCCTTATCTGGCGCATGCCACGATAGCCCAGCTGCTTGAAGAGGAGATACTTGATAAAGATTATTATGCAGCAGTTGAAGATTATGACAATGCGATACTTTTCGGTATAGTCAAGATCGCGTCCAAGATGGGGATCTCAACGATACAGTCCTATCAGGGAAGCAAGATATTTGAAGCAATAGGCATTTCACAGGATGTGATAAATGATTACTTCACCGGAACGGTAAGCCGTGTAGGTGGTATCACGCTCGAGGATATAGGAAAGGCTGCGGATAAACAGCACAGCCGGGCTTTCGACCCGCTGGGACTTGACGTTGATCTGGAGCTGACTGCGATGGGACGTCATAAGGAGCGCAGCCGGGGCGAGAAACACAGATACAATCCCCAGACCATACATATGCTGCAGCTGTCCACGAGGGAAGGCAATTACGAAAAGTTTAAAGAGTACACGAAGATGATAGATGGCGAAACATCAGGATACTTAAGAAGTCTTATCGATTTCAGATATCCTGAAAAGGCTATAGATATCAAAGAGGTCGAAAGCGAAGAGTCCATAGTTAAAAGATTCAAAACAGGAGCCATGTCCTACGGTTCAATTTCGGAAGAAGCACATACAACGCTTGCTATCGCCATGAACAGGCTGAAGGGTAAGAGCAACAGCGGTGAAGGCGGAGAGAGTGATGAGAGGATAATGTCTGCGGGAACAAAGGACGATAGGAGTTCCGCGATAAAGCAGGTGGCCAGCGGACGTTTCGGTGTGACCAGCAGATACCTTGTCAGTGCAAAAGAGATACAGATAAAAATGGCACAGGGTGCAAAACCGGGTGAAGGCGGACATCTGCCCGGAAAGAAGGTATATCCCTGGATAGCGAAGACCAGACATTCGACACCGGGTGTGAGTCTGATATCACCGCCACCCCATCATGATATTTATTCAATCGAGGATCTGGCACAGCTCATATATGATCTGAAATGTGCCAATAAAGATGCGAGGATATCTGTGAAGCTCGTATCAGAAGCAGGCGTAGGTACAGTGGCAGCAGGTGTTGCAAAAGCCGGTGCAGCGGTGGTACTGATATCGGGTTATGACGGAGGTACGGGAGCAGCTCCTCTTTCATCAATACACAATGCAGGTCTTCCCTGGGAGCTTGGACTTGCAGAGACACACCAGACTCTGATCGCGAATGGTCTGAGAAACAGGGTAGTGATAGAAACAGACGGCAAGATGATGACGGGACGTGATGTTGCGATAGCAGCAATGCTCGGTGCGGAAGAATTCGGTTTTGCAACGGCACCGCTGATCACACTCGGCTGCGTGATGATGAGGCAGTGCCAGTCCGATACCTGTCCGATGGGCGTTGCAACCCAGAATCCCGAACTCAGAAAACGTTTTGCGGGAAAACCCGAGTATGTTGAGAATTTCATGCTGTTCATAGCCAGACAGCTGCGCGAGATAATGGCAGCACTCGGAATAAGGACGGTAGAAGAGCTTGTGGGCAGGAGTGATCTGCTGAAGATAAAGGAAGATATCGGAGATGATGGAAAGAGAATGGATCTTTCAAAGATACTCCTTCATATGGAAAGCGGCAGTATTGATCATCAGGGCAAAAATCTATATGACTTTAAGCTGAAAGAAACAAAGGACGAAGCTGTTCTGTTAAAGTCAAAGGACATAAAGCAGGCGATAGAGAGCGGGGAGAAGACAGAAGTAAGTGTCGGACTGAAGAGTGTTGACAGGACTTTCGGAACTCTTTTGGGAGCGGAGATTACAAGGAAGAAACCGGAGGGTCTTGAGGAAGATACCATTACGATAAACTGCAGCGGATCCGGCGGTCAGAGCTTTGGTGCTTTTATCCCGAAGGGATTGACGCTGCGTCTTAAGGGAGACAGCAACGATTATTTCGGAAAAGGTTTATCCGGAGGAAAGCTGGTGGTATCTGCACCGGCAGAGGCGGAATATGATCCCGGAGAGAACATCATAATAGGAAACGTTGCATTGTACGGTGCTACCTCGGGTAAAGCATTTATATCCGGTATGGCAGGGGAAAGATTCGGCATACGTAATTCCGGTGCAACAGCAGTTGTTGAAGGCGTAGGTGAACACGGCTGCGAGTACATGACAGGAGGAACGGTAGTGATACTCGGTCCTGTCGGAAAGAACTTTGCTGCAGGTATGAGCGGTGGTACGGCATATGTGCTGGATGAAAAGAGTACCCTGTATAAAAATCTGAATAAACAGATGGTCAGCATGGAGGCAGTGGAAAATAAAGAAGATATAGATGAACTCAGACGGATCCTCACGGAGCATGTTGAAGAGACCGGTTCGAAAAAAGGAAAAGAGGTACTTGCGGAACTTGATGCTTATATACCTCATTTTAAGAAGATCATACCGGGAGACTATAAGGAGATACTGAGACTGATAGCAGCTGAAACAGAGAAGGGGGCGGATCCCGAAACCGCAAAGATAGAAGCCTTCAGAAGTTTTGTGACGGGAGGTGCGCACTGATGGGAAAAACAACAGGTTTTCTGGAGTATAAAAGAGCTGAAGGAGAAGTCAGGAGTGAAGAGGAAAGAGTAAAGGATTTCCTTGAATTCCATAAACGTCTTCCGATAGAAGAACAGAAAAAGCAGGCTGCCAGATGTATGGACTGCGGTATACCTTTCTGTCAGGCAGGAAAGATAATCGCCGGCATGGCATCGGGTTGTCCCCTGAACAATCTGGTACCGGAAGTGAATGATCTGGTATACAGGGGAAGGATGGCTGAAGCATACAGGAGACTGTCTGTCACACACAGTTTTCCCGAGTTCACCAGCCGTGTATGTCCGGCATTGTGCGAAGCAGCATGTACCTGCGGACTGCATGATGAGCCGGTATCGACAAAAGAAAACGAAAAGTCCGTGATCGAATATGCTTATGAACACGGCCTGGTAAAAGAAAAAACACCTGCCGTAAGAACCGGAAAAAAGGTGGCCGTGATCGGCAGCGGACCTTCAGGGCTGGCAGCTGCACAGCTTTTAAACCGCAGAGGACATGAAGTAACGGTATATGAGCGCAGGGACCGTGTGGGCGGACTGCTGCGATACGGCATACCCAATATGAAGCTGGATAAGAAGCTGATAGACAGAAGAGTGAAGCTTATGGAGGAAGCAGGTATCCGCTTTGTAGTGAATGCGGATGTGGGAAAGGATATTTCCGCCGAAGAGCTTAAGAAAGAATACGACGGCATAGTGCTTGCCTGCGGAGCATCAAATCCCAGAGATATAAATGCACCGGGCAGAGATGCAAAAGGTATAAGGTTTGCGGTTGATTTTCTTTCGGAAGTAACAAAGAGACTGCTTGACAGTGATCTTAAAGACATACCTTCAGAGCTTGCGAAAGATAAGGATGTGATAATAATAGGCGGTGGGGACACAGGTAATGACTGTGCCGGAACCTGTATACGTCTGGGGGCAAAAAGTGTGACCCAGCTTGAGATGATGCCGAAACCTTCCGAAGAAAGACTGCCTTCCAATCCCTGGCCCGAATGGCCCAGAATACTGAAGACAGATTACGGTCAGGAAGAAGCAATATGGAAATATGGAAAAGATCCGAGAGTATATCAGACTACAGTAAAGGAATTTGTTAAGGATAAAAAGGGCATGCTGAAAGAGATCGTGACCGTGCAGCTCCATCCCGAAAAGGATGAAAAAACCGGAAGGATGAACATGGTACCGACGGAGGGAAGTGAGAAGACTCTCCCTGCACAGCTCGTGCTGATAGCGGCAGGTTTCCTCGGAAGCGAAAAATATGTAACGGATGCTTTCGGAGTAGAGACCGATACAAGATCAAATGTAAAAACAGAAGCAGGAAAATATTCATCATCACAGGCAAAGGTATTTACGGCAGGTGATATGCACAGAGGACAGTCACTGGTGGTATGGGCGATAGCTGAAGGCAGAGCTGCTGCAAAAGAAGTTGATGCGGCGCTGATGGGATACACCAATCTGTAATGAATGGCAGTAATACTTCCATACGGCAGGAATAGGACAGGAAAAAGCTATGAATACTAAGTATATTTTTGTGACAGGCGGAGTGGTATCCGGATTGGGAAAAGGAATAACGGCAGCATCTCTGGGAAGACTGCTGAAGGCAAGAGGACTGAAGGTTGCTGCGCAGAAGCTGGATCCCTATATAAATGTGGATCCCGGAACAATGAGTCCTTACCAGCACGGAGAAGTTTATGTGACGGAAGACGGTGCAGAGACCGATCTCGACCTGGGTCATTATGAAAGGTTTATTGACGAGGATCTGACAAAGTATTCCAACCTTACCTCGGGAAGGGTGTACTGGAATGTGCTGAACAAAGAAAGACGCGGAGAATATCTCGGTTCTACCGTACAGGTGATACCACATATAACCAATGAGATAAAGGAATTCGTATACCGTGCCGGACAGGAGACGGGCGCGGATGTGGTGATAACCGAGATAGGCGGTACCATAGGTGATATAGAATCACAGCCGTTTATAGAAGCCGTAAGACAGATATCGCTCGAGACGGGAAGAGAAAACAGCCTGTTCATACATGTAACGCTGGTACCTTATCTGCACGGTTCCGATGAGCATAAATCAAAACCCACCCAGCATTCGGTAAAGGAACTGCAGGGCATGGGCATAAATCCGGACATAATAGTACTCCGCTGTGATGAACCTCTGGAGGAAAGCATCTTTAATAAGATAGCGATGTTCTGTAATGTAAAGAAGGACTGTGTTATAGAAAACATAACCATGAGCAGTCTGTATGCGGCACCGCTGATGCTTGAAAGATCAGGCTTTTCGGGAGTGGTATGCAGGGAACTCGGAATAGATGCACCAAAGCCTGATCTTAAGGAATGGGAAGCACTGGCAGAGAGCATAGAAAAAGCAGATAAAACAGTGAATATCGCTTTGGTCGGAAAGTACGTACAGCTTCATGATGCATATCTTTCGGTTGCGGAAGCACTGCGTCATGCAGGCTTTGCATTAAAAGCTAAGATAAACATACTCTGGATGGATTCGGAGGAGATAAACGAAAGCAATTATGAGAGCGTGTTTAAGGAGGTTTCGGGAATAATAGTTCCAGGTGGTTTCGGTGACAGAGGCATAGAAGGCATGATACTGGCAGCGAAATATGCCAGAGAAAACAGCATACCTTATTTTGGCATATGTCTGGGAATGCAGATAGCAGTCATAGAGTTTGCGAGAAACGTGGCAGGCATCGCTGATGCATGTTCCGGTGAGTTCCATGATCCGTCGGAACATAAGGTGATCGACTTTATGCCGGGCCAGTCGGATGATATCGAAAAAGGCGGAACACTGAGACTCGGAAGTTATCCCTGTAAGATAAGTGAGGGAACAAAGATGTACGAGTATTACAAAACAGCGGAGATATCCGAGAGACACAGACACAGGTACGAGTTCAATAATGATTACAGAGAGATACTTTCGGATAAGGGACTGTGCCTGTCCGGAATGTCACCGGACGGAAAACTTGTTGAGACAGTGGAGCTGACAGAGAAGGATTTTTATATCGGTGTGCAGTATCATCCGGAATTCAGGTCGAGACCGAACAGGCCGCATCCCTTATTCAGCGGGTTTATAGCGGCAGCTCTAATGCATATATAAAAGGAGAAGAAGATGAAGGCTGAAAGAAGGCTTATCCTTGAAGACGGCACAGCTTATACCGGAGCCGCATTCGGAGGCAGCAGGACGGCTGTCAGTGAGATAGTGTTCAACACGTCAATGGCAGGATATCAGGAGATCGTATCGGATCCGTCATATACAGATCAGGCGATAGTGATGTCGTATCCGCTGATAGGAAATTACGGAGTAGCAGATGAGGATTTTGAGAGCAGGATCATATCCCCGTCTGCTTTTATAGTGAGGGATATTAATGATAATCCTTCAAATTTCAGGTGGGCAAAGACACTGCCCGAACTGCTGGAAGAAAGCAATGTGCCGGGTTTAAGCGGAGTGGATACGAGGAAGCTGGTGAGGAGTATAAGGGATCACGGTTCGAGGAGATGCGTGATCACAGACGAAGAAATGTCTGCAGAAGAAGGAATAAAACTTATCGCAGATACGCCTGTTCCCCACGATGCAGTGAAGAGGAGCAGCTGCAGAAAAAGATGGTACAGCCGCACATCAAATCCTCTTTATAACATAGTGGCGATAGACTGCGGGATGAAGAGTAATATCGTGCGTATGCTGAATAAGAACAGATGCAATGTGACTGTTGTTCCGTACAATACAGGTTATGAAGATATACTTGCGCTCAAACCTGACGGAGTCTTTGTATCAAACGGCCCCGGGGATCCGGAAGATGTAACCGAGGTAATAGACACTCTGAAAATGCTGAGAGGTAAAACGGTATTGTTCGGCATATGTCTCGGACATCAGCTGATAGCACTGTCATACGGAGCAAAAACATATAAACTGAAATTCGGTCACAGGGGAGGAAACCATCCCGTACGGGATCTCAGAAACGGAAAGATAGAGATAACAAGCCAGAATCACAGCTATGCGGTAGATGAAAAGTCTCTGGAAGGAACAGGTCTTGCCGTATCCCATGTGAACATACTTGACGGTACCGTGGAAGGACTCTGCAGCGAGGAGGATGGCGTAATGAGCGTGCAGTACCATCCGGAAAGTGCACCCGGCCCGCAGGACAGTGCATATCTGTTTTCGCAGTTTACAGCGTTGATGAAAAGAGGTTGAGAAAAATGCCGAAAAGAACTGACATAAAAAAAGTACTTGTGATAGGCTCGGGACCTATAGTCATAGGTCAGGCAGCGGAATTTGATTATGCGGGAACACAGGCCTGTCTTGCACTGAAAGAAGAAGGGTATGAAGTAATACTTGCCAACTCCAATCCTGCGACTATCATGACCGATCATGCCATAGCGGACAAGGTTTATATGGAGCCTCTTACGCTGGAATACATGGCAAGGATATGCAGATACGAAAGACCCGATGCGATAGTTCCCGGCATAGGAGGACAGACGGGACTGAACCTTTCATTGCAGCTTTATGATAAAGGTGTACTGGAAGAATGTGAGATAGAGCTTCTGGGAACTGATGCGGAAAGCATCAGAAAAGCCGAGGACAGGGAACAGTTCAAAGAGCTCTGTGAAAGCCTGGGTGAACCGGTTGTTCCTTCAGCTATAGCGGAGAGTATAGAAGAAGGTCTTAAAGCAGCGGAGATGATAGGTTATCCCGTGATACTGAGACCTGCTTTCACACTGGGAGGAACGGGAGGCGGTTTTGCGGGAGATCCCGAAGAGATGAGGGATATGATGAAAAATGCCCTCGCACTTTCTCCCGCACATCAGGTGCTGGTGGAAAAGAGCATAAAGGGATACAAAGAGATCGAATATGAAGTAATGCGGGATGCAAATGACACTGCTATTACGGTATGTAACATGGAAAACCTCGATCCCGTCGGAATACATACGGGCGATTCCATAGTGGTGGCACCCAGTCAGACTCTTACAAACAAAGAATATCATATGCTCAGGGATTCTGCCTTAAGGATCATAAGAGCCCTTGGCATAAAGGGCGGCTGTAATGTGCAGTTTGCACTGGACCCCGAATCCTTCAGCTATTACGTGATAGAAGTAAATCCGCGTGTATCAAGATCCTCTGCGCTGGCTTCAAAGGCAAGCGGATATCCGATAGCCAGGGTTTCAGCAAAGATAGCAGTCGGCATGGATCTGGATGAGATAATGCTGGCCAATACTCCTGCATGTTTTGAACCGACACTTGACTACGTTGTGACAAAGATGCCGAGGTTTCCTTTTGATAAATTTACCCTTGCTTCAAACAGACTGTCTACACAGATGAAGGCAACGGGAGAGACCATGAGCGTAGGGCGGACAATGGAAGAGAGTCTGCTGAAAGCCATACGTTCACTTGAGGATGGAAAGAATCACATTCATCTTGCGAAATTTGATGTGAAGAATCTGTCCGATAAACCGGACCCGGAGAACAGAAAGGAAGCGATAGAAAAGCTGCTTGATTATATCGTGGAGGGAACCGATGACAGGATCTATGCCATATCCGAACTGCTGTGGCTGGGAGTTGATCCGCACACGATATATTCAAAAACGAAGATAGACATGTTCTTCCTTGATAAGATCAAAAATATCGTTGATCATGAGATACTGCTGGAGAAGGAGAAAGATGATATAGGGAAAGAGATATTATACAGTGCCAAGAGGATGGGCTTTTCCGATTCTTATATAGCAGAGCTTACGGGGAAAACGGAAGATGAGATCAGTACACTGAGAAAGCAGTATGATATCCGTCCCGTATATAAGATGATCGATACCTGTGCAAGTGAGTTTGACAGCTATGTTCCTTACTTCTATTCAAGCTATGAGGAAGAGAATGAATCGATAGTATCGGAAAACAAAAAGATCATTGTTCTGGGTTCAGGCCCGATAAGGATAGGACAGGGTGTCGAATTTGATTATTCAACGGTGCATGCGGTAAAGACCATCCGGGAGATGGGCTATGAAGCCATAGTGATAAACAACAATCCGGAAACGGTATCAACGGATTATACCACCGCAGACAAACTGTATTTTGAACCCTTGACAGTAGAAGATATAATGAACGTCATCGATCTGGAGAAACCCGTCGGTGTGATCACTTCACTGGGCGGACAGACAGCTGTCAATCTGGCAGAACCTCTGGCGGCAAGGGGAGTAAAGCTCATCGGTACCGGTACCGAGGCGATATTCGCGGCAGAGGACAGGGATGCTTTTGAAAACCTGATAAATAAGCTTGAGATACCGCATCCGGAAGGAATAGCCGTTACAAATATAGAAGACGGGCTGGCTGCAGCAGCACGCATAGGCTATCCCGTTCTGGTAAGACCGTCATATGTGCTTGGCGGCCGGGCTATGGAGATAGTCGCGAATGAACAGATGCTTTCATCTTATCTTAAAAATGCCGTGGAGGTTGATAAGGACAGACCTGTTCTGGTAGATAAGTATATAGTAGGAAAAGAAGTGGAAGTGGATGCAGTCTGTGACGGCAGGGATGTATTTCTGCCGGGCATCATGGAACTGGTGGAGAGGACCGGAGTACATTCGGGCGACAGCATAAGTGTATATCCTCCGTATTCCATTTCGGATCATGTACGCCAGCTCATATGGAAATATACCTATAAACTCGGTGTGGGGATAGGGATAGTCGGTCTGTTCAACATACAGTTTATAGTAGACAAGGCGGATAATGTATATATAATAGAAGTAAATCCGCGTGCATCAAGAAGTGTTCCTTTTTTATCAAAGTCAACAGGTGTTTCGCTGGTAGATATCGCAACAAGGGTAATGCTTGGAGAAAGCCTGAAAAAACAGGGACTTGCGGAAAAGATCTTTCCGGAAAAAGAATCCTGGTACGTGAAAGCACCTGCGTTTTCTTTTGAAAAGCTGAACGGTATGGATGCATATCTTTCACCCGAGATGAAATCGACCGGTGAGGCGATAGGTTATGACCGGAGTCTGAAACGTGCTCTGTATAAGGCTTTGCAGGCGTCCGGCATAAAGATGAAGGAATACGGCACGGTGATGGTAACTCTTGCCGATGAAGACAAGGAAGAAGCACTGCCTCTGATCAGACGGTTTTATGAGCTCGGATTTAATATAGAAGCGACCGTGGGAACAGGGAAGTTTCTGAAGGAACACGGTGTAAGGACGCGTATACGCGGAAAGATAAGTGAAGGCAGCGATGAGATACTGCGCTCCATAAGGGCAGGTTATGTGAGTTATATCATAAATACCAGAGCGATCCTTTCCGGTGTGCATTACAATGACGGTATAGAGATAAGACGCTGTGCGATAATGAACGGAGTGACCATGTTCACTTCGCTTGATACGGTAAAGATACTGCTGGATGTGCTGGAAGATATTTCACCGAGGATTTCTACTATATAAAGAAGGATCTAAAGGAGGAACATATGAGATACACTGAAGAAGAAGTAATGAAATATATCGAAGAAGAGGATGCGAAGTTTATAAGACTTGCATTCCGTGATGCATTCGGAATACAGAAGAATATCTCCGTGATGCCGGGTGAGGTAAAGAAAGCTTTTGATGACGGAGCACCGATCAGTGCAAGGGATATAGCGGGTTTTCAGGACTGTCCTTATTCATCACTGTATCTTAAGCCCGATCCGGATACGCTTTCCGTTCTTCCCTGGAGACCTGACAGCGGAAAAGTGCTCAGGATGTTCTGCGATGTATATACACCGGACGGAGAGGAATACATATCGGACACAAGAGCAATACTGAAAAAAGCCATGGAAAAAGCAGATGAAGCGGGAATAGAATTCAGGTTCAGCAATGAAACGGAGTTTTATCTGTTTGTTAATGACGAAGAAGGAAATCCGACCAGGAAGCCTTATGATAACGCGGGTTATCTGGATATAGCACCTTTGGATAAGTGTGAGAATGTCAGAAGAGAGATAACGCTCACGATAGAGAAGATGGGACTTAAACCGGAGAGATCACATCACGAAAGAGGCCCCGGACAGAATGAGATAGATTTTCATTATGCAAAACCCTTAAAGGCTGCCGACCAGATGACTACTTTTAAGATGGCTGTAAGTACCATAGCAAACCGCAACGGCCTGACTGCGGATTTTTCACCCATGCCCATTCCCGATAAACCGGGAAACGGTTACCATATAAATCTTTATGCTGTCGACCGTGAGGGTAATGATGTGGTCAGATATGCGGCAGCAGGGATAATAGAAAAGATAAGGGATATAACAGTATTTTTAAACCCTACGGAGCAGTCTTATGCACGCTTCGGAAACAATACGGCTCCCGACCGTGTCAACTGGTCAAGCCGTGGAGATTCCGAACTGATGTATATTGAAACTTTTAAAGACAGGACAAGGGCAGAGCTTCGGAGTCCCGATGCGGTATGTAATCCTTATCTTGTATATGCGCTGCTGATATATGCGGGATTGTCGGGTATTGAAAGAAAGCTTTCACTGCCCGAAGAGATGGATGAGAAGGGAGCGCTGCTTCCCGGTTCCAGAAAAGAAGCAGCGAAGCTGGCATATGAGAGTGACTTTGTCAAGGAGTACATACCTGAGGAAGTAATCAGATCCTATACCGGATATTGACGGAGGTAAGTGAATGCCGAAATTAGAAGAATATTCGCATTCGGCGTTGATAATATCAGCCTCCGACCGTTTTGACAGCCTGGCAAAAAAATCCCTGAAGGGATTTATCACTATTGACATAAAGAAGAGCGGAGCGCTGGGAAGACGCGCGATACTTGAGAGGGACTATGATCTTGTGATCATAAATGCCCCTTTATCGGATGAAAACGGAATAGAGCTGTCTCTGGATATCGCAGAGAAGAATAACGGCGTTGTGCTGTTGGTGGTCCCTCAGGATAATTATGAGGATATCCTGGACAGGGTTACCGACCAGTGTGTCCTCGTGATCACAAAACCTGTGCCTGAGGGCAGACTTGACAAGGCGATACGTTTCCAGACAGCAGTCAGGAATAAGCAGTATATGCTTGAAAAGAAGGCAGCCTCCATCCAGGAAAAACTGGATGAACTGAGGATTGTGAGCAAGGCAAAACTTATTCTTGTTGAAAAAAAGCATATGTCCGAAGACGATGCCCACAGATATATCGGAAAACTGGCAATGAACAACGGAGTTTCCAGAAAATACGCCGCGGAGCGT
>JAIKYA010000113.1 GCA_024683645.1 Lachnospiraceae bacterium
TGGTAGGGATACTGGCTTCATTGTCTGATGTTGTATATAAGCTTATACAGGCTCCGGTAGGAATAATACGACCGATCCCAGCGATAGCACTGATACCGTTTTTTATACTGTGGATGGGCATCGGGGAAAAGTCGAAGATAGCGATAATAGCCTTCGGAACCTTCTGGCCCGTGCTCCTGAATACAATAGCCGGTATGCGAACTACGGATCCTAAGCTTATGGAAGTCGGCAGGATGCTTGAGAAAAACTATTTCGAGATATTATTCAGGATAGTAATACCTTCAGCTCTTCCGTCGATATTTACCGGCATACGTCTGGGGATGAGCAGTGCCTGGACCTGTGTGGTCGCTGCAGAGATGATAGCAGCATCTTCAGGCATAGGCTTTCTGATCACCAGCAGCAGGGAGATGTCGCAGCCGGCCTCGCTTTTTGTCGGTATCGCGGTAATAGGCATATTCGGACTGATCATAGATCTCGGATTTACTAAACTGGGCGACAGATTGATCTTCTGGAAAAAAACAGCGGAGGTAAAGAATTGAAATGGCGGCACGGGACAGTCTGGTCATAGACCATGTAAGAAAAGTATTTCCGATGGAAAACGGGGAGCTTGAAGTATTAAAAGATATAGATCTTGAGATCAAAAAAGGAGAGTTTATCAGTATAGTCGGTACCAGCGGCTGCGGTAAGAGTACATTGCTCAGGATCATAGCCGGACTTGAAAAACCGACATCGGGAAAGGTACTGATAGACGGAAAAGAAGTAACAAAGCCCTCGGTGAAAACCGGCATGATATATCAGGAAGCCCGTCTTTTCCCCTGGCTTACAGTGGAACAGAACATAGGCTTCGGTATACATGAAAAGCTCTCAAAGGAAGAACGAAAGAAGAGGATAGCCGGGTATATAGATGCCGTGAACCTTACAGGATTTGAAAAAGCGATTCCCGGCCAGCTCTCCGGAGGCATGCAGCAGCGTGTGAGTATCGCGCGTGCGCTGATCAATAATCTGAACGTACTGCTTCTCGATGAGCCTTTCGGTGCACTGGACGCACTGACGAGGATTAATATGCAAAATGAAGTGATGGATATATGGGAAAAAGAAAAGACGACCATGATCCTGATAACGCATGATATAGATGAGGCTATCTTCTTAAGTGACAGGATACTTGTGATGGGAAAGAATCCGGGAGAAGTGAAAAAGGAACTGAGGGTGGACATGAGCAGGCCGAGAGGACGCAATACAGCGGAATTCATAAAGATACGCAAGAATATCTATACCGAGTTTTTCAAGGATTCCGAGATAGAACTGGAATATTATATCTGAGACTTGGCAAAAAACGGTCAAAGAATAGTATTAATGCTTTTGATTTTTCAGATGGAAGAAGTTAATATCAGAATCAGCTGATGTTGATACCCTGAAAACCGGGGGATATTATAAACGGAGAATGGATATATGAGACTTGGAACTTCTTCACCGCTTAAGCATGAGTCCGCTGCAGAGTGGGCCGAAAATCAAAAGAAGCTGGGGTGCGGGGCGGTGGTATTTCCGCTGTCATGCAACGATCCCGAGCAGAAGATAATCGAGTATAAGGAAGCGGCTGATAAGGCCGGTCTTATGATCGCCGAAGTAGGCATATGGAGAAATGCGCTGGCAAAGGATCCGGAGGAAAGGAAGAAAAACAGGGACTATTGCGTAGGGCAGCTTAAGCTTGCCGACTACCTGCATGCAAGGTGTGCGGTCAATGTGGCAGGCTCCTTCGGACCCGTATGGGACGGGGGGTACCGGGAAAACTTTACTGAGGAAGCTTTTGCACAGACAGTGTCGATGATAAGGGAAGTCATCGACAGGGCTGATGTAAAGAATACATATTTTACCATCGAGCCCATGCCGTGGATGATACCTACAGGTCCCGAAGAGTATCTGAAACTTATTGATGCGGTTGACAGGGAACGCTTCGCCGTACATATGGATATCATAAATATGATCAACTCTGCCGACAGATATTTCCATCCCGAGGAATTTGTCGATAAATGTGCAGAGCTTCTGGAAAAAAGGATAAGAAGCTGTCATATAAAGGATGTGCATCTTGACAGCCGCTATACCTTAAGACTTGAGGAATGCGGGCCGGGTGACGGAGAGTTTCCGCTCAGGCATTATGTGGAGAAGATGAATGAGATCGATACGGACATGCCGGTTATCCTGGAGCATCTGAATACCGATGAAGAGTATCTGAAATATCTGGCTTATCTCAAAGAGGAACTGAAGGGACTGTAAAAAGGTCCCTTTTTTGTACAGACTATTGACAGAAAATTACTTCGGATGTAGAATTAAATTACTTCGATAGAGGAAGTAATGATACGGGAGCTGGTAAGCAGTATGAATTTTGAAGAATTCGGCATACAAAAGGACGTGTTCCGGACCATCACAGAATATGTGGATGAGGTAAAGGAACTGATCTCGTCGGAGCTGTGGGAGAACGTATTTCTGGAATGCAGTAAAAATGAGATACTCATATTCTGGCTGCTTTACCGGAAAGAAGAAGTGAATATGAGCGAGATCGCCGATTATATACACGTTCCGCTTAATACAGCGACGGGGCTGGTAGGCAGGCTGGAAAAGCGGGGACTGATCGAACGCAGCAGATCCGAAGAAGACAAGAGAGTGGTGCTGATCAGCTTCAGTAAAAAAGGTTTAAAGCAGTTTAAGCTGCTGGCAGCCGAGATGATACGCTACGGTAGCCGGATATTCGGGGAGCTGACGGATGAAGAGATTGCTCTGTTCTTTAAGATGACGGAGAAAGTAAAACGGGTACTGAAAGAGGATAAGATAAAAAAAGAAGAACCAAAAAAAGTAAGGAAGATAGAAATAGAGTGACATATCAGGGCAGCAGCTATGCTGCCCAAAAGAAAAAATAAATACTTCGATGGTGGAACTATTCGAACAAAGAAACAAAGGAGAGACTTATGAACAGGATATATATTTTTACGGGAAAAGGCGGAGTGGGAAAGAGCAGTGTGGCAGCAGCCCATGCACTTAAAAGTGCGGAAGAAGGGAAAAAGACCCTTCTTATCAGTACCGATATGGCGCATAACCTCGGAGATATCTTCGGGATAAAGCCGGGGAAAGAGACCGGGAGTGTAAGAGAGAATCTCGATATATACGAGATAGATCCCGAATACGTGATGGAAAACGACTTTCATGAATATATGGATTACGTGAAAAAACTGCTGCAGATGGTGGATGACGGCGAAGTCATGGGAATGATACCGGGTATGGAGGAACTGTTCTCGCTGATGAAGATAGCGGAGATCTATCGTACAGAAGAATATGAGAGGATGATCGTTGACTGTGCACCTACAGGTGAAACACTTTCGTTGCTTAAGTTTCCCGAACTGCTTGCCTGGTATATGGAAAAGCTTTTCCCTATCGGAAAAGCAGGTGTAAGACTGCTTGCGCCGTTTTCAAAAAAACTGTTTTCCGTAGAGATGCCGAATAAAGAAGCAATGAACGAGATAGAAAGAATGTTTTTGAAACTGATGGAACTGCAGGAACTCTTAAAGAACAGGGAGATCACGAGCGTGAGGATAGTGACGACTCCGGAGAAGATGGTGATAGAAGAGACCAGACGGAACTACATGTACATGAATCTTTACAACTTTAATGTTGACGGACTGTATATCAACCGTATACTGCCGGAGGATATCGATAATCCGTTTTTTGACAAATGGATAGAACTGCAGAAAGAATATATAAGGGTATTGCATGAAAGCTTTGCGGCACTTCCGATATACGGGATACCCTGGTATGACGAGGAACTGAAGGGCGAAGAGAATATAAGAAGGATAGTAAGGGACGTATTGAAAGATAAAGCCGTGTTCGAAGCAAAGCTGATAACGGAGAGGGAACACTATGAACAGACAGAGGACGGCTACAGGCTGGATATAAATATACCCGGAGCAGATAAAGAGGATATCGATCTATACCAGGGGACTACGGATATAGTGATAAAGACAGGAAACTTTAAGCGGAACATCCCGCTGCCAAACATTTTGAGGACTTATGCAGTGGCGGGGGCAAAGCTTGAAGACGGGGTATTGCATATAACATTTGTAAAGGAGGATGAGTGAGATGATGATAAACAGATTAAAAGAAGCAGCGGAGTATCAGAAGAAGGCGATACGTGCGCTTTTCCCGGAGAGAGTGTTAAAACATATCGACGTGATAGGCAATGAGATAAAGCTGATGGTTGCGGAGTGCATGGAAACAGAAGAAAAAAAACCGGAGAAGAAAGCGAAGACAGGAAAGATAGAGATTTCATAACAGAGAGGAAATGGATATGAGGATCATTATATATACGGGAAAAGGTGGAGTAGGAAAGACCAGCATGGCAGCTGCATGCGCCTGCGCCATAGCACAGAGCGGAAAGAAAGTGCTGGTGATGAGCACGGATCAGGCTCACAGTCTGGGAGATTCTTTTGATATAAAACTGGGAAAAGAGCCGGTGAAGATAATGGATAAGCTTTACGGTCTGGAGATAGATTCGGTATATGAGAGCGAAATGAGCTGGGGAAACCTAAGAGAATATTTCAAGGAACTGCTGACCCTGAAAGGCGGTGCGGGCATAGAGGCAGAGGAACTGCTGGTATTTCCGGGACTTGAAGAACTCTTTTCAATGTTTAAGATACTGGAAGTCTATGAGAGCGGTGAATATGATACGCTGATAGTTGACTGTGCTCCTACAGGTGAAACTCTGCAGCTGCTTAAGTATCCGGAGAGGCTTTCGGGACTGATAAACAGGATACTTCCGGTGAAAAGAAAGGGCGTGAAAGCAGTAGGCCCTGTTGTCGAAAAAATAGCAAAGATACCGATGCCGGAAGACAACGTGTTTGATGATATAGAATACCTGATGGACAAGATGCAGCGTCTGCAGAGACTCTTGCTGGATCGTGATGTGGTGAGCCTGAGGGTGGTCACTACTCCGGAGAAGATAGTCATCAGCGAGGCAAAGAGAAACTTCACCTGTCTGTACCTGTTCCGTTACAATGTTGATGCGGTGATCGTAAATCATATCTATCCCGATAAAGCGATGGAAGGATATTTCAGTAAATGGATAAAACTTCAGGAGGAAGGACTTGATGAGATAAAGGAGAGCTTCAGTGAAGTGCCTAAGTTCTATGTGGAACTGATGGATAAGGAACTGCGTACGCTGGACGTACTCTGTGATATCGGAGGAAAGATATACGGTGATGCGGATCCGGATGAAGTGCTCTTTAAGAAAGAGATATATTCGCTTGATAAAGAAAACAGAACGCTCAGCATTTATCTGCCTTTTGCCGGGAAAGACGAACTGGAACTCAGAGCGCAGGGGCGTGAGCTTATGATCGCAGTGAAGAATGAGAGCAGGGTATTTCCGATGCCGGAGGAGTTTGCGGAAGCAGAGATCAGCGGTGCAAAATTTTCGGACGGATACCTGAAGATAAGCTGGTAAAAAAACCGCAAAGCCAATGGTGTCAACAGGTACAGCCTGTTGACACTTTTTTTTCTGCAGGGGTATTGACAAAACTGTAATCATACTGTATATTGCCATATATACAGTTGATAAACAGTTGATATACAGTTGGATTGAGGTGCAGATATGATCGGATTTAACGGAATAAGCAAGAGGCTCGGTAAGTTTGAACTGAAAGACATATCCTTTGAGATCCCCGAGGGCTGCATCTGCGGGCTGGTCGGAAGGAACGGGGCAGGAAAGACCACGATACTGAATCTTATCCTCGGACTTTTAAGACCGGATAACGGAGAGCTTACGATCGACGGGATGAACTACGGGGAAGATGAAAAGAGGATAAGAGAGATTCTGGGCTGCGTACTTGTAGATGAACTTTTCATACAGCAGCTTTCCCCGGAAGACAACGGCGCTCACTTCGGAAGCTTCTATACCTCATATGATAAGGAAGCGTACACCAAATATCTGGAGCGGTTTAAGATAGCCGGAAAAAAACATTTCGGAAGATTATCGAAAGGCCAGAAGCTGAAATGCCAGTTCGCCTTTGCGCTTTCAACAAAGCCAAAGTACCTGATACTTGACGAACCGACAGCCAACTTTGATCCGGAATTCCGTGAAGACTTCTGGAAGCTGGTAAAGGAATTTATAAACGACGGAACACATTCGGTACTGCTTGCAACACATCTTACGGATGATCTGGACCGGATGGCAGATGAGCTGATATTCCTTGACAGGGGAGTAACGGTATATACCGGTGATATGGAAAGCTTCAGGGAGCGATACCGTATACTGAGCGGAGAAAACTATCTGATAAAAAATCTTGATAAGCAATATGTGCTGGGGACGGAAGAAGGAAAGTATTCCACGAAGGCACTGGTGATAAACAAAAGGAGCCTGCCTCAGGAACTGTTAAGCGCTCCGCCGACAATAGAAGAATTTATGTATCTGTATACGAGAGGTGATAAGAATGATAAAAAAACTGTTTAAAGATTATATCCTGACCGGAAAGAATACACATATGAAAGACAACAGGAGAAACGGTATTCCCATCGGGGTCGGTGATGTAGCCATATTTCCACTCTGCCTTCAGCTCATGGTCATCATCAGAGGATTTATGGGATACAGCTTCGAGATGATACGGGATACCATATTGCTCCTGGGGTTCTTCCTTATCTGGGTATCCCAGATCAAACATCCCTTAAAGCTTGAGAGGATGTACTATCTCTGCCCCATGGATGAGAAGGAAAGGATAGCATACTTAAGAAACTCCTTTATCTTCAGGGGCTGCCTGCATGCGATACTGGTCCTTACGATCTGCCTCATACTGTATTTCACACGCACCGCAAATCCGATCGCGCTTTTGTATATCCTGGCAGACGGGATCATGTACAGTTTTCTGAGTAATGTCAGAAACGGCAAATGGGATGTGATAAGGTCAGTATTTTTAAAACCTGCATTGTTTCTGTCGGCGTATCTGCAGTTCGCCCTGCCTTTATCGGGAATGCAAAAGGAAGATGTGATCTTTATCGCCGCATCGTTTGCCTTCCTGCTGCTGATAGAGCTGCCGATGTTCGTATCGATCATGAAGGCTGTAGGAAATGATATCAGGAGTATCGCCGTATGTGAGGAGGAACTGTACATATGCTGAAGATAAATATAATGCCGCAGGGGACGCTTGCAATATACGAACAGATAGTAAACCAGCTGAAGAACGCGATAGTAAAAGGCGACATGAAAGCGGGAGAGGCGCTGCCATCCATAAGAAATCTCGCGGCGGATCTGTCGGTGAGCGTGATCACGACCAAGCGAGCATACGAAGAACTGGAAAAAGAAGGACTGATAAGATCTGTAGCGGGAAAAGGCTTTTATGTATGTGAATACAATACGGATTACCTGATGGAAAAACAGCTGATGTTGATAGAAAAACGTCTCGGTGAAGTCATTTATGAGGTAAAGCACGCCGGCATCTCAAAAGAAGATTTCCTTGAAATGGCTGAAACCCTGTACGACGGAAAGTGAGGAGAATGATGACTGATAAATGTCTTGAATTTAAAAACGTCTGCGGAAAGAGCAGAAAGTTTGCACTAAAGGATGTAAGTTTTGCGCTTGAGCCCGGATATATCTATGCGATAGCCGGTGAGAACGGTGCGGGTAAATCAACACTTATGAAATATATCTTAAGTGAAAAAACGCTGTATACCGGAAGCATATTATTTGAAGGAGAAGAGATAGACGGACGTCATGCTGCTGTCATGAACGGCATAGGGTTTGTATCCGAAGAAAATAAGTTTTTTGACGAGCGTTCCGCAAACCAGATCGGAGAACTGCTGGGAGTCTTCTATGATAACTTTGATATGAAGCTTTATAAGGAAACACTTAAGTCAATGGATATAGCAGGGAGCCATACCTATATGAAGATGTCCAGAGGCGAAAAGATAAAAATGCAGCTGGCCTTCGCGATAGCACACGGATCAAGACTGCTGCTTCTGGATGAAGCGACTGCGGGACTGGATCCGGTATACAGGATAGAATTTTTCGATGTGCTCAGAAAACTGCTGGCGGAAGAAAACGTCACGGTGCTGATGAGCAGCCACAATATGACAGAGATAGAAAAAAACACTGATTATGTAGCCATTATGAAAGACGGCAGATTAGGAGGATTCAATGAAAGCATTTAAAGAAGATAAAAAACAGCAGGAAAGACTTAAGAAGTTCTATAAGGAAGAGACCACTTATTTTCCGAATCATGTGCTTTTGAATTTCTGTGCGGTTTTTTTGACGGTGATATCGTTTCTTATAAATATAATCCCCTGTCTGGAATACGGAGACGGATATATTAAGATAGCGTTATACGGATGCCTGCTATATTCGATCGGTATATCAACCTATGCTTCAAAGTATGCAGCCTTTACGGAACCGCTTACCAAAAAGCTGAGAAATATCGTAGAGCTTACAAAATACCTTCCGGTAAACAGGATGCAGCTGACTATATACCGTATTAAAAAGATCTTAAAGCCCTGCCTTATCACGACAGCACTGGTTATTGCACTCCGTCTGCTGATATCCTTCGGCGTTCACGGCACGGCCACGGTATGGGATGTACTGATACCGTTCGGACTTATGATCGTATGGCCCGTACTTATCGAACTGATGAGATATTAAAGCTTTGTTTTGTTCAATGCCGTTCGTTCTCGTTGGCAAAACATTCGCAGAACCTTCCGGAGAAACCGGGCTCTTCGCCTGCAGCGTATAAATGTGAAGTGTCTCCGAAAGTGATACAGCGCCACTGCACATTACCGGGAGTCCTTTCTTCCGTTGCGATCGTGGTCACGGAAGTGGGGGCTGATATAAAACCCTGCCACATGGGCATGGGTGAGACGCCCAGCATATGCGCGAGAAGCAGTGTGGTCAGACCAAAATGACAGAAGAAGACCAGCTTGTCATTGTTTGGTCTGACTGCTTTATACATACGTCCGCTGCGAACGTATCCGTGCTCTTTAAGAAAATCTTCAAAAGCTGCTATCACTTTATCATACTTTTCCTTAATGCCTGCTTTGGTAAAAGCGGGATGATCGTACCAGTGAGCAGGATCATACATATCATCGATAACGGTCCAGTCCTGGGGAAGCCAGTCCCAGCCTACGCCTGGACGTTCGGGTCTGTCGGGCCTGAAAACCGGATGCTGGAATTCTTCAAGCCACCACAGTGTTTCGGGTTTTATTCCCGTTCCTTCCAGCGCAAGTTCTGCTGTCTGCTGTGCTCTTCTTAACGGTGATACAAAGAAACTGTCCGCATGCAGCCCCGGTATCCTCGGAGCCAGAAGCTTTGCTTCACGGATACCTGCTTCGGTAAGACAGTCCTGTCTGTAATCGGGATCGCCGTGTCTTATAAATATCAGTTTCATGATGTTTTCCTTTCTTCGCTGTATTCTTTCTGCATTTTAAGCCGCTTCTTTATGAGTGAGACAAAGTGATCGGGACCTTCGACTTTTATCATAGGTCCGAAAGAAAGAAGCTCTATGAGCAGTTCCGTTTCGTCATCATTATTATAAAATATCTCACAGCGATAGCTGCCGTTATCAAGCTGTGCCGTATCTTTACGGTAGTCGGCAAACTGAAGCATGGCGCGCTCAAGCGCATTGCGTTCGTCACGTATCGTAAGGATGATACTGCGCTGCATATCGGGGATCACATTGTCCTCATCATAGTACGGATCCGGATCGCAGCGGCGGACAGCAGTCATACGTGAGATACGCAGTATGTATTTTCTTAAGGCTGTCTTTGACTTTGCAAGGCAGATGACGCGGAAGCAGTCATTCTTTACGGAGTATTCCATGCGGTGTACGAGTGCGGTAAGTGTTGAGCGTCTGCCGCGTTTTGCTAAGTAGCTGATGCGGACGGGAATGCGTTCTTTCTGCGCAGAGAGCAGTTCCCTGAAGCAGCTTATATATACGGCATCGCCGAAATCATCTCCGTCCGAGAAACGGTCGAAATAATGCAGATCGTCCGCATTAAACAAAGGGGCTGCATCCTTAAGCTTTTCGCTGATCGCAGCAATCTGTTCCTTATCAAGAAAAAGTCCGGATCTGGGATCGGCGAGAGCGGTTTTCAGCCAGCGCTTCTGCAGTGTGCTTAAGGGAGTGAGGATGCCGTTTTTTATCTTTGAGCGGAAGCTGCCGCCTTCCTCATCAAACAGTTCCCACTCATTATCGCAGAGCTTTGGCAGCAGGAATAAAAGGCTTTCCGCAAAGCCGTATTCTTTGACAATGTCCGTTATCCGCTTCCTGCTTATATTGCCTTTAAGAGAGAGGATGCGGTTGGTTACGGAGAAATAGCGGTTATAGATTTCGGAAAAAAGTCCGGCCATGTTTATACCCCGTACATC
>JAIKYA010000066.1 GCA_024683645.1 Lachnospiraceae bacterium
CCAGCGGCTTGGCCAGTATATCCAGTCTGTCATTATCCCTGATATATTCTTTATCAGGCTCATCCGCAAGTGAACAGTACACCCTCTTGGCCTGTATTCCGAGCGGATCCTGATTAAGGGCGATCAGCTCCTTATTAGCGATGATGTTGTATAGTTCATCTCCTTTCTCGATACGTCTCAGATCCATTCCCAGCATCAGCGGCGAGTTCATCATGCACCACATTGCAAAGTGGGTTCTGCACATTTCCGTATCAAGTCCGTCCATGCCTATCATCAGCATATCGGGATCATTCCAGCCCTTTTCGAGTCCCGCAAATTCATCCATTATCACAGCCTTGTTATACTGAGCTGTCACTCCCGTTGTATAATCACTGTTCCATGCACCATGCCCCGGATCGCCGTCCGAGCCTACCTGGAAGGTGATATCATTTAATATCCTCCATGAATCTCCGACCTTGTAACCCCAGTTCTGTGGCTGGGTCTTGCCCCACTCGCAGATGGAAAGAACTATGTCATTATCCGGTCTAAGCTCACAGAAAGCCTCTTTCAGTGCCGCATAGGAACACAGTGTATTCTCCTGCCTGCGGTGGTTCATTATACGTATAAGGTTCTCGCCCTTTTCAAGCCTGATATTTATGGGCTGTGAAAGCTCGAAGCCTTCTGTTTCTGGAAGCAGATCGTCATAATATATCTCGCGCCCGACAGCCAGCTGCAGCCACTCTCCCTTACCTTCCTCCCTGCCGCTGTCATAAAGAAGCTTAAGCTCACATTCGCCTGCTTCATCTGCAAACACACTGAATCTGAGTTCCCCGCTCATACGCCCTACCGGACTGTTCTGAGGTCCCGTTCCGTCAAAGGTGCCTATATTCGTGGCAACATTGTATTCAAGGTCCATTATGCGCCCGTATAATTCAGCCTCATCAGCCGTAAGCGTCTGACTTACCGCTCCGCTCAGTTCCACGCTTTTGATATGCGGAGCGTAGGTGTACCTTGCATTTTCCGCATCCGAAAATGTCGCATTATCCCAGAGATAATAACAGTTATCCACCTTGATGAAATCGATGTCCCAGTCAAGATAGGTCTGTGCATCTTCCTTCTCATGGCCGCAGGTCCCCACAGCCGCTCCCGCACAGAGATTGGTCCCAATATCGTTATACATGCCAAACTTCAGACCTTTTGAATGTATATAGTCTGCCAGTGTACGGAAACCTGAGGGAAACTTTTCTTCTTCATTGGACAGCCGTCCCTCCACTCTTTCGCTTTTATAGCAGCCGTCATCCAGCACTACATACTGATAGCCCAGTTCTTTCAGTCCAAGCTCGCAGATTTTCTCTGCCATTGCCTTTGTAAGCGCCTCGGTATTGCTGCTGCCGAAAGCATTCCAGCTGTTCCAGCCCATGGCGGGAAGCCTTCCTTTTTTCTTTCCGCCCAGGACTTCTCCGTTTGCAAAACTGTCAAAACGATATCTGGCGTCCTTTATTTCAACCGGTCTTTCCATCTTTACTCCTTCCTGAATACAGCTCTGCCGTTATTTCCATCCGCCGTCTCTGTAGGCTCCCTTGATCACGCCCTTCTTAGCACTGATCTTGAAGCTTATGAGCCTTACTCCTCCGTAATTTCCTATACCCTTTACTACCAGTTTGGCAGTTCCCGGCTTTGTGTTATTAATATATCCCGCAGCCACATAGTCTCTTCCGTATACAAGTTCTCCTCCAAACAGGCCCTCCAGCGTCTTTTTATCTATCGTCGTCCCGCCCGGTGCATAAGGAACTGCCGGGATCTTGACATTTTTGATCTTTCCGACATTCTTTGACGTCTCGATATCCCTATACCATATCCTTACCTCACCGTTATAATTGCCGATGCCCTTTGCGATCACATCCATATACTTACCGCCCACGGGACTTGTGGGATCCTGGACTATCCTGTAATCGACTCCTTCTTTCAGCTGTTTCTTATTCGTGTCAATGATCACAGCCCCGGGATCAGCGTTCTTTGGACTCATCACCGCATCAGCCGAAACAACGGTAAGCTTGGAGATATCACTCGCTTCCACAGCAAAATTCAGTTTCACGCTGCCCTTGTATTTTCCTTTGCCGCGGACTGTCACACTTCCCGTCCTGCCTGCTTTTTTGTTTCCCTTTATGCTGAGCTTGTAATCAACACCTTCCTTAAGGAGGGTATCTCCGTCATAGACCTTGAGTACGGGTTTAACACCGCCTTTTTCATAGGTCTGCTTTTCGCTCATCTCTATGCGGAATCCGTTCCCTTTTTCAAGCATGCGTCCCTTTACTATCTTATAAGTCACTGCTTTGCTGCCGATATAGCCTTCCGGATTTCCCTTTATGGCTTCAAGCACCATGGTCGCGGTTCCCGGTTCCACGTTATTGCTGATCTGGGAAACAGTATAATCAATGCCTTTCTTAAGTTCTTTCCCGTCAAGTACCACTATGACATTTGCGGATACCGGCTCACCCGTATATGTGTATTTCTTCTGCTCGGTTTTAACTTTGGCATTTTCGAGCATTAACACTTTATTGTCAGTAACGGTAATAACAGCCTGTGTGCTTCCGCTGTAATCGCTGCTCGCAGGCTTGATGTTGACTGTTATGGTTCCTGCTGCCGCCGTGTCTCCCGAATATGTGATCTCCAGATCTTTTGCGGGTACCTTCCTTCCGTTTTCGGCAAAGAGCACATTTGCCGCAGGCTTTCCTCCGACATTTACCGAACCGTCCTTGGCTATAACATCTTTGCCGAGCTCTGCGGGCTTTATCTCAAAAGCAAACTCTTTCTTCTCAGTCAGCTTATAGCTGCCTTTAAAACTGAGGATCAGTTTCGCATCTTTGCCGCTCTTTTTATTATTCTTAAAAGCTACGGAATAATCACTGCCTTCCGTCAGTCTGCGCAGGCCGTCGTAAACATGGATCTCGGGCTTTATGGCCTCACCGCAGTAGATATAGCTGCTCTTAAGTCCTGCGATCCAGATCTTGCTTTCTTCAACAATATTGCCGTCAGCATCGGTCTCCGTCCTGGATACTTCCTCATCACCCACGCTTATGACAGTTTCGCTGCTTCCGTCTGCATTGTCTTTTTTACTGACTTCTACCTTATCTGTCTCGGTATCCATATCCTCCATCACTTCGGAAAGATCTTCCGCCATATCCTCATCCAGTTCGATGCGGTCTATGACCTCGGTCTTCTCATGTCCGCAGCGTCTGCAGAGATACGTCTTCACCCCTTCTTCAAAAGCCGTTGCCTCTTTAGTGATGGTTCCCTCATCATAATCATGCTTATCCG
>JAIKYA010000087.1 GCA_024683645.1 Lachnospiraceae bacterium
ATCCCATTATTCTGAATGCATTTTCATTCATATGCTATTCCCCCTTTTCTAACAAACTCATTCCTAATAATCTCATATACTTTTCGCGCACGTTCTGATGCCTATACTATTTCCGCGCACGTCTTGGCTCATTTTGAAATTCTACCCCCCTGCGTTTTGTAATACATTTTTATCAAGTAAAAACGCAGGTACATATTCGCGAAAAAAGTCCTGAAACCCGCTTAAACTGGGTCTTTACGCGATAGCAAGCAAACCGTCTCAACATGATAACTATTCGGGAACATGTCGCAGGGCGTATATGCCTTAAGTTCATAGCCGTTCTCACGAAGATATTTTATGTCTCTGGCGAGGGTTGCGGGGTCACAGCTGACGTATACTATGCGCCTTGGTGCGGCGTTTATGATCGTATCCAGACATATCTTATCGCAGCCCTTGCGCGGAGGATCGACCACTACCACATCAGGACTTTGTCCGTTCTTCCTGTAGAAAGCCGGCAGGATTTCTTCAGCTGCACCGCAGATAAATTCTGCATTCTCTATATTATTATTCCGTGCATTATTCTTAGCATTCTCTATGGCCTGGGGAACTATCTCCACTCCGTATACCTTCGCTGCTTTAGCTGCAAGAAAAAGAGAAATAGTTCCTATACCGCAGTAAAGATCCCATACCGTCTCCCTGCCCTTCAGATCGGCATATTCCAGTGCTTTGGAATAAAGGCGTTCTGTCTGTTTTGAATTGACCTGGTAAAAAGAAAGCGGTGACAGTGCATAAGTGATCTGTATGTCATTTCCCTCTATGACAGTATCTATGTGATCGCTGCCCCAGATCACATTACTGCTCTCTCCCATTATCACATTCGTATTCTCGGTATTTGAAGAATACGATATGGATGTCATGCCTTCAATGTCTTTCAGCATGTCAACCAGCAGCTCTGCTGCCTTCAGCTTTTTGCTGTTGATCACAATGCAGACCATCAGCTCATTTGTGATATTTCCTTTACGTATCATCACATGACGTACCAGGCCCCTGCCTGTAGTTTCATCATATGCAGTTACTCCGGATACTTTCATCCATTCCTTTATTTTTTCAAGTATCAGGATGTTTTCTTTATTTCCGAGCAGACAGTCTGTCTGATCTATGATACGGTGGCTGTGATAAGCATAAAAGCCACAGATAGTATTACCGTCTTTATCTGTGCCGAAAGGATACTGTTCCTTATTCCTGTAATGCAGCGTTTCCGCTGCTGCCATTATAGCCTGCGCTGCTTTTTCCACGGTATCCTTATCTATTCCGCCGATCCGTATCAGATCGTTTTTTACTTTTTCTTCTTTGTATCCAAGCTGTGCCCCGTAGTTCATGTTCATCAGCTGGCATCCGCCGCATTTACCGAAATACTGACATGTGGGCTCTACACGGTCATTTGAAGACATGATGATACGTATCAGCCTTGCAAAAGCCATATTCTTCCTGACTTTCGTCACACCTGCTTCTATCACATCTCCCGGAACCGCTCCTCTTACAAAAAAGGGAAAGCCGTCGATCTTACCTATGCCTTCCCCTTCCGATCCAAGAGTACTTATCTCAAGTTGTATAATGTCATTCTTTTTGTACATCAGGTCTTCCTTATATTAGAATCCAGAAACTTATTGAACCCTATCCATCCTTCACGGTCATTTGCTTCAAGTATCTCTGTAAATGTTTCCATCTTGGCATCCATATTATCCGCAAGATTAAGAGCCATAGCCTCTACTATCGCAGGCTTCTTTGGAGATCCGAATTCGAATTCACCATGATGCGCTATGATACAATGCTGTAATTCCGCAAGAAGCACCTGCGGAAAGCCTCCTATAACCGAAGCCTTCTCAGCTACCATCTGTGATCCCATTACTATATGTCCAAGCAGCTGCCCTTCATCCGTATAATCATTTACCGGAAAAGCAGAGAGTTCCCGTATCTTTCCTATATCATGAAGCATGGCCGCCGTTACCAGCAGATCTCTTTTAAGTATCGGGTATTTCTTTGACATAAAATCACAGGTCTCTGCGACGCTGAGTGAATGTTCAAGCAATCCTCCGATAAACCCGTGATGAACTGTTTTGGCTGCAGAAGCATTCCTGAATTTGTCACAGAAATCTTTGTCATCAAAAAACGAGTGAAGCATTTTATTAAGATATTCATCTTCCACCGTATCAATTAGTTTCAACAGTGAAATAAACATCTCATCTATATTCTTTTTTGAACATGGCATATACTCATCCAGATCGTACTCACCCTCATTGCATCTTCGTATACGCGTGAGCTTTGCCTGCAGGGCATTATTGAATGTGATAACATCACCTGTTACTTCTATAAAATCACCTGCTTCATACTCACCTATGCCGGGACTGTTCGGATCCCATACTTTTGTATCCAAAGTTCCGGTCTTGTCCTGAAGGACCAGGGAATCATAAGGCTTTCCGGTTTTTGTTTCGGTCGATATCTTTGTTTTGCAATAATATACGTCATGTATCCTGTGACCGTCGGCCATATCTTTTATGTAATGCATAGCTGTTCTCCTTACTCCATAGTCTCAAGTTTTATCGTTTCTTCCATCTTTATATACTCACCGTCGGATGGTCTGAAATACACTATAGTCACTTCTTCTTCTGGTTCTTTATTCTGCACGATGTTCATATAAATACTCACTGATGTTGTCTGGGTATTGTCTATCATCTGTATCACATCACCTTTTGCAAGTCCTGCATTCATAGCCGGCGATCCCTGTACCACCTGGCTCACGTATACTCCTGCAGGCATACCCAATTCTGGAAGCGTATCGGTAACATACAAGCCCAGAAGACTTCTTGGTCTGTTATTTGACAGGTCTTCCATAAGCTTTCGTATGGAACTCACACCGTATGCAGAGATCAGATTTTCCATGCCCTTTTCATTGTATTCCTGATCTATGATACCCACTATCTGTCCTTTAATGTTTACCAGCACCCCATTTGCATTGGAACTACCGTAAATATCAGATGTAAGCAACTGATATGAAGCGTCCCTTTTGCTGACGGTTCTGCTGTCGGATGTAACCATTCCGTATGCGATGGATTTATATCCCAGGGGATTACCCACTGCCATCACCGCATTTCCAAGCATGGTGTCTTTATATGATACACCGAAAGCAGCGATAGCTATCTGCTTTCTGGAAGATTCCGGTACATCCGTTATGCTTATTCCGTATATTCCAAGGCCTGTATCCTCATCCGCTACTTTTAATGTAAGATCACCTGTCCCATCATCAACAAAAGTAGCTCTTATAGTATCTGCATTCTGCAGTTTTCGCGAATCTGCCAGGATCAGGTATTCGTATCCGTTATTACCTACTATCACACCTGTCGTCTGATCTGTATAAACATAGTTCTCATTAAACCAGTCTGTTCCTGCAGTTATAGCTGTTATCCTGACCAGAGATTTTTCCACCTCTTCCGAAAGGGCATACAGTTTGCGGTATAGCTGTCTATAATCCTCAGGTTCAAGAGGGATCACCTCATATACGGTCTCCGGTTTAGCCTCCGGCTCGGGTACAACATTCTCGCTTACCACTTCGGGTTCGGGCTCAACAGGTTCTTCTTCATCATCAAGAGTCATCTGGTCAAGAGGCGTTTCAACCACAACCTTCTCTATGGTTATACCTGACCCTTCTTCGGTTTCCACCTGTATACTGTTATGTACCGGCTCCTCTACCTCATCATTTTCAGGGAGAGATATTTCTTCACGCTCGACCATATCCTGATCGCTGCTCAGCATCTTTCCAAATATCGGCTCCAAAAAAAGAAAAGTAAGACACGCTACCAGTCCAAACACAAGTGCAAGCCCCGCCGTAAGTATCAGTCTTCTGATCAGCTTCTTACGGTTTATGGGTCTTTCTTTTATCTTCTCCTGGATAAAATGGTAGTCGTTGCTTTCCTGAGGAGTCTGCTTTATCTCTTTTTCTTTATCTTTATCCTTTTCCATGCAGTTATTCTACCATGTTTTTACTCTTAAAACAACAACCGGCCAAGCTCTGTCGAACTCAGCCGGATGCTGTTTGATATAAGATCTTACTTTATTTCTTTTCAGTCTTATCTACTACAACTATCGTTTCTGCATTACCCGAAGTATCCGTATTAACATATTTATATATCTTTCCGTTGCCTTTAAGGCCGGTAAAGCTGGCCCCGGGTGCGCTGAAGTTTACGATATCTCCGGAGAATGTACAGTTGCTGACCACCACGTTTTTAGCTTTCTTCTCAACATTGTCGGTCTTTTTTGCAAGGAAAGCTACAAAGAAATGACTATCCTCATTGTTTTCCTTATATCTGTTGGCCTGCTCCTTTACTGTACTGTTGGTTATTGTTATATCGCTTACGGCATTTGCATCGGCAGGCTCGATAAGTATGCCTGCTGCAGGTGCTGCGGCTCCGGTATTTAATGCTTCTACAGTAGCCTTATCTATCTTAACGTTCTTTCCTGAAGCGATACCTATATTACTGCGTCCGTTAGCATATACTTTGCAGTTATTTATATCGATATCACTTGATATTTCTCCTGTCAGATAGATACCGTCACCCTGGAAACCGCTTATATCCATATTTCTGATCTTTACACCCGAGGCGCCGTTAAAGACTATTCCGCGTCCTTTATGGATATCACTTTTCTTGTGTTCTGAAATATCACCTTTCAGAGTTCCGCCTATGATCGTAACATTCTTGGCTTTTATTGACATCATCTGATATGTATCGGAATCTGTCTTTGCCATCTTTATTGTGGAACGGATGATAAGTCGTACATTATCCTTAAGCTCTATGGTTTTGCCATCGGTTATCGTCTTGTCTTTTGTGATGAGTACGGTATATGAGTATTCTTTTCCGTTGTCTTTGCTTGCGAGGTTTATCGCCGCATTGATATAATCGACATCCTTCGGATTCTTCACGGAAATATAATCTTCCAGCATATCCTTATCCCTGTCCACATCTATATAATCAACAGGCAGATCTCCGACCGTAACCGCTACCTTTATGGTTTTCCCGTTGATCTTTGCAGTAAGTGTAGCTTTACTCTCAACCCTGATCGCTGTGACGGTTCCGTACTCGTCAACAGTCACCGCACTCGGATCGGAACTGACAAATGCCATGTTCTGATATACTTCGCCTTTTGACTTGAGCATATAACTCTCGCCTGCTGACATTTCCATTTTATAATTGTATCCGCTGCCGTCTTTCTTAAGCTTTGAGTCTGTATTGAGTGCAGGGTTCTCTACATAAACAAAGTCCTTATAAGTGATACCTCCGTAAGTACAGCTGATCACCGTGAGCCCTGTTTTCAAACCGGTAACCTTTCCCTTACTGTTGACTCTCGCCACAGTCTTGTCAGACGAGTCCCAGTTCTCTCCGTTCTTGGGTTTGAACCCGTAGAAAGATATAGTTCTGCTCTTATTCAGATTTACATGATGTATGTTCTTAGGCGGCTCATGAACTACTATAGTTATATTGGCCGACTTGTTATTGATCTTGTCTGTCACATTGAGCGAAACACTGCCTATACCTATAGCGGTCATCACTCCCTTGTTTGTGATCGATACGATATCGTTGCGAACTGAATTCTTTCTTTCCGTATCGGTAACAAGCAGGCTTCCGTCATAGTTTCTCCATTCGGCATCTTTTAACTTCATTCCTTTGATCTTGATCGCAGCCTTCTGGAAAGGTTTGAAATTACATACAGTCAATTCCGGAATACTCGGATCGCTTATCTCCCCTATCTTCCCTGCATCAATGACTTTAACGGAACCTGTGAGCTTCTTTCCGTTGATGGTCGCATATACCTTTGCACTGCCCTTGCCTACACCAAGTACCTCTCCGTAATTGTTGTATTCTTCGGTATAAACCTTTGCGACATTTATATTTGATGTAGTCCATATCACATCATAATGTGACCTTGTCTCCACTTCTTTTTCAGCTGAGTCTTCACCGAAGCTTACCGTAAAGCCGCCGCTGGCACCTACTTCCGTAGTCAGCTTTTTCTTGCCGCCTTCATCAAGCACCGGCTTTCTGACATGTACTGTAACTTTTCGGCCTTCCTTGTTAGCGATCGTCACATCTCCGGCTTTTTTCTTTGCACTTATCTTATTCTTACTGAGTTTCAGTATTTTACTGCTTCCCGAACCTTCAACCGACCAGGAACCGTAATCGTTACCAAGGTCGAATTTCTGTGATGTAACAAGCCACAGATCCGTAGTACTCATATCAAATGTGTTGTTCTGATAGAGTTCCCTGGTATATCTTGCCATCAGCTTGATATCCGAAGTGACCGGAAGTGTAGGATCCCACTTTATCTCTGTTCCGTATCTGAACCATCCGGCGAACATCGGGTCTGTATATACTGCAGAAACGGCCGCTTCCTTTGATCTGACACCGGGATCATTTTCCAATATATGCGGATCAACAGGCTCCCCGTAATTAACGGATACGGAAGCATAATCGTTCTCACTTACAGTTTTGACCCAGTTGAAACTGATAGTGCAATACTTCGGATGGTCTTCTGTCACACTAAACATCGCTGCATCAGCAGCTGCAACGCTCTCGTTTGTTTCCGTTTCCTCCAAAACATCCGTGTATTCTGTCTCTTTATCCTCATAGTCCGGTTCTTCTGTTTCTAAGGTTTCCTCATCCGAGAATACCGGCTCATCTTCTGCTGCCAGCACCGGCTGTTTCAGCGATCCGACACCCAGTATAAAACACAGGGACATCGCAAGCAGTCTTTTCAGTTTATTGTTTCTCATATTACTTTTTGTCCTCCTTTGAAGCTTATTCTCTCCAGTATTCTACTACAAACACTGCTATATATCAACAAAAAAGAGCGTTCCTCAACCGAAACGCTCTCTTTATCCTTTACTTCTTCTTTGATCTCGGACAGGTCCCCGCCATCGGACATCCTATGCAGTGCCTGCCCTTTTTCTTTTCCTTGTATATATATAAGCACGCTCCGATAAAAAGGATCAGTATAACAACTGCTGCTATCACATTTGCCATTATGCCATACCCTCCTTCATATACGGTCTCCCTTTCAGTTGGTCTTTAAGCGATATTCCATAACCATCTTTCTGCGGTTGCTTATTATTATACCACTTATCACAGCCGCAAACACTATCACTGCGATCAGTCCGCCTGCAAATCCTGCGCCGAAGCTTCCTGTAGTGAAAAGCGTTCCGAACTGATATACCAGGAAGCCTACGGTATAGCCTGTAGCGAGCTGCAGACCGATAGCTCCCCACAGCCACTTTGCGGATTTCATTTCCGAATTCATGGCTCCGAGTGCCGCAAAGCAGGGCGGTGTATAAAGATTGAACATAAGATATGCCAGGGCTGCTACCTTTGTGATACCTATCACTGCTGCTACTGTAGTTCCTTCTCCAACCAGCTCCAATTCCTCAGGATCTACCAGATTTGTGATGGCATATACTGTTGCTATTGTTCCGACTACGTTTTCCTTAGCTATAAAGCCCGTAATGGCGGCGGCAGCCAGCTGCCATGCAGCTACACCTACAACAGGTATCAGCAGTACCGAGAAAGGTCCGGCGATCGATGCAAGTATCGATGTATCTTCCAGTCCTTCTTCAACTTCTTCAAAGTTCCAGTTGAAGGCCTGCATTATCTGAACAACCGTATTACATACCAGTATGACTGTTCCTGCTTTTACGATATATGCTTTACCTCGCTCAAGCATTGACTTGAGTGCAAAGAGAAGGCTAGGTACTTTATACTCGGGCAGCTCTATGATAAAGAAACTCTTTCTGTATTTCATACCTGTGATCGCCTTGATCAGAAGCGCCCCGAGAAGGATGAGCACTATACCCAGCATGTAACATACAAAGCTCACCCATGTAGCTTCAGGGAAGAAAGCTCCTGCGAACAATGCGATGACCGGAAGTTTTGCACCGCAGGGCATGAAGGTTGCCAGCATGGCTGTTGCCCTTCTTTCCCTTTCATTCCTGATCGTACGGCAGGCCATTATTGCAGGAATACCGCAGCCTGTTCCTATAACCATGGGAATGACCGATTTACCTGATAATCCGACACGCTTGAATATGGGATCAAGAACGACTGTAGCACGTGACATGTATCCGCAGTCTTCCAGCAGAGCGATAAGGAAATACATTACCATTACCAGCGGAAGGAAACCGACTACGGCACCCACACCACCGATGATACCGTCTACAAGCAATGCATAAAGCAGAGGATTCGCATCTGCCATCTGATCACCTACCCAGCCCTGGAAAGACTCTATGGCACCGGCCAGCAGATCCGCCACCCAGGTACCGACGGTTGTCTGTGATATATAGAAGACCAGGAACATGATACCTGCAAATATTATAAGACCGAATACCGGATGTGTAAGAACCTTATCAAGCGCATCTCCTTTTGTTTTATCTTTTGTTAATACCTTGCGGTCTTCAACGTCTTTAACGATATTTTTTACAAATTCAAATCGCTGTCTGTCAGATGCTTCTACTGCTGCCTTATCCGTAAGGTCTACACTGCCCTCGTCATAAGGCGCCTTCTGGCCTTTTCCGTATAACTCTACGGCTTTACTGACCACTTCGGACAGGCCTTTTCCTTCAGTGGAAACAGTCTCGATAACGGGACAGCCCAGCTTCTCCGAAAGCTTATCCGTATCTATCTTATTTCCTTTCTTTTCATTAACATCCGTCTTGTTAAGAGCGACTACCACCGGAATATCCAGTTCCAGAAGCTGTGTCGTAAAAAACAGACTCCTGCTTAAGTTGCTTGCATCAACGATATTTATGATCGCATCGGGATGTTCATGTTTTACATATCCGCTGGTAATGCTCTCCTCAGAGGTAAACGGAGACATTGAATAAGCTCCCGGCAGATCGACTGCAATCAGCTCTTTACCGCTTTCATTATAGTTCTTTTTGATAGGACTCTCCTTCTTGTCTACCGTCACGCCTGCCCAGTTACCTATCTTCTCACTGCGACCGGTCAGGGCATTGAACATCGTTGTTTTTCCGCTGTTCGGATTGCCGGTTAATGCGATTCTCATTTTTTTTCCTCCCTTGTTCTCTATTACAATTAGCATTCGCTAACCTGTGTACTTAATAAAATGCCTTGCTAACAGAAGGCATTTTTGATCAGATCCTTATAACTTCTGCCAGATCGGGATCGATGTTATAACGGGCATCTTTAATGGAAACAACAAGATTTTTCTTTTTATCAACTACGGTTATAAGCTCTCCGCTGTAACATCCGAGCGTAAACAGAAAGTTTTCGAGTTCCTCATCTCCATCCAGGGCAAGTTCCTTTATCTCATACTCTTTTCCAAGTTCTGCTTCATTCAGTGTCATCTATATCTCCTTTGGGATGATCATGATCATCATAAACTTCCATATAGTTAGCCACGGCTTACACGACAATGATAATACTTATCCGCGAAAAGTCAAGGACTTTTTTATCTGATTGAATGACAGGACTTTTTTATCTGATTGAATGATCCGGGCTTTTATGATAAACTAATCCTTATAAATCTGTAATAAGGAGATCTCTCTTATGGCATTGCAGGAATCCGGAGAAATGTATCTTGAAACTATATATGTTCTTTCTCAGAAGTCAAGCGCCGTGCGTGCGATCGATATAGGAGAATACATGGGCTTTTCAAAGCCTTCCGTCAGCAGGGCACTGGGGCTTTTAAAAGATGAAGGACTGATCAGAAAAGACAAGGACAGCTTTATAAAACTGACGCAGGCCGGTGAGATACTGGCAAAACGTATATATGAACGTCATACCGTATTATCCAGACTGTTTATGGCTCTGGGGGTGGACGAGCAGACCGCGACCGAAGATGCATGCCGTATAGAACACTACATAAGCGACATAACCTTCGATGCGATCAAAGCTCATATGAAAGAACATCTTAAATGACGAAAACATTTAATCACGCTCCCAGTCTTTGGTGTATTCGAGAGCTTTA
This sequence comes from Lachnospiraceae bacterium, assembly GCA_024683645.1. Lineage (GTDB taxonomy): Bacteria > Bacillota > Clostridia > Lachnospirales > Lachnospiraceae > NK4A136. The sequence goes on from JAIKYA010000087.1 coordinate 10,006, forward strand.
TGCCACTTGCCGATCTTTTTCTTCTGTTCACTGTATGAGATAAGAGGTTCAAATTTCCTGTCTATTGAAATATGACTCAGCAGATCTTCTTTGTCGTTCCAGAAGCCTACTGCAAGTCCCGCAAGATACGCAGCACCTGCTGCCGTGGTCTCCACACATCGCGGTCTTATGACCGAAGTCTGTATTATATCAGCCTGCATCTGCATCAGAAGGTTATTCGCAGATGCTCCTCCATCCACTTTCAGTTCACCCAGTTTCATGTCAGCATCATTTTCCATTGCATTCAGTACATCTGCCGTCTGATACGCCAGTGATTCGAGGGCTGCACGAATGATATGGTACTTGTTCACACCTCTGGACAGCCCCACGATAGCACCTCTGGCATACGGATCCCAGTACGGTGCTCCCAATCCCGTGAATGCAGGCACTACATAGCAGCCGCAGGTATCTTCCACCTTGCTTGCAAAAAACTCCGAATCACTTGCGCTGTCAATGAATTTCAGTTCATCCCTTAACCACTGGATCGCGCTTCCCGCAACAAATACGGAACCTTCCAATGCATACTCGACTTTTCCGTCAAGCCCCCAGGCTATCGTAGTTACCAGACCATGTTTGGAAAACACAGGCTTTTCCCCTGTATTCATCAGAAGGAAGCATCCTGTTCCATAAGTGTTCTTGGCCTGCCCCGGCTTGAAACAGGTCTGTCCGAAAAGCGCCGCCTGCTGGTCTCCTGCAGCTCCCGCTATAATGATATCTCCTCCAAACAGCTCTGTGGCAGTTACTCCGTATATGGTACTTGAAGGTTTTACTTCAGGAAGCATGGCTGCAGGAATGTCCAGTTCCCTAAGGATATCTTCATCCCAGGCCAGTTCCGAGATATTGTAAAGCATGGTCCTGGATGCATTGGAATAATCGGTAACATGAACAACACCTGATGTCAGTTTCCATATCAGCCAGGTCTCTACCGTTCCGAAAAGAAGTTTTCCTTCCTCCGCTTTTCTTCGTGCTCCGGGGATATTCTCCAGTATCCATCTTATCTTGGTTGCACTGAAATACGGATCTATCACAAGTCCGGTTTTTTCACGGAACTTATCGGACAAGCCCTTCTTTACAAGCGTTTCACAATAATCTGCCGTTCTTCTGTCCTGCCATACTATCGCATGACAGACCGGCTCGCCTGTTTCCCTGTCCCATACTATCGTTGTCTCTCTCTGGTTAGTGATCCCGATAGCCGCTATATCTTCAGCCTTTGCATTTATTTTTGAAAGAGCCTCTGAAGCAACTGCATATTGTGTGAGCCATATCTCATTTGCATCATGCTCGACCCAGCCTGATTGCGGAAAGTACTGGGTGAACTCTTTCTGGGCCAGGGATACTATCTCCCCGTTTCCGTTAAACAGTATGCATCGATTGGATGTTGTCCCGGCGTCAAGCGCCATTATATATCTTGCCATCTTGTAAGCCCTCCGTTATTCAAAATCAAAGCTGTAAGGCAGACCAAGTGCATCGCGCACCTCTATAATGTCTTTCTGGACCGATCTGCTTAACGGTACACCTTTTTCCTTTCTTTCCAGCCATACCAGGTATTCCTTCTCACCGGCAGTATATATACGGTCACTTCCCGGAGCTTTCTTTGATGCACGCAGTGCCCTGCAAATATCCCCTGCGGTTTTTCTGAACACGTCTCTCCCGCAGAAAGCATCCGGATCGACAACAAAGAAGAAATGCCCCAGATGATACATAGCCGGTTTTCCATTCTCATCAACTCCTGTCAGTGCTTTCATGAACCTGCCTCCCGCAAGGGCTGCGGAAAGTATCTCCACAACCGCTGCGTATCCGTATCCCTTATAACCTGCCAGCTCGTCTCCTATTCCTCCGAGAGGCGCAAGTGCTGCTGTTCCGTCAACAAGAGCTTTCAGTATCTCTTCGCTGTCTGTCATCGCCTCTCCGTTCTCGGATATGACTGTACCGGCCGGTGTAGGTTTTCCCTCCCTGGCATAATACTCTATCCGTCCTCTCTGAACTATCGAAGTCGCACAGTCAAGACAGAAGGGAAACTCTTCATCGGTAGGCAGCGCAAAGGTAAGCGGATTGGTTCCCATCATGTTTTCCACGCCGTAAGTCGGCGCTATGGAGGGTCTCGCATTGGTCCCGGTGATACCGATAAGTCCTTCTTTCGAGGCCATAGTGGTCCAATAGCCCGCGATACCGTAATGCGTGGAATTTCTGATCGCTCCGCCGGCCATACCATATTTCTTCGCTTTTTCGATCAGCATTTCCATCATCTTATGGCTTGCGACCATGCCCATACCGTCATGTGCATCCATAACGACCGTAGTAGGCGTATCTTTTACGATCTCAATATCTGTGACGGGAAGAAGCGTTCCTTTTTTGATCCTGTCAATGTATATCGGTTTGAAACGGTTGCATCCGTGGCTTTCTATACCCCTTCTGTCAGACTCGAGCAGTACATCGGCACAGATCGCGGCGTCTTCTTTCGGTACGCCGTAACCGCAGAATGCATCAGTTAAAAAAGAATTCATAAGATCCCATGAAGCATAGAAACGATCATCCATAGTATTGTCACCCCCGTATTTGATTTGCATGCTTATGAATTTAAGTTTAACAAATGCTCAAAAGAGTAGTCAAGTTTAAAACCGTCTGTTTGAAAGATCCAAAGCGGATACATATAAAAACCTGATATATGATATAATGATGTCGGGGCCGGACAGATCCGGCAGCCATACTGCCTGTATATGTTGATCGGAGGTACTGTTATGAAAGATTATTCTTATATCCTTAAGTCTTCCTCGGACGCTCTGCCTTTATCCGTGCTGAGAGCTGAACCCGATGATCCGTCAGCAATAAAAGGTATAGTCCAGCTCGTTCACGGAATGAATGAGTATAAGGAAAGATATCTTCCTTTTATCGAATATCTGTGTGCCCACGGTTATATCTGCATAATACACGATCACAGGGGTCACGGTAAGAGCATAAAAGCTCCGGATGATCTCGGATACTTTTATGAGGGCGGCTATAAGGCGCTGATAGAAGATATTCACGATATCACCGTTGATATAAAACAATACACAGCCGGACTCAGCGGAAAAACAGACCTCCCTTTTATCCTTGCGGGACACAGCATGGGGTCCATGGCTGTACGCTGCTATATCAGGAAATACGATTCGGAGATCAGTAAACTGGTAGTAATAGGCTGCCCGTCCCTTTTACCCGGAGCAAAACCGGGACTGCTGATGGTAAAACTTTTCCGGATACTAAACGGGGAACGTGAACGGAATAAGTTTATTGCTAAACTTGTCATGGGTAACTATGAAAAAAAATTTAAGAATGAAGGTCTTCCCCACTCCTGGGTAAATTCCGATCCGGCAGCTGTCAGGGCTTATAATGCAGACCGCTTATGCAATTATCTTTTTACCCTGAACGGCTTTGAAAACCTGGTGAAACTCACTATCCTTACATATACCGAAAAAGGCTGTGCCATGAAAAATCCTTCTCTTCCCATAAGGTTTTATTCCGGAGCCGACGATCCCTGCGGAATAGATGAAAAAGCCTTCAACTCAGCAATGGATCTGCTGAAAAAACAGGGCTATACGAATGTATCCGGAAAAAGATATGAAAACATGCGCCATGAGATCCTTAATGAACCGGAGCATCAGAGAGTATTTGAAGAGATACTTGAATTTATCGGATCCTGATCATTATAGCGGCTTTACATTTTCATCGGAAAACCGCTTTGCATCAGGCCGCAGTAACGGAAGACTGTTTCCATTAAATTATAGTAAGCGCAATAAATCATTGCGCTTACTATAACGCTCCGCGAGGATGCGCACGGATTTTGTAAGGAAACATGCCGCTTTCAGCGCCCAAAATCCGGCGCAGCAAACGCCAAAACGAAAAGAGTTTTGTCGTTTG
>JAIKYA010000100.1 GCA_024683645.1 Lachnospiraceae bacterium
GGGATAAGGAACTGTTTTACGGAGCAAAAGCCATAGGCTGGACATTCATTGTATTCAGCTTTCTGCTGATACTTGGTGTGGGAGTAATCTCCATTTGGGACGGATTTAGAAGTGAGTATTCCTTTTGGCAATTCTTTACACGGTTTGTTGTGATATTTACGATCTATAAGATTTATGACATGATCTGTTTCGATTACTTTTTGCTTATGAAGTTTCACTTCTTCCAATTCTATTTTCCTGAAATTGAGAGTGTGGCCCGAGGCAGAAGGTACGGATACAACATAAAGAGTCAGTTGATAAAGCTTTTGATCATATTCCCAGCGGTCTCTGCTTTGGCAGCGTGGATATGCTCATTGTTTTGAAATTGTGTGTGAACGAATTTGAAAAAATCATGGAGAAACGAGGATATAGAATGTATGCATTATCTGTTTAGAGGTAACTCAGTTTCACTAAGAATATCAACTTAAGAGAAAGGAGAAATCAAAATGAATTGGAGCAAATTGGGTATTTTCGCAGGAGGAGTATTGGCAGGGACAGCGGGAGTTAAAATCCTGTCAAGCAAGGATGCAAAGAAGGTTTATACACATTGCACCGCAGCGGTTCTTCGGGCAAAGGATGTTGTAGTGGATCAGGCAACGATCCTTCAGGAAAACTGTCAGGATATTTATGAGGACGCAAAGCAGATCAATCATGACAGGGCAGAGAAGGAACAGGATTCTGAGATCAAAGAAGAGATCACCGAAGCGTGAATGGAGAGTGTGAGTAATGAATGCCGTTATAAAACATGATATTCCCGGAAGGATGCGCATCCATTTCAGGAAACCGCGTTTTAGTTTCAGGGAAGCTGATACACTTCTTTATTATCTTGAAAGCTTTGGATGCATAGATAAGGCGACTGTCTATGAGCGTACAGCGGACGCTGTTATCAGGTACTCCGGAAGCCGTGATGAGATTATAAGGATCATACGAGAGTATTCCTATGAGAAAACAGATGTGCCGGAAAGCTTCTTCGAAAGCTCTTCAAGGCAGATGAATGCAGAGTATTACGAAGAGATCGTACTGTCAGTCGTATGGCATTACGGAAAAAAGTTGTTTTTGCCGGCTCCGGCAAGGACAGTATTAACCTGCATAAAATGTCTGCGTTATATCTGGCGGGGGCTTAAGACAATTCCTGAGAAAAAACTCAAAGTAGAGATTCTCGATGCCGTAGCAATAAGTGCTTCTGCATTGGTAAAAGATTATTCTACGGCGTCTTCGGTCATGTTCCTTCTTGATATAGGGGACAGCCTGGAGGAATGGACGCATAAGAAATGCACCACGGATCTGGCAAGACAGATGTCCCTGAATATCAGCAGCGTCTGGAAGATCGAGAACGAGGAAGTGATTCAGACGGATGCCGACAAGATCAATACCGGAGATCTTGTAGTGGTTCATATGGGGAATATCATACCCTTCGACGGCGTAGTAGTGCAAGGCGACGGACTGATAAATCAGGCTGCCATGACCGGTGAGGCAATTCCTGTAAGAAAAGCGGAAGGCGCAAGCGTATTTGCCGGGACTGTCGTAGAGGAGGGTGAGGTTACGATACGTGTAACAGCTACAGGCGGAAACGGTAGATATGAAAGGATCGTTCGGATGATCGAAGAGTCCGAAAAGCTGAAATCAGGTCTGGAAAGTAAGGCTGAAGGTCTTGCGGACAGGCTTGTTCCGTATACTTTTGCAGGAGCGGCGCTGACATACCTTTTTACCCGGAATATCACGAAGGTTGTATCTGTACTGATGGTTGATTATTCGTGCGCCCTTAAGCTTGCGATGCCTATTTCCGTATTGTCTGCCATCAGGGAGGCGGGAGAATATGGAGTTACCGTTAAGGGAGGGAAATTCCTGGAAGCGGTTTCTGAAGCGGATATGATCGTATTTGACAAGACAGGTACACTTACCAAAGCACAGCCTGCAGTAAAAGCAGTAATCTCATTTAACGGAGAAGACAGTGATGAGCTGTTGCGTGAAGCGGCATGCCTTGAAGAACATTTCCCGCATTCCATTGCAAACGCTGTGGTAAAGGCGGCAGCAGATGCGCATCTTACGCATGATGAACTGCACACTAAGGTAGAATATGTTGTGGCGCATGGAATATCGTCTAAGATAAACGGCTGCAGGGCTATTATCGGCAGCTTCCATTTTGTATTTGAGGATGAGGGCGTGACCATACCCGATAACAAAAAAAGCGAATTCGATCAGTTGCCGGATGAGTATTCTCATTTGTATTATGCAAAAGACGGAAAACTTGCTGCCGTGATCCTTATTGAGGATCCGGTTCGGGATGATGCGAAAGAAGTGGTAAGTGCACTCAAAGACGCAGGCATAACCCGTATCGTCATGATGACAGGTGACAGTGAGCGTACGGCGAAACGGATCGCAGGTATCGTCGGTGTGGATGAATGCCATGCAGAAGTGCTTCCGGAAGATAAATCCCGATACGTGGAGGATAAGAAGAAAGAAGGTTTAAAGGTTATAATGGTCGGAGACGGGATCAACGACTCGCCGGCGCTTTCTGCCTCGGATGCAGGTATTGCAATCAGTGAAGGGGCAGAGATCGCCAGACAGATCGCCGATATCACGATAAGCTCAGATGACCTTTACAGCCTGGTTGTTCTACAGAAACTGAGCGACCGGCTGATGGAGAGGATCAGTTTCAATTACAAAGCGATCGTGGGTTTCAATACCGGTCTCATCCTACTGGGATTACTGGGTATTATCCCGCCGGGAACATCAGCCCTTCTGCATAATGCTTCAACGATAGCTATCGGTGTTAAGAGTACAACGAAATTGCTGAAATGACACTTGGATATAGAAAGCATTCATCTAAAGGAGGTTGTAAGTATGGGTTTGTTTAAGGATTATGTGAGCCAGACAAGAAAGCCTGAGGGCACGCTTGGCAAGATGATGTTAAGCGGCATGAATTCCGGCCATGCAAAGATGGCTGACTGGGGGCTGTCGCATCTAAAGACGATCGCACCGGAACGAATCGCAGATCTTGGATGCGGCGGGGGAAGAAATGTCGGGGAACTTCTTAAGAAGTACCCGTCTGCGAAAGGGACGGCAGTGGATTATTCGGAGCTTTCTGTTTCGAAGGCAGCCGAATACAACAAGGATATGATCGAAAAAGGCAGGCTTGAGGTAAAACAGGGAGATGTATCTGCCTTAAATCTGCAGGATAACACATACGATCTTGCTACAGCGTTTGAGACGATATACTTTTGGCCCGGACTTGAAAAGTG
>JAIKYA010000103.1 GCA_024683645.1 Lachnospiraceae bacterium
CACGGAAGCTGCGGCATGGGCATAAACGAAGGCAGCATACGTACGGCTGCCGGTTTCGGACTGTTTGCACGTGATGTCTTCGGTATGAGTGCGGAGTCACTTGCAGCAAAACTCAGCCGCATACGGAATGAATACGGAAGGAAGAGAATATCGGAAGCAGGGCTGGATGGGTATGAGTCAGAGTATATGGAAATGCTCTCTTCGGAAACAGTCCTCAAAAACCTTGCGGAAGAAATGCTATGTGCTGCGGAGAGTGTGATACCGGTCGAGGATGAAACGGCTTTTCTCAGAGAGCAGGAAAACCTTGTGTTTGAAAGCGGTCAGGGTCTGCTGCTCGATGGTGAGAATAATGAATTCGCACCTCATGTGACGGCTTCAAGAACAGGACTGCATAATGTGGTGCTGCTTTTAAAAAAGGCGGAACTTAAACTTGATGAAGCCTGCTACGTGAGCAGGAGCTATGTGACCAGACACGGCGCGGGAGCGCTGCCCTGTGAATGTGCGCGTGAAGATCTCGGCAGTGTTGGCGTCGATATCACAAACGTTTCAAATAACTGGCAGGGAGCGATACGCTATGCAAAGCATGTGAGTGTTGATACTTTTTATAAACCCATACATGAGGATCTGCTGGAAGCGGAGCGTATATATCCGGGCTTTGCGGCAGCAGACAGGCCGGCTTCTTTATTTATCACACATCTGAACGAAACGGATTCGAAGCTGGTATTTAATGACTGTGAGATCCCTGTCGAAGAGTTTATGAAGATGAAAGAAACAGAACGTATCGTCGGACGACATTATCTTTCATACTGCGAAGAAAATACTATACCGGAAAATTCAGCCGGCGGAGAACGATCGTTATGAAAAAATGATTTCAATGTTAAAGAGTATTGGCAGGCTGCCGGCTTGTTATAATACTGTCAATAAAAAATTAATATCAGATAAGGAGTGTGGAACGATGAAAGATTTGTTTTGCAGGATCAAAAACGGTGAAAGCAGTAATGCGGAGCTTACACTTAGCGGTATCTGTCTTGTGCTTATCGGAGTACTGATAGGGATGCTCATCGCACCTGCGAGATTTTTCGTGGCGGGCAGCTTTAACGGTAATCAGGGAAGCTTAAAGGCTCCGGAGAAAATGAAGAAAAAAAAGCCTGAAGCTTCTGTTTAAAACGGAATTCTCTGATATGAAGAATGCGGAAATCGTAAGGTCAAAGATAATAACCTTCCCTCACGGCTTTTCCACCAGACGGGGCGGAGTCAGCAACGGGATCTTTGAATCGCTGAACCTCGGAATGAACCGCGGCGATGATGAAAAGAATGTGAAGGAAAACTACAGACGTTTTTTTGCGGCCTGCGGCATAGAAACGGGAAAGTTTGTATGCGGGAAGCAGGTACACGGGAAAAACGTGCTGATCGTCGGAGCGGAAGATGCAAGAGCAGCATACGGATATGATGAGCTGTTTGAAGCAGACGCTTATGTCACTAAGGAGGCAGGAGTGCCGCTGGCTGTCTTTACGGCAGACTGCATTCCGCTTTTGCTTGCAGATGAAAAGAACCGTGTAGCAGCTGCCGTGCATTCCGGCTGGAGGAGCACCGTACTGGATATAGAAAAATATACCGTAGAGAAGATGTGCTCTCTCGGCGCGGAAACGGAACAGATCAGAGCCTGCATAGGTCCTGCGATAGGCAGATGCTGCTTTGAAGTGGGAGCGGAAGTGATCGAAGCGGTGCGGGAACTGCTGAAAGACGAGGCTTCGGAGCTTTATACAAAGAAAGACAACGGCAAATACATGCTGGATCTTAAGGGAGTGCTGGAAAAGTGTCTGTTAAGAAGCGGACTTAAAGCCGGAAATATCGAACTCATAGATGAGTGTACCATGTGTATGCCCGATAAATACTGGTCCCACCGCTATACGCTCGGGGAGCGTGGCAGCCAGGCTGCGGTCATCATGATACCCGCAGAATAAAACGGGCAGCTCCGGGGCCTGATCATGGAGGTACTGCGATAGGAACTGAGAGATCGGTTCTTTTTTCTTTGTACCCATGCTGTTTTAAACTGACTGTCAAAAATGCGTGAATCGCGAAGTATGGCGCAATGGCTTACAATGTTAATTCTATATTAACTCTTGGGTGTTTCGCTTGTTTTTCGCATAAATATCAATAAAATATTATAGGATATCCAGTGAAAGGACAGAATAAAATGAAAAGAAGAAGAGCACTCCTGCTTATAATGTTATTGGGAACTTTTATGCTGGGAGGCTGTGGAAAAGCCGAAGAGACAAAAACGCTGTCTCTGGCTTATCAGTACGGTCTTGCATATGCACCGGCAGTGATAGCCGAGCATGAAGGGTATATAGAAGAGGCATACAGGAAAGCTACGGGAAATGAAGTAACAGTTACCTGGAATCAGATGAGTTCGGGAGCAGATATAAATACCGGTATCGCCGCAGGCGAACTGGATGGGGGCTTTATGGGAGTTGCACCGGCGATAACCGGAGTGACCAAAGGCGTGGGATACCGCATCTTTTCAAATCTTTCGGGACAGAGACACGGTATGATGACAAATGATGCCGGCGTGAATTCGCTGAAAGATCTGGCAGGAACAGATAAGCAGATAGCACTTGTTAATATAGGAAGCATCCAGCATATAATACTGGGAAAGGCCTTGGTGGAAAACGGACTTGATGCGCATGCTCTCGATGCGAACATTGTTGCAATGAAACACCCGGATGGTATGTCTTCACTCGAATCGGGGATCGTATCATGTCATCTTACAAGCAGTCCTTATATATTTAAGGAGGAAGAAAACGGAGAGCTTCACGAGCTTACGGAAGTTTCCGCTGCCTGGACCGTTGATGATTCTTTCATAGTAGGTGTTGCTTCCGAAAAACTGCATGATACGGATCCTGAATTGTATAAGGCTCTGTGTGAAGGGATACAGAGAGGAATAGATCTTATCAATTCCGATCCTGCAAAGGCTGCAGCGATAACAGCTGAGCCGGACGGAAATACCGTGGAGGAAGAAATCGCATTATACGGTAAGGGAAGCTATCATTCCTACACAAGCAATCTCTATGAACTTGCGGTGTTTATGGGAGAAAACGGATTTGTGGATAATGCACCTGCGTCATACAGGGACATTGTTTTTGATAACGTGGAAGGAAATTAAATCCGGTGAAAGAAAAACGATCGGATCACGCATACGGAGTAACAGTTAAGATATTTTTTTCTGCCATTCTGTTAATAGTCTGGGAGATCGCGGCAAAAGCGGAGGCCCTCGGCCCGCGTTCATCACTGATCTTTCCGCCATTGGAACAGATAGCGGAAGCTTTTGTAAAGAATTTTGTATTCGGGTATGCCGGCCATTCTCTATGGCTTTATATCGGAAACTCAATGATGATACTTGCGCTGGGATTGATCACAGGGATAATCCTGGCGTTTGTTTTTTCGGGAATATGCATGATAAGCCGGACCTTTTATCATGCATATAATTTTCTGGTGACTGTTTGTGATCTTCTTCCGGGAGTGGCTGTTCTTCCGGTAGTTATCGTGATATTCGGCGTAACTCCCGGAGTAATCGTTTTCCTGGTCGTACATGCCGTGATATGGCCTATGAGCCGTAACACTTTGGATGGTTTTGGGGCAGTTCCGAAGATATACATCGAAGCAGGCAGGAATCTTGGCCTGAGCGGAATGTCCCTGCTTTTCGGGATCTACCTTCCCGCCTCGGTGACATATCTGATCTCGGGTCTGAAAGTAGGCTGGGCAAGGGCGTGGAGAGGTCTGATTTCGGCAGAGATGATATTCGGTATCGCAGCGGCGCCGGGCATAGGACTGTATATCAACCAGATGAGGGTAAACATGAACAACGCGGAAATGTATGCCACACTGATAGTTATAATCATTATCGGGTTGGCTGTACAGTATGGAATATTCAGACCGATCGAGGAACATACGATAAAAAAATGGGGGATGAAGCAGTGACGGAAGATGCGTATTTAAGGATCGCCCATCTTACAAAGGAATATGACGATGAGACGGGGAAAAGACAGATCCTTAAAGATTTTTCACTGAATGTGAAGAAAAACGAATTCCTCTGTATCCTCGGATCATCCGGATGCGGAAAGACGACTTTGCTGCGCTGCATCGCCGGTTTTGAGAATCATACAGGAGAGATATATATCAACGGTAAACTGAAAAAAAGCCCCGGAGATGATACTATAATGGTATTTCAGACCTTTGACCAGCTGTTCCCGTGGAAAACCGTCGAAAAGAACATAGGTGATCCGCTTAAACTGAAAGGCATCAAAGATAAGGAGCAGCGCAGGCAGATGATATCGGAAGCGTTAAAGAAAGTGCGTTTATCAGGCTATGAGAATTATTATCCGCATCAGCTGTCCGGAGGAATGAAACAGAGAGTGGCTATAGCAAAAGCATTGGCACTCAAGCCCCACCTTATACTGATGGATGAACCCTTTGCCGCACTGGATGCCCTGACGAGGCGTGAGATACAGAATGAAATGCTGGATATAGTTGCGCAGGAGGACTGTACGATCCTTTTTGTAACGCATAATATTCAGGAAGCTCTGATACTCGGGACCAGATCCGTAATACTTTCACACAGCGGAAAGATCATCTTTGATGAGATAAACCATCTGCCTAAACCGGCAACACCTAACATACCGGGCTGGGGTGAAGAATGGGAAAAGATGAGAGACGCCATATACATGAGAGAGGAAAACAAAACAGATGATATATCTGCTGGAGGATGATCAGAATATACAAAAGCTTATACAGATCGCCCTGAAAAAAGAGGGCTTTGAGGTAATGGGATTCGAGAAACCTTCGGATTTTAAACGTGCACTTGAGGAAAAAATCCCGGAGCTGGTCCTGCTGGATGTGATGCTGCCGGAAGAGGACGGACTGACGGTTTTGTTAAATCTTCGCAAAGATACAAGAACAAAAAATCTGCCGATTATCCTGGTAACAGCAATCGACGGAGAATATGAAAGAGCCAAAGGGCTGGATCTCGGTGCTGACGACTATATTGCAAAACCCTTCAGTATTGTGGAACTGGTATCCCGTATACGGGCGGTCCTGAGAAGAACACAGAGAGAAAACAGCGGAAGACAGGAGCTGCTTGAAATAAAAGAGCTGTCTATGAATACAGACAGACACTCTGTTAGTGTAAATGATGAGGAGATAGCTCTTTCTTTCAAAGAATATCAGCTGTTGGAAATACTGATGAGAGCGAAGGGGGCAGTATGCGAGAGGATGGACCTTATAGAGGAAGTGTGGGGAGAAGGATACGGAGAATCCAGAACATTGGATGTTCATATCCGTCACCTGCGTGCGAAATTAAAAAGAGCCGGTGAATATATTGTGACTGTAAAGGGTATAGGATATAAGATGGAGGTATGACCGGTGAAGAAAAAGATTTTTTTTCACATCTTTACAGCTGCCGCCGTTGTAGCCTTTCTGTCTCTGCTGTTATCACTGGCAGTACTTTATCCGGTGATAGAAGCTCAGGTGATGGAAGAACTGAAAAACGAGATGCATATCATGTCTACGGGAATAGAGGATGAAGGCGTTGCATTCCTGGAAGTGCTTGAGGATGTACATCGACACATAACGCTGATAGACGAGGACGGAAGAGTTATATATACCAATTTCAATGATCACGAAAATATGGGAAATCAGTCTGACAGACCTTCGGTCATTGATGCGATGGAGACCGGTGAAGGTATGGCAACTCTCTCAACAAAAAGTATTACCAAAAGCAGGTTTGTCTACAGCAGGCTTCTTTCAAACGGTTACGTTCTCCGTATTACAGCAAAATCGGATTCCGTATGGTCTGTTCTTTTACGCATGTTGTTTCCGGTGATACTGATATTTATAGTAGCAGTTTTCTTGTCGCTGATCCTTTCTAAACATGCAGTCCGTAAAATAATGGAGCCTCTGGAGAAAATAGATATGGAGCATCCGGGCGAAAACATGATATATGCGGAACTGACACCTTTGCTGGAAAAAATAGATCAGCAGCAAAATCAGCTAAAACATTCAATGATAAGAGAACTGGAAGAGCATGATACGGTACACCGCGAATATACTTCCAATATCTCACATGAATTAAAAACTCCGCTGACAACTATCAGGGGCTTTGCCGAACTGTTATCTGAAGGTGATCTTTCAGATGAAAATGTAAGGGATTATGCACAGACTATCGGGAAAGAGTGTGATCGTCTGATCATGCTTTCCAACGATATCATAGAACTGGCGAAAATGGACGAAAATGGAAAAACTTTAGAGTTTGAAGAATGTGATCTGCGGGAGATATCTTACGAAGTAGCTGAACGATACAGTGTTATCGCAGCAGGGAAAGATATTTCCATCAAAGTAGAGGGCAGTGAAACCAGAGTACGCGGAAATCGTAAAATTCTGGAAAGCATAATTTCCAACCTTTGCGATAACGCAGTCAAATTCAACAAAAAAGGCGGAAGTATCGTTATCCGTACACAGGAAAAAGAAGAAACTGCGGAATTAAAGATATGCGATACCGGTATCGGAATATCCGAAGATGAACAGAGCAGGATATTTGATAGATTTTACCGCGTGGACAAGAGCCGCTCCAGGAACGCCGGAGGATCGGGACTGGGGCTGTCGATAGTGAGAAACGGACTGAAACTTCATAATGCAGATATAGAGGTCAGCAGTGTTATCGGAGAAGGAACGGAGATAACTCTGATATTCGGGAAAAATATATGACATTAAAGATTGGAGAGGAAACAAAATGAAAGAAAAAATTGTAGAGATACTTCGGATCGTCACAGATGATGCCAATATAGAAAATGAAAGCGGTCTGATCGATAATGAGATACTTAATTCTCTGGAGCTGATGGAACTGATCACGGAACTGGAGGATACTTTTGGCATTTCAATTGAAATGGAAGAGATAAAGGCAGAGAATTTCAATGATATAGATGCGATCTGCAGACTGGTAGAAAAACTGGGAGCATGATGATGAGCTTTACATCCTTTTTCTTCTTCTTTTTTCTGGGTGTAGCTGCGATAATATATTATCTGCTTCCGATCAGGATACGCTGGATCGGGCTTCTTGCTGCCAGCATTGTATTCTATACAGCAGCCGGAACAGAGGCTTTGCCATATCTTCTTGGCAGTGCTTTTCTGTGTTTTGTTGCGGCTCTCATACTGGGAGGAACCGACAGAAAGAAGAAAAAAACGTTTTCACGTCTTATACTTTTTATCACACTTTTTTTGCTGGTTGGGTTTCTGGCTTTTACAAAATTCTATCGCCTGTTCATTCCGGGAGGTTCGATCGTCGTTCCTCTGGGACTTTCATATTACACGTTTTCTGCAGTGGGATATCTGCTGGATATATACTGGATGCGTTATGAGCCTGAAAAGAACTATTTCAGATTCCTGCTGTATATCTCTTTCTTTCCGCATATTCTGCAGGGACCGATACCAAGGTATCAGAAGCTTGCGCCGCAGCTGGCACGGGGGCATGAGTTTTCATATAAAAGAGTCACATTCGGAATACAGAGGATACTTTACGGGCTTTTTCAAAAACTTGTGATCGCAGACAGACTGGGGCTGTTTGTGGAAAATGTGATCTCTGATTATACGGAGCAATACGGTGCAGTACTGTTTGCTGCAGTATTTTTTTATGCTATACAGGTTTATACGGATTTTGCCGGCTGTGTGAATATAGCTGCCGGAGCTGCACAGATTTTCGGCATAGAACTGGAAGAAAACTTCAGACAGCCATATTTTTCAAGATCTGTGGATGAATTCTGGCGGCGCTGGCATATGACTCTGGGTCACTGGTTTCGCGATTATGTGGGAATGCCCGTGTCTGCATCAAAGCCGGTTAAAAAACTGTCACGTTATTTCAGAGAAAAGAAAGGACGCGATGCCGGTAAAAATGCCGTGACCTTATCGGCGCTGGCCGTTGTATGGTTATGCACAGGGCTGTGGCACGGAACAGGAATGAATTATATGCTCTGGGCACTATGGCAGGGCGGCATCATAGCAATGGGGGTACTTCTCCGACCTTATTTCAGAAAATGGAAAGAAGCGGCCCGTATAAACGATAATTCAAAATGTTTCCGGCTGTTTCAGATGCTGCGCACATTTCTGCTCGCAGGGATAATCCCCAGGATCATCACACGTGCACCGTCACTGGATGCGGCTGTTGTGATCTTTAAGAATCTGTTTTTTCATTTTGGCATAGGCAAAGTCGTTAATGAGAACGGAGTGATCCTGGGATGGACAGTATGGGATTATGCGATAATATCGGTTGCACTGCTTATTCAGTTTGCTGTTTCGATACTTAAGGAGCGGGGCGTGATGATACGCGAAGGAATAGCAGGATTTGTACTTCCGTTAAGGTGGTTAATCTATATTGCAGCGCTATATGCGGTTGTGATCTTCGGAAAATACGGTCCGGGATTTGATGCTGTAGATTTTGTTTATATGGATTTTTAAGGAGGATCGATGAGAGATACGATTTTGCACATTATCCGGGAGGAAGCCGAAAAGAAAGAGGATAAGCCATTTGCGGCCGATATGAATGAGAGCATATCATACAAAGAAGCATGGCAGCGGATAAAGACAGCTGCAGATGTCATTAAAAATGCGAATGTCAAAAAGGGAGATACTGTTCTTGCAGAGTGTACGCAGGATATAGCTTATATCATCGCCGGTCTTGCAATCCAGCTGGCAAATGCGGTTTTTGTGCCGGTTGAGCACGGGTATTCCGCTGAACGCCTGGATATGATACGCAGGGATACAGAGCCTTCACTCTTTATCTGCAGAGGAGATGACAGATGCGGAATAAAGACAGTGGGCTATCAGGATCTGCAAAAACAGACTTCCTCCGGTCATGAGCATACCATGCCCGATCCGGAAGATCTGGCAGAGATATTATTCACCACAGGTACAACAGGAACACCGCGTGGTATAGAGATCACGCATGCCGCAAATATTGCGCTGGCGGAAAATATTGCATTCGGTACGGAAATGCGGGAGGGTAATATGGAATGGATCCCGCTGGCTGTGAGCCATTCTCACGGTCTCCGGTGCTGTTATGCCAATTTCTATCGCGGCGGAAGTGTAGTGCTGACTGATGGTATCAGGAACATAGCGGGAATATGGGAACTGTTAAAAAAATACCGTGTTACGGCTATGGATCTTTCTCCTACAGTGATGACTGTACTTTTGCGGCTTACAAAAGGAGACTTCACGGAGGTGGGAAGCAGGCTGGATTATATACAGATAGGGACTGCGGCACTTCCCGAAGAACTGAAGGAGCAGATAAAAAAAGCTTTTCAGGACATAAGATTATATAATTTTTACGGCTCTACGGAATCCGGAAGAAGCTGTGTGCTGAATTTCAACAGCGCTGATGATGCAAAGCACTGTATAGGAAGGGAAGCCAGAAATGCACATATCTTTTTCACCGACGAAAAAGGTAATGAGATCGAAACTTCCGAAAATAGGACGGGCCTGTTAGCCAGTGCCGGAAAGATGAACATGAGAGGCTACCATAATGATCCGGAAAAAACGGCGGAAGTTTTGCGCGAAGGAGTCGTGTACACGAAAGACGAAGGATATATGGATAAAGAGGGAAGAGTATTTATTCTCGGACGCAGAGATGATGTGATCAATTATATGGGGATAAAGATCACTCCCGAAGAAATAGAAGAAAAAGTAAAAACAATAGATGGAATAGCTGATTGCGCATGTGTAGGAATAAGTGATGCATCTGCCGGTCAGATACCGGTACTCTTTTACTCCCTTCAGAAAGGCAGGGAGGTAAAAAATGAGGATATCAGCAGTTTCTTAAAGTTATGTCTGGATGCAAACAAGATGGTAAAGAAAATATATCGCATCGAGGAAATACCACGGACTTCAAACGGAAAGCTGCAGAGGAAACTTTTGAGGGAAATAAATGTCAGAGAAAAATAAAAAACTGCAGAACGCTGTGCACTGTATTGTTTTTTTGCTGTTGGCTGCCGGAGTATTTGTATTTTTTACATATCTTTTTCGGGAGACAAAGATAAATCAGAGACGTACCGTTCAGGGGTTTTTGCTTGAAGAAAAAAATACTGATGATGTGATCTTTCTCGGAGCGAGCTCCGTATACCGTTTCTGGGATCCTTTATATGCATGGAAAGAGGCCGGCATCACTTCTTTTGACTATGCCAGTGCGAGCATGACGGCAGTCTGCTATATACCTGCAATAAAAGAGATAGAGAAAAGGCAGACTCCAAAACTTCTTGTGATCGATGCCAGAAGGTTTTTGAGCAGAAAAACAGGAGATGAAGAAATATACGATAAGGTAAGATATTATACGGATTCTCTCGATCTGGGAATATCCAGGGCCGGAATGATCCGGCGTTTCTGCAGGATATATGACAGAAGTCTGTCGCAGGAACTGGAGTACCAGCTGGATCTGATATATTATCATGATCATTATGATGCCCTGCTGAATCCGATAAACTGGGAAATGGCTGATAATCGCGTAGACAGGGATACGGAAGGGCTGTGTATTAAGGGATACAGTATGTCACCCAAATGGTCTGTGATCGCTGAACCTTCATTTGATGAGAACATGGAAGCCGGAGAACTGTCTCCGCTGTCGGAGCAGCTGTTCAGAGAGATAACGGAATACTGTAAAACAAAATCATACCCTTTTATGTTTCTGGTAACACCATACAGCTGTCGTGAATCGGATATGAAAGAGTATCTGCGTATGGCAGAGATCGCACAGGAATACGGTATACCTTTCGTAAACATGAATCTGTATATTGACGAGACCGGACTGGATTTTTCCCGGGACTTTTACAATGAAGATCATGCAAATCATATAGGGGCAGGGAAAGTTACCGGATGGCTGTTATCTTATCTGTGCACCGAATATGATCTGCCGGATCACAGGGGAGATGAAAAATATGCTTCATGGGAAGAAGACTACAATACATATCTTATAGAAGCACAAGAGGCAACAGAATCGATAAAATCCCAAATAACAGAATAGACATCTTTTACTTTTAGTGCTGCGAAATGGACTGAGAGATCGGTTCATTTTTTCTTTGCACCGTAAACGGTTTCTGCACCGAAAACCTTCTGAAATATGGACGCAGTGATTCATATGATGGTGTCAGAGATACAGAGCAGATGACTGTAAAACGTGATATTGCGAAAAGAGTCACCTGAGAGGCGCAGAGGAGATGACTGTAAAACGTGATATTGCGAAAAGAGTCAACTTTGAGCTGAAGAGAGGATGACTGCAAAACATGATGTTGCGAATAGAGTCAACCGAGAGACAGAGAAGGGATGACTGTAAATCAAGATATTGCGAAAAGAGTCAACTGTGAGCCGAAGAGGGGATGACTGCAAATCAAGATATTTGCGAAAAGAGTCAACCGAGAGCCGGAGGGCAGTTGACTGCAGAGTGGATTATCGCGAAAAGAGTAAACCGAGACGGCAGATGGTGGGTGACTGCAAAGAAGATTTTAGCAAAAAGAGTCAATCGAGAGACAGAGAAGGGACGACTGCAAATCAAGATATTGCGAAAAGAGTCACCGAGAGCCGGAGAGAAGTTGACTGCAGAGTGAATTATCGCGAAAAGAGTCAACCGAGACGGTAGATGGTGGGGACTGCAAAGAAGATTTTAGCAAAAAGAGTCAACCAAGAGCCGGAGAAGGGATGACTGTAAATCAAGATATTGCGAAAAGAGTCAACTGAGAGGCACAGAGGAGATGACTGTAAATCAAGATATTGCGAAAAGAGTCAACTGAGAGCAATGTAATGGCCATATGGATATTAATGATCAGCTTCCGTAAATATTCTTTGGCCTGAAGAAGTTAAATTACGTATATTTATAGAAGGAAATATGAATTTATGATAGAATATGAATAACGTCCCGAAGATGGCAGGAGCAAGGAATGGGAAACGGCTGCCGGGACAAACGTCCGGAAAATATAAGGAAAGGACAGCACAGCTTCTGTGCCGGGTGCGGGGAACGGATTTGCAGGCTGAGATCGGAAAAAGAGGATACAGGATTTCCCGAGTGTTGGGCGCAGTTATATTGCTGATGCACGTGATGATCTGCGGATGCGGAAAAGATGATGAGATAACGGAGGAAGACGAGATGATCGGAAAACCCACGTATGAGGAGACTGCTGAGGAGCATGTGCCCGCTGCCAATACAGCGACATTAAGTTTTGACTCCTTTGACGGGGGAGGCCCCGATTTTAATGTCGTTATCGCCGATGAAAGCATAGCTTCCTGCGAAAGCAGGTCGAAATACAACAAAGCCGATCATGAAAAAATGAACGGTGCCGGTTATCAGGTGATCATTACTTTTAAAGGAATAAAGCCCGGTGAGACTACAGCACTCATAGAGGAAAGGTCTCCGATAGCGGATAATCTTGATCACAGATATCGTCTGATCGTTGATGATGAGCTTAATGTGGTTCTCGAACTCCTGTCGGTAAAAGATATAAATGATACATCAGCGGAGGCCATGACCCTGATGATAGATGGCGAGGAGTATCCGGTTGAGTGGGAAGAAAATGAAAGCGTAGAGGCTCTGAAGAAGCTGTGCCCGCTGACTGTGGAGATGTCCATGTATGGGGGCTTTGAGCAGGTGGGAGCGCTCGGATGCAGTCTGCCGGAAAATGATCAGCAGACCACGACTTCTTATGGAGATATCGTGCTGTATTCCGGTGATCAGATAGTTGTTTTCTACGGGACGAATTCATGGACCTATACAAGACTGGGACATATACTCGCTGACAGGGAGATCCTGGAAGAAGCCCTGGGAAACGGTGATGTAACGATAGAATTGCTGAGTGAATAAGAGAACCGCAGCGTACGAAAAGATAAAAAGGAACGGGATGAGAAGCATAAAGAGTATTACGCTAAGCGCAGCAGATGATCGGGTGTGGCGTAACGCTGCGTGCGGATTTTGAAAAGAAAGATGATGCTAAACTAAATCATACAAAACAGCAGGAGGCAGGGGAATGGATAAAGCAAAAGTGTACTTTACCGATTTCAGAACGGTACTGGGGGTAAGTCTTCCGGACAAGCTTCAAAAGCTGATAAGGATGGCCGGTATAGGGAAGATAGAAATGGATGGCAAATTCGTTGCCATCAAGATGCATTTCGGAGAACTGGGCAATCTTGCCTATCTCAGACCAAATTATGCGAAGGCAGTTGCCGACGTGATAAAGGAAAACGGCGGCCTTCCTTTTCTGACCGACTGCAACACCCTGTATCCGGGCAGCCGCAAGCATGCGCTGGAACATCTTGACTGTGCGAATATAAACGGTTTTAATACCGTGACTACGGGCTGCCAGATAATCATAGCGGACGGGCTGCGAGGGACGGACGATATCACTGTCCCGGTACCGAACGGCGAATACTGCAAGGAGGCCTATATCGGGCGTGCCGTGATGGATGCGGACATAGTGATTTCTCTCAACCATTTCAAAGGCCATGAGCAGGCAGGTTTCGGCGGTGCCATCAAGAACATAGGAATGGGCTGCGGCAGCCGTGCCGGAAAGATGCAGCAGCATAACAGCGGTCATCCCCATGTGATCACGGACCTGTGCAGGGGTTGCAGAAGATGTGCGAAAGAGTGCGGCTCCGACGCGATCAGCTACGACGGAAACAAAGCATGGATCGATCCTGACAAATGCAAGGGCTGCGGGCGCTGCATCGGTGCCTGCGCCTTTGATGCCATAGAGAATGATAACTGGGATGCACCACAGATGCTGGGCCGCAGGATGGCGGAATACACGGCTGCAGTTCTGCATGGCAGACCGGCTTTCCATATCAGCCTGATCACCGACGTTTCTCCCAACTGCGACTGTCACGGTGAAAATGATGCGCCTATCCTTCCGGATATAGGCATGCTCGCATCTTTTGATCCCGTAGCGCTTGACCAGGCCTGCGTCGATCTGTGCCAGAAGGCTGAGCCCATCAGAAACAGCCAGCTTGGCGACAACATGGCGAGCGAACATTTCCACGATCATGGAGATGTCTGGCACAACAGCAATCCCAACGTCTCCTGGGCAGAAACACTTGAACATGCCGAGAAGATCGGCGTGGGCACAAGGGAGTACGAGCTGGTAGTGATGAAATAAATGCAGTTTTTCACGGTTTTCGCCATATCTGCCGGCAGTATATTCGTTTTTTTCTGAGAACAGAAAATCAATGGAGCCTGGAGAGGCTGTTGACAGGGCAGCTGAAGCGTCAGGATACAAAGTTTCAGCCGGCTTGCAAGCTCCTGCCCTTTGATATGCCTGATGAGGTATGCCAGCGTACGATTGAGAATTTCTTCTACTACAGGGTGACTCCGCTGACAAGGCAGGGCCTTAAAGAATCGCTCGAGGAATACGGCATCCCGGCCGAATATGAAGCAATGATCCGGGCCGGGAGCGGCAGATGCATTCATGACAGATACCGGCTGAAGTGCAGTCAGGGCAGTTAAGCGTATTTTCGCCAACCTTGCGAAGAGAAGAAAGCTATGGTATAATACAGTTGTATCTGTGCAAAGTGCGGATACATGCATCATAGAACTCTGCATAATGCGGGGAAAGAGAGGTAGACGTATGAAGTTTATCATACTGGGCAAAAACATTGAAGTAACAGAGGGGTTAAAGAGTGCTGTTGAAGACAAGATCGGCAAGCTCTCCAAATACTTCTCGGAAGATACTGAAGTACATGTGACACTGAGTGTCGAAAAGGACAGGCAGAAGATAGAGGTGACCATACCCGTCAAGGGCAACATCATCCGTTCCGAGCAGGTAAGCAATGATATGTATGTTTCCATCGATCTGGTGGAAGAGATCATTGAAAGACAGCTGAAGAAGTACAAGACCAGGCTCACGGACAAGGAGCAGAACGCAAGCAGCTTCAAGCAGGAATTTCTTGAGAAGGATTTTATGGATGAAGAGGAAGTCAGGATCATCCGTTCCAAGAAATTTGACATCAAACCCATGTATCCCGAGGATGCATGCGTACAGATGGAGCTTCTGGGCCACAATTTCTTCGTATTCTGCAATGCGGAGACCGATCAGGTAAACGTTGTTTACAAGAGAAAGGGCAACACTTACGGCCTGATCGAACCGGAAGTATAAAAGCCGGGAGCAGGGCAGTTTTTACATTATGTAAACTGCACAATTAAAGTTTTAAATTTTTGTAAATTCCTTTGCAAAAGCCGTTAGACTATGATAAGATGGTATGCGGACGCTGTGTGCGTCCGGATACCATTTTTTATCAACTAAATAATTGGAGGAAGAGCAATGTCAAAGAAAATCGTATTAGCAGGTGCCTGCCGTACGGCTATTGGTACCATGGGCGGATCTTTAGCATCAACACCGGCTGTAAAACTGGGGGAGATCGTTATAAAGGAAGCAGTGAACCGTGCGGGTATCAAGCCCGAGGATGTGGATCATGTATACATGGGTTGTGTTATACAGGCAGGTCTCGGCCAGAACGTTGCACGTCAGGCTGCGATCAACGCAGGTCTGCCTATCACGACAACGGCAGTTACCACCAACGTGGTCTGCGGCTCAGGCCTCAACAGTGTAAATATGGCTGCACAGATGATCCTTGCAGGTGACGCTGATGTAGTGATCGCAGGCGGTATGGAGAGCATGAGCATGGCTCCTTTCGCTATACCCCAGGGCAGATACGGCTATCGTATGATGTGGCCGAACCAGAGCCAGGGCGGTATCGTTGATACCATGGTAAATGACGCGCTCTGGGATGCTTTCAATCAGTATCACATGGGCGTTACCGCTGAGAACGTAGCGGAGAAGTACGGCCTTACCAGAGCAGAGCTTGATGAGTTCGCAGCATGGAGCCAGCAGAAGGCATGCAAGGCTATCGCAGACGGCAAGTTTAAGGATGAGATAGTAGCAGTAGATGTAAAGAAGAAAAAAGAGGTGATCGCATTTGATACGGACGAAGGACCCCGCGAGGGAACAACAGCCGAGTCACTTGCAAAGCTTAAACCCGTATTCAAGGCAGACGGTATCGTTACCGCAGGTAACAGCTCGGGTATCAATGACGGCGCTGCAGCAATAGTTGTCATGAGCGAAGAGAAGGCTAAGGAGCTCGGTGTTAAGCCTATGGCTACCTGGGTAGCAGGAGCTCTCGGCGGTGTAGATCCCGCGATCATGGGTATCGGCCCCGTTGCAGCAGTAGGCAAGGTATTTAAGAAGACAGGCTTCACACTTGATGACATCGACCTCATCGAAGCAAATGAAGCATTCGCAGCACAGTCGCTCGGAGTAGCAAAGGATCTCGGCTTCAAGGATAAGGACGAGAGACTGAACGTAAACGGCGGTGCCATCGCACTCGGTCATCCCGTAGGTGCATCCGGTGCGCGTATACTTGTAACCCTGCTTCACGAGATGGTTAAGAGAGGATCAAACAGAGGTCTCGCAACACTGTGTATCGGCGGCGGTATGGGCTGCGCTACGATAGTAGAGAAGTACTGAAATAAGTGCTGAGAAATGTCAAGATGCCTGACACACTTGTGTGATCAGGCATCAAGACATTGCGAAGCCAAAACAGCATGAGCATAAAAGCTGCATGAACGAAGTGAATGCAGCGATATGCGAATACTGTTTTAGCGGATGCGGGAGTGCGAAGCACGAAGCAGCCGCCTTATTTAAGATAAAGGAGATAGATATGGAATTCATTAATTATGAAGTAAAAGAAAAATATGCCATCATCACCATCAACCGTGAGAAGGCTCTGAATGCCCTGAATTCACAGGTGCTGGATGAACTGAACGCAACACTTGATGCTGTTGATGTAAACGAGATCCGCTGCCTGATCCTTACCGGAGCCGGTGAGAAGAGCTTCGTTGCAGGCGCTGACATAGGAGAGATGAGCACCCTCACAAAGGCAGAGGGCGAAGCTTTCGGCAAGAAGGGCAATGATGTGTTCTTAAAACTGGAAAGCTTCCCGATCCCCGTTATCGCTGCTGTTAACGGCTTTGCGCTGGGCGGCGGCTGTGAGATATCCATGAGCTGCGATATCCGCATCTGCTCCGAGAACGCACTTTTCGGACAGCCTGAAGTAGGTCTCGGTATAACACCGGGCTTCGGCGGTACACAGAGACTTGCACGTCTGGTCGGTGCAGGCATGGCTAAGCAGATGATCTACACTGCAAGAAATATCGATGCCAATGAAGCGTACCGCATTGGTCTTGTAAATGCTGTTTATCCCCAGGCTGAGCTGATGGCTGCAGCTGAGAAGATGGCAGCAGGTATCGCAAAGCAGGCACCCATCGCAGTGCGTAACTGCAAGAAGGCTATAAATGAGGGACTGCAGGTTTCCATCGACAAGGCTGTAGAGATAGAGGAGAAGCTTTTCGGTGACTGCTTCGAGAGTGAAGACCAGAAGGCAGGCATGGGCAATTTCCTTAAGAAGAAGGACGATCCTACCAAGGTTAAGGTAGTTGAGTTCGTAAATAAGTGATATGGCTGTCGGCAGTATAGGAATACTATCACTGGTGCTCATACCCGGAGCCGTAGCTCTGATCATGGCCGTGATACTTGGAATAAGGGCTCTGGCAAAGAGAGCGGCGGAGAAGAAAGACCGGGAGAGACTTGCGGCTGAGATGGAGGCCGTAAAAAGTGCGGAGGCCCTAAGCGACAATCCGTACATGCAGAAAAAGGAAAACAATATATAATTTAAGGAGGAAACATAAATGAAGGTTGGTGTTATCGGCGCAGGTACCATGGGACAGGGTATCGCAAAAGCGTTTGCACAGGTTGACGGCTACACCGTAGCTCTCTGCGATATCAAGCAGGAGTGGGCTGAAGGCGGAAAGGACAAGATCGTT
>JAIKYA010000106.1 GCA_024683645.1 Lachnospiraceae bacterium
TTTTGCTTTATAGGAAATTCCTCTGGAATTTCCATAAAGCAAAAAGCCCTCCGGGCGGGATGCGCACTCGCGCGAGAGGAAAATGTTGCCTTCGGCAACCGCGCTCGGCGCTAGCGTTCCGCAAGCGGAACGCTTTGTTCTACGGAAATAATGTTTTTCTTCTTCACAAAAGGGATATCTTGTGATAAAATGTCAGAGCGCCACAAAATGTGGTGCATGGGAGGGCGATTTGGAAGCTATAATATTTTTGATCACTTCAATGATCACTTTTCTGGCAGGTGTGCTTACGCATGACCTTACAAATATCAAGACCAGGAAATACCTGCTTCATTCCGCTAAGATAAAAAAGGATCTGGATTTCGTGCTTTTATCGGATCTGCACGGCAGGAGTTTTGGAAAAGATAATGAAGAGCTGATCGAAAAGATAGATGAGCTTGATCCTGACATGATCATCATGGCAGGGGATATCATGACTGCCAAAGATCCGTTCTTTTCCATAGAGAGAAGTGTGGACAGGGCAGAAAGCCTGATAAAAAAGCTTTCGGAAAAATATCCGGTATATTTCGGGCCGGGCAATCATGAGGAAAGGATCAAGTGGGAACAGTGGAGATACTCATTTAAATATGAGGACATGATGCGGAGGTTTAAGGAAGCGGGCGCCGTTGTCCTTAACAATGAAAGCATAAAGCTTGATGAATACGGTATACGCCTAAGCTGCCTGTGTATGCCGGAAAAGTTTTATAAAAAAGGGTCAAAGGGGCTGCATGAGAACGATGTGGAAAGGCTGATAGGCAAGGCATCCAAAGACTTTTACCAGATGCTCATAGCCCATGATCCGGAGTATATACCTACTTATACCGGATGGGGTGCGGATCTTTCCATGTCCGGCCATTATCACGGAGGACTGGTGAGACTGCCGCTGTTTGGCGGACTGATAAGTCCGAAGCTGGAGATCTTTCCGAAATACTGCGGAGGTGTTTATCATAAGGGAGGAAAGAGGCAGATAGTGAGCTGCGGTCTGGGAACACATACTTATCCGCTCAGACTCTTCAACCCCGCAGAGCTTATATACGTAAAGATGGAAAAGGAGCAGAAAGATGGCATTACAGGTTAAACTTGAAGTTTTCGAGGGACCGCTGGATCTCTTACTTCACCTGATAGAAAAGAACAAGGTGGATATCTATGATATACCTATTGTGGAGATAACGGCCCAGTACCTGGATTATATAAGGGCGATGGAGAGTGAGGACATGGATATCATGAGTGAGTTCCTGGTCATGGCCTGCACACTCTTAGACATAAAGAGCAGGATGCTGCTTCCCAGAGAGGTGGATGAGAGCGGCGAAGAGGTGGATCCCAGAGCCGAACTGGTACAGAAGCTTCTGGAATACAAGATGTACAAATACATGGCGTATGAGCTTAAGGACAGGTATGTCGATGCAGGAAAGGCGGTATATAAGCAGCCAAGCATTCCCGAGGCTGTACTCAAATACAGGGAGCCGCTTGATTATGATAAGCTGGTGGGAGACCTCAACCTGAAAAAACTCAACAGCATCTATCAGGATGTACTGAAGAGGGTTGAGGACCGCATAGATCCGATACGTTCCAAATTCGGAAATATTACCAAGGATGAAGTGAGCCTGGAGAATAAGCAAAGCCAGATAATCGCCTATCTCAACGAACACGAGATATGTTCTTTCAGGGAGCTGCTTGAGGAACAGTGCAGAAAGATAGACGTGATAGTAAGCTTTCTGGTCATACTGGAGCTGATGAAGATGGGCCAGATAGTGATAAAGCAGGACAATATCTTTGATGACATACTGATCGAGCGTGCGCAGGATGCGGCTATGGTAAGTCTCGGTGAAGACTTTGCGATACTGTAAGGAGCAGGATAAGATGGAAGATCTCGGAATAATAAATGAAATGGAACTGGATGGTGAAAATGTGAGTGAACAGCCGGCAGAGCCTGAGCATGCTGAAGAGGCGGACGAAGGGATCGTGAAAGCAGAAGAGAGCGGGCCGGATGACAGATCAGAGGAAGTTCAAGAGAATGTGAAAGCTGAAGAAAACATGAGAGATGATGCGGCAGAGGAAGCCGGAGAAGAGAGTGTTGCGAAAAAGCCCGATAATCCCGCGGCGGCCATAGAGGCTGTTCTTTTTGCAAGCGGCAATTCCGTCTCAAAAGAAAAGCTCTGCGAGATACTCAACTTAAGCCGGGAGGAACTGGATGCAGCCGTAGCGGAGCTTTGCAATCGTTATTCACGGGACGACCGCGGCATCAATATCACCGAACTTGACGATGCGCTGCAGCTCGGTACAAAGGGCGAATACTATGAGTATCTTATAAAGCTTTCAAAGAGCGCAAAACAGTATTCTCTCTCGGATACCGTGATAGAGACGCTTTCGATAATAGCATATAAGCAGCCGGTAACCCGTGCACAGATAGAGAGTATAAGGGGCGTAAGTTCCGATCATGCGATAAACAGGCTTCTCGAATATGATCTGATAGAGGAAGTCGGCAGACTTGAAGCCCCGGGAAAGCCTCTGCTGTTCGGAACCACCGAGCAGTTTCTGAGAAGTTTCGGAGTCAAGAATGTGGGCGAACTGCCTACCATATCAGCTGAGATGATGGAAGATTTTAAGATGCAGGCCGAGGCCGAGGCGGGAGCCGAAACTGCCGAAGGAGATGACGACGGGCCTGTAACGGTGGAAGTATAAAAAATACTTTCATTTTATTTCTTCCTATGATATAATCGTCTTTGTGCGCAATCTGTACTCATACAATTTTTTATAGTATTAAAATGGAGGAATGAACAAATGAGTAGTTCAACAAGCCAGGCGGGCAGAAGAATAGAATCTCTGCTCGATGAAAAAAGTTTCGTTGAAATCGGCTCCCTTGTCAGGGCACGTGCAACCGATTTCAATATGAAACCTGACGATACCCCGTCTGACGGCGTGATCACGGGCTACGGCACCATCGATGGAGCCAGAGTCTATGTTTACAGCCAGGACGCTTCGGTGATGGGCGGAAGTATCGGCGAAATGCATGCCAGAAAGATCTGTAATCTCTATGATCTCGCTATGAAGACCGGGACACCGATCATCGGTATCCTTGATTCTTCGGGAGTACGTCTGGAGGAATCCACCGACGCACTCAATGCTATCGGAGAGATCTATCAGAAGGCTTCCATGGCAAAGGGACTTGTACTGCAGATAGCTGCGGTATACGGTAACTGCGGCGGCGGACTTTCACTGATCCCCGCACTTTCTGATTTTACCTTTATGGAGACAAAGGCGAAGCTCTTTATGAACTCACCTGATGCCATCCCCGGTAATTACACCGCAAAGAATGACACTTCTGCATGTGCATTCCAGAGCGAGGCTTCCGGTAATGCAGACTTTGTGGGCGATGCTGATGAGCTTGCAGCTCAGATAAGACAGCTGGTGGGAATGCTTCCCGCAAACAATGAGGATGTGGCTGTCATTGATTCAACAGATGATCTGAACAGGGTGGTTGAAAATGCTGCCGGATGTGCTTCAGATACCTCCATTTTGCTTTCCAATATAGCGGATGACAACCTGTTCGTAGAGGCAGGCGCTGCATACGCAAAAGAAATGGTTACGGGCTTTATACGTCTCGACGGTATCACCGTAGGCTGTGTGGCAAACAGGAACGAAGTAATCGGCGAGGACGGAAAAGCAGCAGAGAAATTCGACGGTGTTCTTACCGTTAAGGGCTGCCGCAAGGCCGCAGATTTCATTTATTTCTGCGACAGCTTCGGTATTCCCGTTCTTTCGATAACAAATGTAAAAGGCTATGAAGCTTCCATGTGTGCAGAGAAGAATATCGCAAGGGCTGCAGCCGAGCTGATCGGCGCATTCACAAACTGCGATGTTCCCAGAGTAAACCTCATAGTAGGCAAGGCACTGGGAAGTGCTTATGCAGTGATGAATTCCAAAGCCTGCGGCTGTGATCTGACCTATTGCTGGCCTAACGCAGAGATCGGTGCAATGGATTCCAAGCTTGCGGCTAAGCTCATCGCCAAGAACGCAGATGAGGTAAGCAAGACTGCCGATGCACTGGCAGGACTTCAGAACAGTGCAGCGGGCGCTGCCGCTCACGGATATGTTGACGGCGTGATCGAGCCCGATGATACCAGAAAGCATCTGATATATGCATTTGAAATGCTCTTTGCATAAAAAACCGGAGGAAAGGATAAGAGTAATGAAGAAGAAGATTCAAATACTCATGCTCATGTTGGTATCTGTCTTTGTTCTTGCCGGTTGCGGTAAGGAGCCCGAGCATATCCCTGCAATGGTGATGGAGACAAACATCTCACTTCAGACGCAGAGAATGCAGACGACCTTTATCGATCCGGGCAGCGCTTATCAGATCATCCAGCTTTTTACGGAACAGATCGAAAGCGGTAATGTAGATGAAGAGTATCTTGCCAACATGGAACACATGATCAAGAAAGCCGGGGATGCCCGCAAAGATGATCTTGTGATCTTAAAGGGTATAAGATCATATTCGGATAACCTTGAAGATATAGGTGATCCGGAGATCACCAATCCCCAGGATCCTTACTATTACATAATGAAAGAGGATGGCAGTTATACGGCTGTCATGGATCTGAGCGGAACAAAGCATAATGCGACCGTTGAATTCGCCTATAACAGGTTTAATGAGATCGAGAATATCAACGTAAGCGTTCAGCTTTTACTTAATGAGTCTATGAAGAAGGCGGGAGTCAATACTGCGATAGGTATGGGCACGGTGTTCTGTATGCTGATACTCATCATGTTCATAATCATGGCTCTCGGTCTGGTACCTAAGATCGTGGATTCCTTCAAGAGTAATGATACCGAGAAGGAAGCTTCTATCGATAATACCATCGCAGGCATAATCGAAAGAGAAGAAGCCGGTACGGAAACAGATGATAACGAGCTTATCGCTGTTATAGCGGCAGCAATAGCTGCAGCAAGCGGATCCGCTCCTGCATCGGAGTCGGAAGGCGGCTTTGTAGTACGCAGTATCAAGAGAATCAGATAATATTAGGAGGAATCTATAATGAAAAACTATACTATAACCGTTAACGGAAATGTTTATGATGTTACTGTTGAAGAAGGCGCTTCCAACGGCGCAGCTGCTGCAGCACCCAAGGCTGCCGCTCCCGCTCCCAAGAAAGCAGCTCCCGCAGCACCCAAGGCTGCATCTGCAGGTGCAGGTTCAGTAAAGATCGAAGCCGGTGCAGCAGGTAAGGTATTCAAGATCGAGAAGAACGTAGGTGACTCGGTAAAGAAGGGTGACACAGTCCTCATCATCGAAGCAATGAAGATGGAGATCCCTCAGGTAGCTCCCGAGGACGGAACCGTAGCAAGCATTGACGTGGCAGTAGGCGACGCATGCGAAGCAGGACAGGTACTGGCAACACTGAAATAATCGTTTATTTATCGGAGGTAAACTTACAATGGGTGAGATTTTAAATAATCTGCTCGGCCAGATGGCGTTCATGAATCCGAACTTTTCTTATAAGAACGTGATCATGATCTGCGTCGCTCTCTTTTTCCTGTTTCTGGCTATCAGGTACGAGTTTGAGCCCCTTCTGCTTCTGCCTATCGCATTCGGTATGCTGCTGGTAAACATTTATCCGGACATCATGCAGAGCATTGAGGACTCGCCTAACGGTACGGGCGGATTACTGTATTACTTTTATCTTTTGGATGAGTGGGCCATACTGCCTTCGCTCATCTTCCTGGGTGTCGGTGCCATGACAGACTTCGGTCCGCTTATCGCCAACCCCACCAGCTTCCTTCTGGGAGCAGCAGCACAGTTCGGTATCTTTGCTGCATATTTCGGAGCACTCTTTGCAGGAGCTATGGGATGGGCTGACTTCAATGATAAGGCAGCTGCAGCCATCTCGATCATAGGCGGAGCCGATGGCCCTACATCGATCTTCCTTGCAGGAAAGCTCCAGCAGACCAAGTATCTGGGACCCATCGCAGTGGCAGCTTATTCATACATGTCACTGGTTCCCATCATACAGCCTCCTATCATGAAGGCACTTACAACAAAAGAGGAGAGAAAGATCAAGATGGCCCAGCTCCGTCCGGTTTCCAAGCTTGAGAAGATCCTCTTCCCCATAATCATAACCATAGTCGTATGTCTTATACTGCCGACAACAGCACCCCTCGTAGGTATGCTGATGCTCGGTAACCTCTTCAGAGAGTCGGGCGTGGTAAGACAGCTGACAGATACCGCATCCAATGCGCTGATGTATATCGTGGTCATTATCCTCGGAACCTCCGTAGGTGCTACCACTTCAGCGGAAGCATTTTTGAATACCGATACGCTTTTCATAGTTGCACTCGGACTTGTGGCTTTCGCATTCGGTACAGCGGCCGGTGTCTTATTTGGTAAGCTCATGTGTGTACTGACTCATGGAAAGGTCAACCCGCTCATAGGTTCGGCAGGTGTGTCCGCCGTGCCTATGGCAGCCAGGGTTTCACAGAGAGTGGGTGCGGAATCGGATCCTACCAACTTCCTGCTCATGCATGCCATGGGACCCAACGTTGCCGGAGTTATCGGTACTGCCGTGGCTGCAGGTACATTCATGGCAATATTCGGTGTGATCTAATTAGGAGGAGAAACAAATGTCAAACAATAATAACGAGAA
>JAIKYA010000116.1 GCA_024683645.1 Lachnospiraceae bacterium
GTAGAGCCAGGTAGTATTCGCAGATACCTGCAGACCGTCAACATCGATCACGCTGCCGGGTGTTATTTCCTTAAAGGAAAGCTTGGACTTGTCATCCTTATTCCAGCCGGTAGCTACCGAGAATTTATAAGTGGGAACAACAGCAGGATCAACCGTCCATACCTTATCATTGGCTGCTGCTGCCTTATCATTTATATTAGCAATAAATACCTTGTCATCCCAGACACCGCCCTGGTAATCCCATTCACCCTCGGTGAACCAGTAATTCTGATCGCCATAGAGTGACGGAGCTGCGGGAGTGCCGCCTCTGTTGTTAAGAAGGTTCGCTATGTTGACCGTATCCTCCTCGGTCAGATCCGGTTTGTTGACAACCGCATCCGCTGCCTCTTCATTGGCATCTGTCTCTGTAGGAGCTGCTGCCTCTTCGGTAGCTGTCTCCTCAGCAAAGTCATCGTTAGCGGTGACTTCATCAGCTGCTGCCGCAGCTTCATTGTTTTCTTCTGTAACGACTGCTTCCTCTGCAGGAGCTTCCGCTACTTCAACGTCTTCAGCATCATCGAGAACCACTTCCTCGAGAGCTTCAGACCCGGTTTCTTCGTCCACGTAGTCAACAACTGCATCGTCTGCAGCAGCATAGACCGGCGCGGGCACGCTTGTGATCGTTGTTACGACTGCAAGCAGCATGGCAAGTAACCTTTTCTTCATGCTCTTTCTCCTTTCGTTTTTTCGGGTCTCCGGTCCCGTTCTAAATGGAACGGGTATTGTCCCGTGTTTGGGGACAATCTACCCCTCCCACTTTTACACTATCGGTGAAAGTTTACCACTTTATTATGGAAGTGACAAGACTTTTTGTTGAAAAAAAGACACAATTTGGACATATTTGTAAAAAAGATGTCAAAAAAAAGAAAAAATAAGATAAAATTGACCCCGTTTTTTACACAGGGCCTTCCGAATGCAATCTTTCCGCACGATCAGAGATGAGCCCTGCCAATGCTTCCTTCATTTC
Organism: Lachnospiraceae bacterium; assembly: GCA_024683645.1. Lineage (GTDB taxonomy): Bacteria > Bacillota > Clostridia > Lachnospirales > Lachnospiraceae > NK4A136. Next base: position 1,007 of record JAIKYA010000116.1, read on the forward strand.
TTCCTGCATATATGATTCCATACACATTTTCAGGAACTGCTCTTTCTTTGTCAGGATTTTGTTCATCATATTTATGGCTGCCTTTTTATCAATCCCGCACCCTGCCGCAAACTTCAGGAAATCGTTTCGTCTCAGGTTCATCTTTTTCCCGTTCAGGGTCAGTGCCAGTTCTTCTTTGTCCTGCGGCAGCACTATATTGACAGGTAGCATATCATAAGCCGGAGACAGCACATATTGACGGTTGCCGCTCTCCGTCTCTATCAGGGAGAAATTTTTCAGATGCATATCTGCATTTCCTGTTATAAAGAAAAACAGGATACGATAATAAAGGTCAGCCAGATCCAGACCCATCCTGACAGAATGCCTTTTCACGATCCCGGCACTTTTTTCATAGGATCCTCTGTACTTATCTTCCGTCAGCCTCATTCCAAGCTGACAGAAATCCTCCATTGCCAGCTTCTTCATCTTACTGTTTTTTCCGGACGGAAATACTCTGTCTATCCTTTTGGTAATGTATGCAAATTCGCCGCCATCCCCGCTCGTTCTTATCAGCGCGTGAGGTACACAGGCTATACCGGCTGCTTCTGCCATATGCATTACCAGATTCTCGGCTTCAGGAAGGGCAGTATACCCCGGTGCCTGAGGCTTCAGTATATACCCTGTTGGGTAATCCACCAGCGTAAGTCGTGACATTCCTTCCCTGCTCAGGTGGAGAGAAAGCTTTTTCTGCACTCCGGGAACGGTAAACCCCCTCTCCGTTGTTTTTTTCGCCAGTTCTTCCAGTTCTTCTTTACTCACATCAAGAAGAGGCAGGCTTTCCGTGCCGAAAAAAGAGCGTATACATTTCCTGTGCCAGCCTTTTTCTGCAACTGTTCCGTCCTTTATCTCTTTTCCGCAGCACAAGCACTTCATTATACTGCCTTTACCTCCACATCACCGATACAATCTCTGCATGCCACCAGTAACAGGCCAAATCTGTCTCTCGGGTCGATCTTCCAGTTATCGCTTACCAGATTCAGCAGCCAGCCCTCAGGAATAAGCCCGTCAAAAAAAGGGAAGAAAAACTCCGATTGATACGTTTCCTGTCTGAGCGGCAGCGTCAGACTTACCGGTAACGGATCGGAACTGTCCAGATAGTCCCTGTCATAGGTAAAGGAATAACCTTTATCATTTTCCTCAAGGAGGCCGGCATATATATCCTGAACAAAAATATGCGCTTTTCGATATTCGTTCTCATTCATCTTCTTCGTAGGTCATTCTCCCGGGTATAGCCTCCATGCCGAACATGCGCAGGGCCTGGTTCACCTTGTCCATACGCAGGGTCTCCTTACCCTGCTCCAGTTCACGCACGAAACGCAGACCCAGTCCGGATCTCAGTGCAAAATCCGCCTGTGTCAGTCCTGCCTTTCTTCTCTCTCTTTTTACATATTCGCCTATCTTGCTCATGGCACAAAAATACACCCCAACGGGTATAAAGTCAAGTATTTTTACTCATTTTATACCCGTTGGGGTGCAATATGCTCGATTTTTAATTATTTTATACCCGTTGGGGTATAAATCTCACAGAATCCCTTCCGGAATGCGGTCCGTCACTCTCTTAAGCTTCGCTTCTATCATCAGCTTTTCGGCCTCCGCGGCATCTATCCCGCGGCTTTCCATGTAGAAGAGCATATCCGGCGAAAGCTTGCCCGAAGTATGGGCATGGCGCCCGCTCACCTTCTCTTCTTCTCCCAGGATCATGGGGATCGCGCGGTTCACCATGTCTTTGCCGAGCGTCAGTACGTTCTCCTCTTCATCTCCTTCGGCACCTGCGGCTTCCCTGCGGAAATCCAGGGTATCACGCATCAGCTTCCTGGCATTGTCCTTAAGCACGCCCTCAAAGCGCATCACACCCTTGCTGTTCCTGCCACGGAAAGTATCCACGTAGTTAAAATCAAGCAGGCTGTCCGCATCTCCCACATACGCCACATCGGCCCTGAACTCGCTCTCTGCGCCCCACTGGTCAGCATAAGCCCCGGCATACACCGTTCCTGCCCCCAGCTGCACCGAGGTATACTCCATCTTTGCGCGTCCCATCAGTCTGAAACCTGCATCATCCAGAAAAGTATAGTCCTTAGGCAGCTTCTGTACCCTGATCAGATGAAATTTTGCATCCTCCTCGAGATACACTTTTACGCTGACGGCGACCTGGCCTCTCCCCTCACCTTCGAAGATCTGCGCCATAGATGCTTCCACGCCCTTCTTCACATGTATATAAAGGGCCGTCCGAAGATCTGCGCCGTCTTCAGCCGTATATTTCCGGACTATCGGCGTCTCTGCAGATTCGTTTATCTCTATCACTTCCACCGGTCCCGCATATTCGTCCATCTCCGCACCCAGCCCGGTAGGGAAAGCCTGCTCCCGGTACATGGGCTGCTTGCAGGCGACCAGCTCCTCTTCGGGTGATTCGCCAAGGGAAAACCATGGGGACGGACCTTGTGGTCCTGAAGGACCACAAGGTCCGTCCCCGTGGTTTTCCCCATGGTTTTCCTTCACTTCCGCAACGGTCTCATTCATCTTTAATTTATTCCATGTCAGCACCGGCAGGTGGTTAAGCGTCATCTTTTTCATCAGCCTGTCTCCATTTCCAGCTTTATCAGATTGTTCATCTCGGCCGCATACTCCAACGGCAGTTCCTTGCTCACAGGGCTTGCGAAACCGCTCACTATCAGGGCTCTCGCCTCCGCCTCGCTCATTCCCCTGCTCATCATGTAAAATACCGCATCGTCACTGATACGTCCTATCTTTGCCTCATGTCCCACATCTGCCGTATCGGTCCTGATATCCATGGCCGGCACGGTGTCCGATCTCGATTCGGAATCTATCATAAGTGAACCGCAGTTTACGGACGCCTTGGAATACAGGGCCGTAGGCCTTATCTCCACCGAACTTCTGTAAGTATTGATACCTCCGCTCTTGGTTATGGACTTGGTATCTATAAAACTCGAAGTATGCTTCCCTATGTGTATCACCTTTGCGCCCGTATCCAGATTCTGTCCGGCTCCCGCAAAAGTCACGCCCGTAAATTCGCTGTGTGAATAATCTCCCTTCAGCACCGAAGTCGGATACAGATAGGAAACATGCGAACCGAACGAGCCCGATATCCACTCGATGGTCCCGCCCTCTTCGCAGATGGCACGTTTGGTATTTAAGTTGTACATGTTCTTGGACCAGTTCTCTATCGTGGAATAACGCAGATGAGCATTCTTTCCCACAAAGAGTTCCACACAGCCCGCATGCAGATTGGCAATATTGTATTTAGGCGCGGAGCAGCCCTCGATAAAATGTACGTCCGCTCCCTCATCGATGATTATCAGTGTATGCTCAAACTGTCCCGCACCCGGCGCATTCAGCCTGAAATATGACTGCAGCGGTATCTCCACCTTTGCTCCCGGAGGCGCATAAACAAAGGATCCACCGCTCCACACCGCACCGTGCAGGGCTGCGAATTTATGATCGTTTACAGGCACGAGCTTCATAAAATGGTCTTTCACCATCTGCTCGTATTTCCCGGTGATCGCGCTCTCCATATCGGTATAGACCACGCCCTGGTCTTCCACTTCCTTTTTCACGTTGTGGTAGACTATCTCGGAATCGTACTGCGCACCCACACCTGCCAGAGCCTCACGCTCGGCCTGCGGTATCCCCAGCTTTTCAAAAGCATTCTTTATATCCTCGGGCACCTCGTCCCAGCTGCCCACCATCTTTGTCTTGGGCTTTACATAGGTTACGATATTGCTAAGGTCCAGCCCGTCGATGGGCGGCCCCCAGTCAGGTATCTCCATTTCGTTGTATACTTTCAGCGCATTCAAACGGAACTGAAGCATCCACTCGGGATCATGCTTTTCCCTCGATATCTCCCTTATGATATCCTCCGTCAGACCTGCATCTACTTTATAAAAATCCTCGTCCCGCTCTTCATCTCTGAAGTCATATATCGAGGGTTCTTTTACTTCTTTGATCTCACTCATTCTTTAAGCCCTCAAAGCCTCCCGTATTTATGGCCTCCACCAGTTCTGCGCCGCCTTCTTTCACCACACGGCCGTCCACGATCACGTGGGTCCTGTCAATATTCAGCCCCTCAAGTATCCTCGTGGAATGCGTGATGATCAGAAGCGTGCCGCCGTTCTTTCTGAATATCTCAACGCCTTTGGATACGATGCGTACCGCGTCCACATCCAGGCCGGAATCCGTCTCGTCAAGTATCGCAAACTTCGGCTCCAGCATCAGCAGTTGGAATATCTCCGCCTTCTTTTTCTCTCCTCCGGAAAAGCCCACGTTTAAGTCTCTCTCAATATATGACTCATCCATATCCAGCAGCCTGCAGGTTTCTTCTATCTTCTTTTTGAACTGGAAGATCTTTATCGCCGATCCTGTCCGTGCACGTATCGCACTTCGCAGGAAGCTGTCCATCGTAAGTCCCGGCACCTCCAGCGGATTCTGGAAGCTCATGAACAGTCCGGCCTTTGCCCGCTCATCCACGGACATCTCATTCAGATCCTTCCCGTCAAAGAACATGCTGCCGGCATTTACTTTGTATACGGGGTTGCCCATGATCACATTGCCGAGCGTTGATTTGCCCGCGCCGTTCGGGCCCATCAGAACATGCGTCTCACCTGCAGCTATCTGCAGATCCACACCTTTCAGTATCTCTTCCCCTTCGATGCCTGCATGCAGGCCGCATATTTCCAGTATCTTTTCAGACATATCTGTTACCTCTTTCTTTGTGGTTCGTTATAACTTACCGACTTTTCATAATACCGTCACACGGCCTGTCTGTCAAGTCTGAGTACCCGTTAAATACAACTCTTTTGCGTATACCAGCAGATCGGCATCTATCTTTCCGGCAGCCGCCTCTTCGTCAAGTATCTTAAATGCATCTTCGACCGATTTCGGTTTTTTATACGGTCTGTCATCTGCTATGAGCGAATCGTAGATATCCATGATCGTAAGTATCCTGGTCATCACATCCAGATCCTTATCGGACAGCTGCTTCGGATAACCCTTTCCGTTTAAAAGCTCATGATGGTTTGATGCCATCGCGCGCACCCTGTCATATTCGTCACCGAAGACCATGTGTGAGAGTATCTTATCCGTGTATACCACGTGACTCTGCATGATCGTGCGTTCTTCATCGGATAGCGTACCACGCTCGATATGCAGATCAGCTTTTTCTTCTTCGGTAAGATAGGGTATGCTGCTGCCGTCCTTATCTCTGTATACACCTTCCTCCATGTCTTTTATGACTGCCCACTCATCTTCTTTCAGCGGCCGGCCGCAGTTAAATGCATTGATATTATCAAGAAATGCTTTTATCTTTTCTATCTCTTTTTCATTTTCGATACTGTCCTTTTTATCGGACAGTATATCATTCTGCAGTTTAAGCATGATGATCTGCAGTCTGTCTTTCAGACGCTCTTCTTTACTTCCGAGTTTAGTCGGCTTATCCATCACTTCCAGCGGCACATCCATTTTCCCGACGTCATGCAGCATTGCGGCAAGGTACAGCTGCCTCTTGTCACGTTCGCTGAAGCTAAGCTCCGTCTTATTCTCTCTGTGCAGCTCGTTGATATGATCGAGCATTTCCATGCAGCGCTTTGCAACATTCTTTGTGTGATTCGCATTATAAGGCGTACGGCCTTCGATCGCTTCCGCAAAAGCTTCTGCCATGGAGAACAGCATGCTCTGCGTATCCCTCTGACGCTTTTTCAGAAGTTCGGTGTATTTATACAGCAGGCTGCTTATGAACAGGAAGAACAGGCCGGCAAACACGGACGTAAGCGGCAGCTTGCAGTACAATATCCGGAATACTGCAAGTGCGGCAAGCAGATATCCCGCAAGAAATATCCCAAGCAGTACCGCACTTTTTTTAACCTGGTTTCTCAACAGCAGTATGCCAAAGACTGTCATAAGCAGGCAGATCAGCGGAAATACAAGATATGCCGGAGCATCGGTATCAGTCCTGTCATTGAGCAGCGCCGAGATATAATTTGCCTGTATCTCGACTCCGTACATTTCTCTCGAATAATCGCAGGGTACCTTATAGGAATCGAGCATACCTCCTGTATACGCACCCACCAGCACTATCGAGTCCGCAAAGTGTGATGCGGGTATGCTGCCATCCAGCACCTTTGTCATGGATACTGCTTCGACCTCACCCGGCTTCATCGAATATGCAAGCTCTTCTCTTGTATCATATTCCGGAAGTTCTTTCAGCTTCGATGCTATCACATATGCAAAGCTTCTGTGATCGGGAGGTATCTGTGTATAGGCCCTTCTCACTATGCCGTCATCGTCGGTGATGACATTGGTGAAGCCGTATTCGGCAACAGCTGCCAGGGCTTCATACGGTTTGTATTCGTTTTTGATATAAGTTCTGATATAGTATGAATCATTATCGGACAACAGTTCATGAGCGGATTCGAGCGAGGAAGCCAGTACCACATTGCCCGCTCCCGATACCGCTTGTGTCAGAGCCTCATCCTCCGCCGAACCGTTTGTTCCCGAGAAAATAACGTCCAGTCCGATTATCTGCGGTCTGCTCTTTTCATCGGCATTCAGTATATCTATAAGTTCCGCAAAGTAAGCCCTGTTCCAGTCGGAGTATGGTCCCAGCACATTCAGGCTTTCATCGTCTATCGCAATGATCTTTATATCTTCGGGTATACCGTCCAGTCTCCTGTACAGATAATCCTCTCCGTAATTTTCTATACGCATCGGCAGGCGGAATACCGCACACAAAGCCACTGCCACAGCCGCAGCAGCCAGAAACAGCCCCGTCAGTATACGCTTAGCTCCCAAGTTTTCTTTCTCAAACAGCATATCTTTTCTCCGTTTTTATCTTCTCCATGTTGCTTTCACCTTTTTCTCCCGGTTTATCTTCTCCGTGTTACTTTCATCTTTTTTTCCCGGTTTATCTTCTCCGTGTTACTTTCATCTGTTTTATTTCCCCATTTATATTTTCACCCGTCAGCTCCGTACCTTGACAGGTATCCTTTATTCTTTCCTCTTGCTCAACGGCCTCTCCTATAATACACGACTGTTCCTCTTTCACGCAACTGTCTTGCCGTCATATTCCACAATTCGCTGCCCTCTCCCGCCTGTTGTTATTCTCCGTCAATCCTCATCTGCTCTATTTCACTGTCCTCTCCCGCCTGCTGTTATTTGCCGTCAATCCTCATCCGCTTTAATTCGCCGATAATTACGCCGATAATTTCCGACCATTGTATTTGACAATTCCTTCTTTTCGGTTTATATTGACGTTGTACTTCTCAGATCGTTCTTTTTGCAGCCGCTTCGGCCTGCGCGATCCCATGAAATACCTTAATACCCGGCAATTGACACGAATTGACAGATGTTTTTGCATTTTTCGTGTCAGCCCCAATTGAAGCTTTTCAAGAAAAGACACGAACTGACAGAAAGAACTCCTTTTTTCGTGTCAGTCAAAAATAACCGGATCTGCCTTTTGACACGAACCTTGAGAAAAAAGCAAATATTTCGTGTCACCTCTCAAAAAGCATCTCACACGAAAAATAAGCTTTTTGCCTCATTTTCGTGTCTTCAGCTAAAAAGCGTTCTTCGACGTCGACACGAAGAAATCTGAAAAACTTGTTTTTTCGTGTCGTCACAAAAAAACGCCTCAGATTGTCTGACACGAACATTCCAAGAAAAACCCCATATTCGTGTCCAAAAGAAAAAATCAAAAGAAGAACACTGCTATTAACGATTAAAAGGAAGTACTGTAAATGCAAAAATCAAAAGAAAAGGAGGACACCGCCATTAACGATTGAAAGGAAGTACTGTAAATGCAAAAATCAAAAAAAAGGAGGACACCGCCATTAACGATTACAAAGAAGAACTGAAAAAACAAAAAAACGAACTTGAAAAACTGATCACCCTCGCCAGAAAACGTATAAAATCTCAAACGGCAACCGATGAAAGGGTCATCAGCTATTCGAAAAGGAAAAAACATTATCAGTATTACCTGATCGAAAAGGACAGAACACGTGTCTATGTAAAAAAGGATGATTCTGAGATCATCCGCAAAAAAATGCAGGCTGCTTATGATAATGCCGTGTATGACAGAATTACTAAAATGCACAGACAGCTTTCACGATTCCTGGAAAATTACGACTATGAATCGATCCGCGCTCTCTATGATGATATGTCCGATGCACGAAAATGTTTTGTGACCCCGATAATGCAGACTAATGAAGAATTCATACAGCAGTGGAAGAAAAAACATCCCGGAAATCAGAACAATTACTTTGAAGAAGGACTGTTTCCGACTGACAAGGGTGAATATGTCAGATCCAAGTCCGAAAAGATACTTGCCGATCTGTTTTTCAAAAACAAGATCCCCTACAGCTACGAACCCTGTTTTGAACTGTCAAACGGAAGTTTTCTGTATCCGGATTTTGTACTTCTTAATGTCCGAAAAAGAAAAACCGTATTCTGGGAGCACTTCGGTCTTATATCGGATGCCGAATATTCCAAAAAGACTGTCTGGAAACTGTCGATGTATGAAAAACACGGACTGCGGATCGGCGATGATCTTCTGTTTTCAATGGAATCAGAGGATATGCCTCTTGATATCAGACAGCTGGAACATAAGATCAGAGAATATCTTCTTTGATTCCCTCCCATTTGACCGCACCATAGTTTCATGCTAACATTGACACGAAAATCTGACTGAAAAGGGAAAAAGATCATGAAGTGTAGCAATTGCGGTAATAAGATCAAAAAGGGCAGCGCGTTCTGTATCAACTGCGGTACACCCGTAAACGAAAAGAAAGAAAAACCCAAAAAGGAAAAAGTCAAAAAAGAAAAGACAAAGAAAAAGCATCCCATAAGAAATTTCTTTGTATTTATCTTCTTCATCGCACTCATCGGCGGCGGTGTCTTCGCATACTTTACTTTTATCGGCTTCCGTTCGATCAAGCTTGAAGACTGGGACGGCACGGTAGACCTGGAGCGTAACGGCAAGGGCAAGGAACTTTTCGAAGGACTGAAACTGGTTGCAAATGACAGAGTGACTACCGGCGAAGAAGGCAATGTCATGCTGCTTATCGATACGGACAAGGAACTCGTTGCATCGGAGAACACCCGCTTCTCCATAAAAGCAAGCGGTATCACCAACAACGGTAAAGTGACCATAAAGCTTGAATACGGAAGCGCGCTCGCCTCCATTGACAAAAAACTCAGCGAGCATTCGGAGTTTGAGATAAAGACTCCCAATGCCACCTGTAGTGTAAGAGGTACGACATTCAATGTTGCTTACGACCGTTCCGCTTCCAAGACAAGAGTCGATGTCACAACCGGTGTCGTACATGTGGAAGCTGGTAAAAACTCTCTCGACCTGAATGCCGGCGAATCCGCAGAAGTTGTGGACGAGCTTGTTACTCCGGTTTCCAACAAGCCATGGACAGACCGTGCGGACATCCTCCCCTCCATGCAGCCGGGCGGCTATGTTGAATTCGGTGCTTACGAACAGGACGGTGATCTGAACAACGGACCCGAGCCCATCGAATGGGAGATCTTTTCTTCAGATGATAACGGCACTATGCTCGTAAGCCGCTATGTACTGGATGCTCAGTCCTATAACGATTCGAAGAGGGATGTGACCTGGGAAACTTCCCCCTTAAGGACCTGGCTCAATGAAGACTTCATGAACAACGCTTTTACCGATGCTGAAAAGCAGCGCATCAACAGCGCCTATATCGAAAACCCGGATAACGAAAAATATGAGACAAATGGCGGAAACGACACGACTGATAAGGTATTCCTGCTCAGTACCGATGACGTCCTCGGCCATTACGATTTCATCTACTACGATGATAACAGAAAGTACGGGACCAGTGAACAGCTGATCATAGCTCCCACCGAATATGCAAAACAGCAGGGTATAGAAGGACTCGATATCACCGAGGAAGTCCTTCGCGAAAACTCCTATGATGTATTCCAGTATTCCGATTTCGTAGGCAGGACCGGAACCTGGTGGTGGCTGCGTTCTCCCGGTTATACCGAGAACACCGCCTGCTGTGTATCGGGTCTCGGAGCCGCAGGCTGGCTCAACATCGCCGGCAACTCGGTTGATAATCTCTACGGTATACGTCCGGCTCTGTACATAAAAGACAGCTTTGACGAAGAGTCTCCAAAAACGGATGCCCTTACTGACGAAGATGATCCCGATGCGGAAGATGCACAGGATACAGATGCAGAAAAAACAACCCCCGCAGAGGAAAAGCCCGAAGAAGAAACAGTTATCGAAGAAAACCCCGACTTTGTGCCGGCTGACGAAGAGACCGACAATTCGGAAGTCAGGGGCCGTTGGAAAAACGGAAACATGCCGTACTACCTTGAACTTAACAGCGACTGGACCTGTTCACTCGAGATCCGCGGCAAGGATAAATACGGCACCTTCCATTACAGTTTTGACGGCAGCACGATCACCTTTGATATAAAGACCGAGATAGGAAGTTCATTAACATTTACGGGGATCCAGCTCCGTGCCGATGAACTGGAATCCCCGTATAATCTGATGATGCGTTATTGAGCGGAACTTTTCTCAGCGCCAAGCGCGCCGTCTTTATACACTATCCGTATCGTATCACCTCTGCTTATGTTTCCGCCAAGTATCAGCTTGGCGGAAAGTGTTTCAACAGTCTTTTGTATGTACCGTTTCAAAGGTCTCGCTCCGTATACCGGATCATAGCCTTCATCCGTTATCATATCCCTGGCTTCAGGGCTCAGCTCCACGCCTATCTCCTTATCGGCCAGACGCCTGTTCAGATCCTGCATTATCAGATCCACTATGCCCGAGATATTATCCCTGGTCAGCGGTTTGAAAAGTATCGTCTCATCAAGCCTGTTTAAAAACTCCGGTCTAAAGTGGAGCTTCAGTGCCTCCATCGTTTCCTTCTCTGCCTGCTCCGTGATATTGCCGTTCTCGTCAATGCCGTCCAGAAGTATCTGTGCACCGATATTACTTGTCATGATCAGTATAGTGTTTTTGAAATCCACCGTACGGCCCTGCGAATCGGTGATGCGTCCGTCATCCAAAACCTGCAAAAGCACATTGAACACATCCGGATGCGCTTTCTCCACTTCATCGAAAAGCACCACGGAATACGGTTTACGCCGTACCGCTTCGGTCAGCTGGCCGCCCTCGTCATAGCCCACATATCCGGGAGGCGCACCGATCAGCCTCGATACGGAATGCTTCTCCATATACTCGCTCATATCGATCCTGACCATGTTTGACTCGTCATCAAAAAGTGTCTCGGCCAGAGACTTTGCCAGTTCCGTTTTACCTACACCGGTAGGTCCCAGGAAGAGGAAGCTGCCTATAGGTTTAGTGGGATCCTTTATCCCTGCCTTTGATCTCATGATGGCCTCGCTTACCCTTACCACTGCTTCGTCCTGTCCTATCACCCGCTTATGCAGTTCACCGTCCAGGTGCAGTGTCTTGTTCCTCTCGGATTCATTCAGCTTTGCAACGGGTATACCTGTCCAGCGGCTTACTATACGTGCTATCTCCTCTTCCGAGACATTCTCATGCACTATACGCGTTTCGCGCTTTCCGGCTATCTCTTCCTCCGCCTCCAGCTGCTTCTTAAGTGCCGGCAGCGTACTGTAGGAAAGTTCTCCGGCCTTTTCATAATTGCCTTCACGCTGCGCTATCTGTATCTCATTGTTTACTTCCTCAATCTGTTCACGCAGCTTTGAAACTTTCTCGACTGCCGCCTTTTCATTCTCCCACTGCGCTTTCTGCTTTTCAAAATCATCCTTCTCCTCGGCCAGTTCTTTAAGAAGCGCATCCAGTCTCTCTTTCGAAAGATGATCGTCTTCTTTCTTAAGCGCCGCCGCTTCTATCTCCATCTGCATTATGCGGCGCGATGCCTCGTCAAGCTCGGTAGGCATGCTGTCCAGCTCCGTCTTTATCAGCGCACAGGCCTCATCCACCAGGTCTATCGCCTTGTCCGGAAGGAAACGGTCGGAGATATATCTGTTGGAAAGCGTGGCCGCCGATACCAGAGCGTTATCCAGTATCTTCACACCGTGGTAAACTTCATATCGCTCCTTCAGTCCACGAAGTATTGATATGGTATCCTCCACACTCGGCTCATCCACCATTACAGGCTGGAAACGCCTCTCCAGCGCGGGATCCTTCTCTATATATTTACGGTATTCATCCAGTGTGGTCGCACCGATGCAGTGCAGCTCGCCCCTTGCAAGCATGGGCTTTAACATGTTTCCGGCATCCATCGCTCCATCGCTCTTGCCCGCACCCACTATGGTATGCAGCTCATCGATGAAGAGGATGATGCGCCCTTCACTCTTCCTTACTTCTTCCAGTACGGCTTTCAGCCTCTCTTCAAATTCGCCCCTGTACTTGGCACCGGCTACCAATGCTCCCATATCCAGCGAAAATATCTTCTTGTCCTTCAGTCCGCCCGGCACATCACCGCGTACTATACGCTGTGCCAGTCCTTCTGCGACCGCTGTTTTACCTACGCCGGGCTCACCTATCAGCACGGGGTTGTTTTTGGTCTTTCTGGAAAGTATCCTTATTACGTTTCTTATCTCATTATCACGTCCTATCACGGGATCAAGCTTCTGCTGTCTTGCTCTCTCCACAAGGTCCACACCATACTTTTCCAGCGTATCGTAGGTAGCTTCCGGATTATCGCTCGTCACCCTCTGGTTTCCCCTGACACTTGCCAGCGCGGTCAGGAATCTGTCCCTGGTAAAACCGTATTCCGAAAACAGTGCCTTTATCTCCCTGTTCGGATGCTTTATCATGGCCAGCATCAGGTGCTCAACGGAGACGTACTCGTCGCCCATGGCTTTCGCTTCGTCCTCGGCCGTTATCAGTACTTTGTTCAGATCGGCTCCCACATGCAGCTGCCCGCCCTGCACCTTCACTCTCTTTTCCAGCGCACGCTCTACTCTCTCCACGAAGTGTTCCGTGTTGATCTCCATCTTCTCGACAAGCTTGAGTATGAGGCTGTCATCGAGCTTCAGCAGAGCATACAAAAGATGCTCCTGTTCCAGCTCCTGATTTCCGTACTCTACCGCATATTTTTCGCAGTCTTCCACAGCCTGCATCGAATTCTGTGTAAATTTCTGTATGTTCATAAAGCTCACCTCCTTATCGGCAATATAAAAGATCCTGAGGGTTTTGCCCGAAGAATCTTTCAGCTTAAATGCAATATACCACTTATTGTTAGCACTGTCAAGAGGTGAGTGCTAATTGTCAACCAGCATCCCCTTATTCCTTTATTTAACGCATTTACAGCCTCCCGTCATAAAGCACATCCAGGTCCACGTCACCTGCGATCCCGTCTATCTTTCCCGTGCAGGAGTGCTGCCACATAAAATACTGCCCCGCATAGGACGTGGCCTTTGTGTAATGAGCCAGCCACACGGGCGCTGCGGACGCGTTCCACACCTTTTCCAGGAAAAATTTGCTGCTGTACAGACAGGCGGAATATCCGTGCGCTTCCAGCTCATCCGCAAACAGCTTCGCATTATCGTTTATATCCTGCAGGTTCATCCCGTAGTTTTCGAAGTTTTTAAAATCTTCCCAGTCATAGGCTATCGGCAGGTCCGGCTTTTCTCCGCCAAGCACGTTTAAAAGATATGCAACGCTCGCCTTCACTTCTTCGGCACTGCTCTCTTCGGCATGCCAGTATATGCCCACCTTAAGTCCACAGGCTCTTGCCCCTGCGATATTATTCTGATAATACCTGTCCGTATACAGCTCTCCGTCATCCAGACCGCCTATCCTTATATAGACAAACTCGCAGCCGGCAGCTTTCACCTTTTCAAAATCAACAGTCTCCTGCCATCTGGATATGTCTATACCGACGCTTGTCTGCTCGTTTTTATATGCGGAGACAAAATCCGAAAACGCCTCACTCTTTGTTTCTGAAGGTCCCGGAGGCGGCAGCTCGGCAAGCACATTTACCTCCATGTTCCGTGATGTCATATGTCCGGCATCATCCGCAAGCACTATCTCCAGAGGGTATTTCCCGACTGTATTGACATCAACTTCACCGTTTATCGCGATCTGCACTTCCCGATCCACATCATCCGCGTATCCGACATATCTGTGTATGTCAAAAGCTTCTCCGGCTTTTATAAGCGGCGCTGCGGTAAAAGAGAGAAAACACGGTGCGCTCTTATCCTCCGGAACGCTTTCTTCCAAAACCGTCTCTTCGGCAGCCGGCTCCTCAGACTCCGCGCTCTCTTCTTTTATCTCCGCTTCTTCGGTATTTAACTCTTCCTCTTCCGGTTCAGCTGCTTCCGCCGTTTCTGCATCCGTCGTTTCATCCGCTGTCTGCAGATCTTCATCATCCTCAGCTGCTGTGGTCTCTTCTTCCGCAGTGTTTTCAGTCTGCTCACCCGGGATTTCGAGACTTACCACTTCCCTTACAGCTTCCGGACCGGACTCCGGCATTTCGTTTTCTTCGGCTTTTGCGGGCTGCGCCGGCTCCTTTGCCTTCCTTCCCGAAATCGTAAAAACCGCTATAGTGGTGCATGCAAGTATCAGACTCGCTGCTGCGATCACTATGACCGCTTTCAGTATCCTGTTTTTCTTTCTCCGGCTTCTCTTTGCCATCTGTATTATCCTTGCTCTTTACTGATCTTGCAGGTCTTATCTCCTGTTCTTTGACGGCAGGCTTAGGCGCTGTTTATCATCTACTTTCAGCTCCGGCTCTATCTTCTTGTTGCCGACACTCTTCCTGCCCTTATTATCCCCAAATTCGTCCCTCATCATATCGCCCAACTTAATGGGGCGTTTACGCTCCTGTACGGGGCGGACGGCATCTGCTTTCTCCACTACCTCAAATACTGTTTCCGTGTTGAAGAGATGGTTCCACTGGCGCCAGTTCTCAGGGTTATCATTCCTGTTTTCTCTTACGTTTATATTTGCACCTCTCTGATTCATAAGTGTCCCGGTAAGGAAATCTGACCTGCTCTTACTATCCTGTGCATTGTGCGCGGGATCTCCGAAAAGCTCGGGCAGTCTGTCGTTTTCACGACCCTCATCTATCTGCTTCAGACGTTCCTCCACGTATTTCTTCGGAAGTTTTCCCGTCTGATACTGTTCGGACAGGCTGCGCATCCTGCCTGTTCTCAGAGCCTCACGCTGCCTCTCTGCGAGTTCCTTTTCTTTAACCAGTGCATTCTTTTCCTGCAGGATGGCCTGCTTTTCCTCATAAGCCTCAAGCCCGAGGTTTTCATTAGCGGCAGCTGCCGCCCTGCTCATTTTTTCCTGAGCCCTCACCAGTTTCGCGTTTCTCCTTTCTATACGCTCTTCCAGCTTATGTATCTTTTCGTTGTACTCCTTCATCTGATCGGTAAAGTTCTTTTCTTCTTTCTTTACCTGCTTGGCTATCTTATCTTCCAGCTTACCCATCAGTTTCTCGCGGTTATTCTTAAGCTCGAGATAATTCTTCTTTACAGTCTCCAGCTGCTTTTTCTGCCCGTCGTTAAGCGGAGGCATCTCCAGCTGCGGATTAGCCTTTCTGAGTGTATCATAACGCTCCGCAATGTTTAAGAGCTCGTTTTCCAGATTCTTAAACTGCTCTGTTTCCTGATACTGAGGCTGCATCTGCTTGCTTATGAGCAGTTCCATCAGTCCCTGCTGTCTGGCCTGTACCAGCGGGAACGGATAATACGTGTTGATGTTAAATGCATCACCTACGATGCCCGGATACTTGCCCGTAGCGCTCAGAGGGAATTCCTGCTCCATTTTAGCCCGGGCTGCCGCCGCATCTTTCAGTATCTTTTCCATGCGTCCTTCCTGGGCTGCAAGGAATCCGTCGACACCGTTCTGAAGCGGAAGTTTAGCCTTGCCATTCACATAATCCGCAAAATTAAACGGTTTCCTGTATGTACCGTCCGCATTGTAAGGTACCTTCATCAGTATCAGATCCGGATCGAATTCATTCTCGGGCACCATCATCACTGCCTTAAGCGCATCGATGCTTTCTTTGCTCTTTCCCCTGAAGCCGTCCTTGAGCTGCAGCACATTAGTCTGGGCCGAATCACCGAACTGTGATGTATAGCCCCTTACATTCTGCTGGAACAGATAAATGTTCTGGGCTTTACGCGCCGGATCATACTCCCCGGGTTCTGCATCAATGAGTCCTCCGAGAGCTCTCGTATATTTTCCTACAAGATCCGCATTCCTGCTTCTGATCACGCCGTTATAGTAACCGTTAGCAGCATATGCGGCCATCTCACCGATGCTCTGTCCCTTGGCTATACCCTTTAATGTTGTGGCTTCTTCAATAGCAGAGCTTTTGATCTTTTGCATTACCGCACCCGGATCTGCGGCAAACTCATCTATGGTTATATTGTTTCTCTTAAGCAGATTACCGAACTGCCATACTGCATTAAGCTGTGAAGAGCTTACTCTGTCACGGGCGTAGCGCCAGGGCACGGCATTCTCCCTTACATTATCCACATTGTCCATATAATCGGTTTTGGAGAAACTCTTTTTCGCCATTTCCATGAGTTCATCCGTATCTTTACGGATCCTCTTTAATCCGTTCACGGCATCTATCAGCTTCCTGCGATTCTCTTCTGCCGTCATGTCTGCCCCAAGCGCCTGTTCTACGGCACGCTGTGCATCTGCCATTTTACGGAAGGAATAGACTTTGCTCATTTCCTCAGCACCGTTATTTGAAGCAAAGAGCTCCATTTCCTCCATCTTCCTGAGTATTCCCGATACGTTGCGCACATATTCCGGATCAAGTACAGGATTGGTCCCTGCGGTGCGGCGTGCATCATCTGCACGTTCTTCCTTCGTGACAACTATGCCGTTTCTCGTCTCAAACAGATCCTGCATGAATCTGTTTTCTTCCTTTTCATTTCCTTTCTGATGGATAAGCTTTGCCCTGTTGCTGGAACGTTTTGTATCCGCATCAAGAAGATACGTTGCAACAGTCCTTGCCTCCGGCTTCACCTCAGTTATCATGGCATTGGCGTCATAAAGAGCCTTTCTGAAATCATCGAGTTCCTGCCGGCTGCCTTTTCCTCCGGTCATCTTAGCCCAGTCCATACCGGCCTCATTAAGCAGTTCCTGTACCCTTCCGGCCTGCGGATGATCCACCTGGTTTTCAAATTCCAGTCTGGCATCCAGGCTGCCATCAGGCAGTGAGCTGAAATCATAATCCCTTATGGGCTTGTATGCATCGTCAGCGCTTAATATCCTTTCACGCTCTTCTGCGGACAGTCCTCCGACTACGGCAGCAAAGAAATGGCTTCTCTCTGCTTCCGTCAGTCTGTCCAGTTCTACAACAACGGGAACTTTGTTCTGCAGCTTCGCAAACAGTGCACTTCCTTCCGTTTGTCCCAGTATATCGCTGAGCGTAGACTGAAGACGGTCAGCGGTGTATGTTCCACTTACACTGTTATACAGCCTGAGTAATCTTTCATTTGCATCATTCTGATCGGTCTTTGCAGTATGATATGCATCGGGTTCCAGAGCGTCCGTACCATCCGCGATCATCGCCTCTGCCGTGTGATCGGCGTTCTTCTTTTCGTTAAAACGTTCTGTCAGCCTCTGCGTCAGGGCCTCGGGAATAAGCCTTGAAAGATTATCTCCTATCCTGTTATTTTCTCTGACAAGCTCTTCCTGGCGGCGTATCATTTCCTGCTGCATCTGCTGCTGTCTCTGGGCTGCCTCCTCTGCAAGCCTGTTTTCCCTCGCAATGGGATCCTCGTTCTTTTCAAGGTCCAGAAGAACTGCAAGCTTTTCATCATCGTTCTCATACGGTTTCTTAGTAAGTTCCCTTATATTCTCCGCTTCCTTAAGACGTCCCGCATGTGTATCCTTCGCGCCCGTATCCGTCATTTCATATACGGGCAGCTTTGCGCTGTCGTTATCCTTAAGCGCCAGTATCTCACCTATCCTCTTCTTTGCATAATCGGTGGTCACATTACCGGCCTTAGCCTGGTCGATAAGCCACTGTCTCATGGCACTTACGGCTGTTCTCTTCGCATCAAGCGCATTCCGTACCTGTTCATTATCATTTGCAACAGCAGCATTCTTACGCTGCGCCTCTATCTGGTTATAAGCATTTACAAACTGCTGCTCACGCGCCTTAAGTGCGTTGTTCAGTTCAGTGATATGCTGCGCGGTCTGTCTGCCTGCGATAGTGTTTTCATTCTTTCTTGCTTCTATCGCCTGCTTCTGCTCAGCAGTAAGCCTGCTCTGCGCATTCTTCATCCTCTCCGCATGCTTCTTTGCGGCATCTTCGAATCTCTGCTTCTGCGCCTCACTGAGTGCAGGCATATTGTATTCCGGATGTGCGGCACGTATGGATTCGTAATACTGCGCCATATTGCTTACTTCATCTTCCAGAAGCTCATATCCTTCCTTTCCTCTGTCCGCAGCACGCTTTAGCAGCAGGAAGGAAATCGCTGCCTGCCGGCTTAACATGAAGGATACGGGATGGAATTTCTCTCCTCCCGTCCTTACCGCATCTGCGATTATCTCTTCCCCTCTTTTCGTGATAGCGGCATATCCGTTATAGTCCGCACCGAGTCCGGCAACATAATCCGTAACGGTGATCTTCGGAACAGGCTGTCCGTTGGCACCGATCGGTTTTTTTGTAAGCATCTGCGCTCTGTGGTTTTCAAGGTCTGCCATATCCACTATCGAAAGCAGCTGCTGTACTTCACTTTTACGCTGCACATCATTGAAAGCGTTATTGTTCGTATGATGCGATAACACAGTCTGACGGAACATATCAAGTATCTTGTATGTTCTGTGATTTATCTTCCTTCTCTCTGGATCGTTATCCATTACCGAAAGGGCCTCTTCGATACGTGTCAGGTTTAACTGTACACCGGTTACTTTATTCTGGAGTTCGCCTCTTTCAAACAGACCTTCTTTGCAGAATTCCCCTATCAGTTCACCTGCACTCTTCCCGCGGAATCTTATCTCGGGATCGCACATTTCCAGATTCTTCTTCACTATCCTTTCGATCGCTGCATTGGGATCTTCCCTGAACTGCTGCACGCTGATTCCTGCCCACTTCAGTGCCGAGTATAAGAGATGCACCGAATTGATCTTGGAATTTGTGTAAAAATCCTTCGAGTATTCAAGGGGTACATCAAGCTGGCGTGTTGAATCGATATTCCCCGCGATACTGTATTTCGAAAAGTTTTTCTTATCATCTGCAAAGGCGATAAGCTTTTCGATATCGTTTCTTGCCTTTTCATAAGCACGTTTTGCTGCTATTATGCTCTGTCTGTCTCCACTGTTTACTGCCTCGATAAGCGCCATTCTGCTTGAGCTCACTTCTCCGTAGCCTCTGGAAAATACGGTACCGCCGGGGAAATCATCACTCATCCCCATCCCCATTTCTTCCATCATCTCCATCATGGTCGCAAAGCTGTTAATGTTTTCTTTTGACAGATTCAGCTTAAGCCCCATCATCTTTTCAAAGGCATCGCTTTGAGCCGGAAATACTCCGTCTGCGACAAAGCTGTCCGAGTTGGTCATAAGGTCGTTGACTGCGATCTTAAGATCCCTGTCTTCGATCTCATCAAATGCGTCTGCCAGAGCTTTGTTTGCGGAAGCCGTAGAGACTGTTTCTTCTATGCTGCGATGTTTGAAATAAGCATTCTTTACGTTACGATCCCCAAGTGTCACATACTTATCCGCATACTCCAGCGCTTCCAGATATTCCTGTTTCTCGTTGTCGCCAAGATTCTCCGCATCCAGTCCCTTCTTAAGCTCTTCCACTCTGTCGTGGAGCATATGGCTCACCTGCTCTTCCGGCTCCAGCTCGGTAAGAGTCCTGCAGCTAAGCAGCTGTTTTTTCAGTCTCTGCTTATCGGAATAGTGCAGCTCATCGCTTATCTCCTTTATCAGCTCATGACGCTCTTTGACCGGCAGGTTTTCCAGTATTCTTGTATCTATTACCCCGTGCATTTCCCCGGGCTTATCCAGTCTGGATATCGATGGCGCAATGTGCTGCTCATACCATTCAGGCCATTTGTTTTTGATCACTCTCAGCAGATTCTGTTCTGATCTCGTAGCCGTTACGGCCATGATCATCATATTGTAACGGCTTACGGCTTCGGCATGAGCTATGCCCAGTTCTGTTGTCTCTCTTATCTTTTCGGGCGACAGATCGTTCTTCGCGGCTTCATATTTTCTTTCTGCCTCTTCCGCCGCACTGAATGCCGCTTCCACTATCTGTGATACACTCTGTTTTATGCGCATATCATCTTCAGGGATCATGTTTGCTCTTTCCACTGCAGCATTATTCTGTTTTTCACGAACATCCCCTGCAGCGATATGTTCCTGTCTTATACGCCTTCTTTCGTTCGCAAACATATCGTCAACGCCCTCTGCATAGAGATCCTCGCCGGCGTACTCATCACTTCTGTTTCTGCGCTCACGCTCAATTGTCTTCTGAACCTTCTTCTGTGCCTTTATCCTCTCCTCACTCAGACGTTTTCTTTCATCTTCGATAGCTTTTACGCGAAGGACTCCGTCTACATTAACGACTTCCAGAACCTCCGGGATGTCGCCCTTATAGAATTCACGCATCTGTCTTCTGTATCTTCCGGACAGTGAAAGCATGTGATCCCGGCTCGCATAAAGCTTTCCGTTTTCTTCAACGATAGGATGATCTGCAAGATAAGCCCTTATAGCTTCTTCATCCTGCGCCTTCTTCAATGCCTCCTGTGCTGCTCTGCTGATATCCAGCTGACGCTTCATCTCAAAATCGTTATATGCCACATACGAATTTCTCATATGGCGTATCTGATCCTGCATTGCACTGAAGCTGTCAAAGATACGCTGCTCCTTATCGGACAGCTTCTTTCCGCTTCCGTTATCTATGTGGTCTGCAGAACGGCCTATCTGCTCCAGCAGTTTCCGCGAATCTTTTACAAGTCGCTCAAAAGCGGACCTGCGATCGGCCTCATGAGCCGGATCAAGATATGCCGTATTGGAATAAAAATCATTTACCTGCTCCAGATAACTGTTTATGAGCTGTATGGTCACCCCGTGCACGGGATCGGAGCCAAGGCGTTCTTTGGCCAGCCTTCCCTGCATGGTATACAAAGCTGCTATACGCTCCGCATTCAGGAAAGAACGTTCAATATCCGTACGTGGGCCGCCGACAGTAGGTTTATCGGGTTCTGCAGTATTTTTACGTGCCTTGTATCTCTGATACTCAGCCCTTGCCTCTTCCAGTTCCTGTGCGGAAAGGAATGCGCCTGGGCCGGGCTTTGAAGCCATCCGCTGTTTCATCTTCTCACGCTTGTCATCCACGTCGAGCTTTCCGCTGTTATCCCACGCAGCTGCCAGATAAAATCTGTCCCCGTATCCGTCCAGATACTCCAGCATTCTCTGTCTGTCAGCAGCATTGGTTATGGGCGTTTCTTCAAGCTTTGCAATGACCTCATCCAGAAGCTTGATATCCCGCTTTTTCTCTTCTATTTCCTCTCTTCCGAATGAGTTTTTGTTATTGAGCAGATTCTTCTTTTCTTCCCGGTTCACGTAGAGTGTGCTTAAGAAATTGATATCCTCAAGAGGCCAGCCGTTTGCAAGCATGGCTCTCTTCCCTTCCATATCAGGCCATGCCTGCGCGGTTCCCCTTGCAAAGTATGACGAAGCCTCATATACGTCGTTATTGATGTAAGCAGGATGTTCACCGGCATCACCCAGCATCCTGCAATATTCTTCTTCCGGCGATCCCGGGATCTTTGATTTTCTTGCAAGCTCATCTATACTGCGCAGACGCTTTTCCAGCTCATCCATTTCCGAGAGCATCATTTTCCTGAGCATACGGTCTGCACTCTTTGTGAGAGTCTCTTCTTTCTTCATCCTCTCTGTTTCGGACAATATCAGAGCTGTCTTTCTCCCGGCAAATACAGCCTGCGGCAGTTCAAAGGCAGGGCTTCCCGAAGGATAACCCATACATGCCAGCAGCATATCATTGGAAAACCTGGGAGAATCTTCATTTATTTTCTGCATATCCGGAGCTGCCAGCCCGCCCATCTGCCCGAAAGTCAGCATATACAGATTACTGCCGAATTCCATATCCCGCCAGGTGAATCCTTCGTCCGCAGTCCGCATGATATCCGCATAGACTCTCATATAGTCTGCATATACCGGATTGGTCTTCTCCCAGCGGTCAGCTGTCTCCATAACTTTATCCCTTGCCGTTTTAAAGAAGGATCTGACTGCCGTTAGGTTTCTCTTTCCCTGTTCATTAAGCTTTCCGTCAGCGGAAGTCCCTACCAGCAGATCATACCTCATGGGTTTTTCCTTGCATACCATTGTAGGCCAGGCCCTCTGAATCTCAAGATCAGGGAACGGCATTTCATCCCGGTCATCATCATAATACAGATTTTGATAGAGACCTGTTGCAGCCACGGCATTCTGCTGGTTTTTCACCGCTTCTCTTGCTGTTTCGTCTGCCACAAGCTCTTTGTAATTCACTGAAGGATCAAAGGAAACGATCGCAGGAAACTGACAGGTCAGCTTGAACAGTGCTGCATAGTATTTACCGCCCTCATCATCCGGTAATGCGGCCATGGTAGCATCTCCATACACGGGCCGCTCATTTTGCTTCAGCGAAGCACTTAAGGGAACAGGCTTATCCTCAAGCTGCACGCCATTCTTATCCATGACATAAGGTACAAAGCTTAGCTTCTTATAAGGATCTGCCATAGCTGTCATGATCGTGGCTTTTATAATTGTATCCAGTTCTTTTCCCTGAACCTGCTGATCTATATTCGGATAATTGATGCTTGCAAGATACTCCAGCGGTTTCATTCCGTTGATACGGAAACGGTCCGTGATCTTCTCTCCTTTTCTCAGGCAGTAATCATACTGCTTTCCGTATCTGCTCTTTCCGGTCAGATGTCCCAGCACACGGTCAAAGGTATCACGAGTTTCTTTTTTCTGTGCATCGCTCAGTTCAAGCAGCGAAGGCAGCTCCTGAGGAGTAGCCACGAGCTGTCCGCGCTCGTTCTTATGCTGATGCGGCATATGTATATAACTGAGGCCGAATATCGGAGAAGTATCTATGCCTTTGTTCCCTGTAGCAGAAAGGTGCTCCATAACTTCCATCCTGGCCTCGTTCGCACGGCTTGCCTTCATCGCACTTCCGACCTTATCCAGATAGGGTTTTGCAAAAGGTGAAGCTGTATTGCCTTCAAGATATGCCTGCAGAGAGGCGTTATCCGGCTGTGCTTCATCCGGAAGACTGACATTCGGATCAAGTAAAAATCCGGCCTTTGCTATAGCATCGACAACAGTCCCCGGCTGCAGCTTTCCCGGAACTTTCAGTACATTATCGATCTCCTGCAGGTAATGTTTCGCCAGTGCTCTGTGCTTTAAGCCATACATCTTGTCCGAAGTGATGACGGTTGCGAGCATCTTCATTCCCTGCAGCACTTCCTGCCGTTCTATAGCTGCCGCGTATCCTTCCTGATCACCAAACTCATCGAGATAAGCAGACCTTAAGCGATTGGGAGCAATGTTTTCATAATCCGGCGAATATATGGAAAACATTTCCGTATTCTGCATGAAATCCTGTGCATAGATCGCTTTAACGAAGAGTTTCGAACCACCCTTTGCCAGCCTGCTTATATCTGCGAGGCCGTTAAAATCAATTCCTTCATAAGCACTTGCCTCCAAACGCATGAGTGCATTCTTATGTATCCCGGCATAATAGCGTGCGCTCGCCTCTGCAGTGGCATCATCTGCCGCCTCTCCGAAAGGATGCTGTTCCAGATCGTTCAGATACTGCTCCGCCAGCTGTCTCCTTGCCTCCATGGGCAGACGGTTGAGTTCCAGTACATCGTCAAAGCTTTCAAAGTTTAAGCTATATTCTTTTTTAACTGTCCTGACCACACCGTTCTCATCTTTTAGCGGCTGTCCGAAAGCATCAAGTTCCGGCTCCGTCAGCGTATAGCTGCAGGATCCTTTACCCAGATAATATGTACGCAGATCATCCATCAGGCGTGTCGGAGCATCCACTTTGAGCATGCCCGGTGTAACCGAAGCATTGATCCTCTTCACGCGCTCAAGCACTTCGGAAGAATCGAAATATCCCGGTACAAAGCTTCGAAGAAGTTTTGCTTCCCATACTGCGGCACTCTTTCCTGCAATATCCTCAGCAGAAGGTGTATCTCCTGTTTTATAGAAAACCTCATCCTGATCGAAGAGATCAAGCAGAGCTTCTCCCAGCTCCTGCTCTCTCAGCTGCGCTTCAAAATCTTCTTTATTCTTCAGCTGCTCTGCTGAGTATTCACCTTTGTTAAGTATGATATCGGGGATATCACTGTTCATTTCGCCGGCTTTTTCAAGGAGAGTTTTCAGCTGGTTACCGTTTTTATAAGCTGTGGCATGCGGCACATGAGACATTGCTTTTTTCATCTGTGCTTTAAGTATATAGAGCTGTCCCTCATCTGCCATACCCGCATTGGCTGCGGTCTCATTGTAAAGCGCCGAACCGTGATCATGTATGTAATAAAGCGCATCCAGTCTGTCTCCCGCATTCATTACGGGACGATAATCTATATGTCTGCATATCTCATCAATGGTTTTACAGGCAGCTTCGAGATCACGGTATTCTTTGCTGCCTTCCTGCTTAGCTTCCATGGCGTCCTTAAGAAGCTGACGTTTCACATAGAATGATGAGATCAGATCGATATCCTCCAAGGGCCATCCCATGGCAATTGCCATCTTTCTGCCTTCCAGATCCGCAAGTATCATCTTTGATCCCGGAGCGCCGTTAACGAAATCGCTTACCGCACTCTCAGAGCTAAAGATCTTTGACAGTTCCTCTTCCCTGTTCAGAGCGCCGGCATTCTGCCTCATTTCCCTTATCCTTTGCTCCAGTGCATTGATCGAATCCAGTATATCCTCTCTTAAGTTAAAATCATTCGGAACAGCCCTTCCGTCTGAAACGGCACTGAGAGCTGTTCTCATGCGCAGGTTCAGTTCCCACGCAGCCCTTGCAGCCTCCGGCAGAGCAAAGTCATTCCCCTCTCCCGCGTCATCGACCAGCGTTCCGAAAACAGTACCGGCACCTTTTCCCATATCCAGCTTATCCAGCATGTCGTTAAGGATAACGCAGTTTTGGTTCACATACAGGCGCCCGTTTGCCTGGAGCTGTATATCAGCTATCCTGTCTGTCTGTATGTTCCTGTATTCCGCCATCGCATTTCTGCGTTTTGCGTCCGGCATATCTTTATCGGCTGCTGCCTGCGGTACCTTTTCAAGCTGTGAACTTATCCCTGCAAGCTTTGCGTTTTCAGCCTGAATATACTTTTCATCGCTTACGGGTTTTTTGTGCTCCTCCGGCACCATCTGATCAAAAGGCTGCACATAAGCCTCAAATATCACATTTTCCGCAGGCTGTGCAGGAGGCAGCAAAGCCTTGAGTATATCCTGCTTTTCAGCCGTATAGTACAGTTCCGGATCGGGTACGGCATTTATTGCCTCTCTCATCTGTGCCTTAAGTACGGCAAGCTCTCCTCTGTCGGCCATACCGCAGCATGCCACCGTATTGTTATACAGGGCATTTCCGTAACTGTTTATAAAAGCGAGTACTTCCTTTCTCTGCTGTTCGTTGTTTATGGGCTGCTTATCTATATGATCGCAGATCTCATTTACCGCACGGTATGCTCTCTCATATCTGAGCCTGTCGGCAGTACCCGTAACCTTGCTTTCAGCTGCTGCCTTAAGTATCTCACGTTTCACATAGAATGAAGCTATCAGATCGATATCGCGTACCGGCCAGCCGTTTGCCAGGGCTCTCTTTTTCGCATCCAGTTCCGTGAGAATGTCCTTTGATCCGGGATGACCGTTTATAAAACGTTCTACTTCCTTCGGCTCACTGAATACAGCTTCTACCTGTCCTCTTGTATTTCCCTTCCCTATGTTGCTGCGCATGGTACGTATCTGATTTTCCAGGGTATTCATCTTTTCTATGAGCAGTCTGCGGTTATTCTCCTCTGATGCCTTCAGCTCTTCGGGAGACTGCGATGCCATAGTATTCTGTATCTCCTGTATCTCATTCGCCGTCCGGGCTGCATCTATGAGCGGGAAATCGCGAAGTCCTGCAAATACTTCCGAAACCGTCCGCTTTGAACCTGCTGCCAGATCCAGTTTATCCGTAAGCGCACCCAGAGTGTTAAAGCCAAAGCTTCCGCCCCTGCTTCCGAGTCCCTGCAGCACCCTGTTCCTTGCGATCTGATATCTTACAAAAGCTGCTTCCGGAGCACGCCCCTGCTTGTCCAGACCGGTTGCCAGAGCATTGGCATCTGTCTCTGTCCTGTTTAAGTCGGTATTTTCCGGCCTGAAGGATCTGAACACACCCGGCATGAAAGCATCAAGCTGTTCCGCTCCTCTGATCATTCTGTCGCGATTTGCCCTCTCATCCGGAGCCGCAACCGTCGACTCTGCTTCCATATGCGGCTTTACCTTGGGCATTATCCTCGGAGGCTGTTCCACTATGTTCAGATTCTTATCAAAGTTGAGCGCTATAAAGCTGACCTCCGCATGCGGATCGGCCATTGCTTCCATGAGGAGCGCTTCCATTGCCGTTTCCCTGTCTTTTCCCTGAAGACCGGGAAACTTAGCTGACGCTATCTGTGAGATTTTTATCCCGTTTATGCGATAACGGTCCATCGGATCTTCGTTTTTAATGACCGCCAGATCGCTTTGAGCGCTGAAATTGCCTATCAGCTGTCCCATTACCTTCTGGAAACAGCTGTGTATGTCTTTCTTCTGCTGATCGGTGAGATTACTGATGTCATCTGATGAAAGGTCTTTCAGCTGATCTTCTCGCAGGCTCATGAAATCCAGGTTGAAGATCCTTGACAGATCAACACTTCCGCTCTGATGCGATCTGTACATATATCTTATATCGTTGTCGATCATATCGGACATGTGCTCAGCCACTTTGTGTTCGATATTTTTACTGAGATACTCCTCTGAGAAAGGTGACTCTCCCTTTCCTTCCAGATAATCCGCCATTTTGGCGTAAGAAGGAGCTCCTTCTGACGGAAGCATATCCTCCTCCGAATCCTCGATGTCCTTCAGTACGGAACTAATACTGCGCATATACTGCCAGAGACCGGGATCTGCTTCTTCCAGTTTCCTGCCTTTTAAGTTTTTATGGATGTTTTCCAGATACGAAAGTGCCAGAGCCCTTATATATACGGGATACTTATCACTTGTCGCCGTATATGCCAGATCCTGAAGCTGATTTATGATCATCAGCTGTCCCTGTATACGTGCATATTCCTTTCTTCCTCCGAAAGCATCAAGATATGCCGTATCTCCCCGGAGTTCCAGATCGCTCCTGGATGTCAGACCGGTGATATCCTGGGTATAATCCATGACAAAATGAGCCATCAGCCCCAGCTCCCCATGCTGTTCTTTCAGGGCTTTCAGCTGTGCCGGATTCCTCGGATCAAAATCGGGAAGCGGATTTTTAAGTATACTGCCGATAGCTTTGGCATCGATCCTGCCATACCAGTCTGCGCTGTTCTCCACCACTGACTGCGGAAGCTGTACATCTTTTACGGGATGGGCAGCATAAGCCATGAAGAATTCTCTTGCAAGCTCCTTTCTTTCTTCATCAGATCCATTTTCCAGTTCAACAGCCTCTTTGAAACTAAGCCCCTTCTGCCCCATAAAATATCTCAGCATATCGCTGTAGGTTGTTGTGGGCCTTGTCAGTTCACCTGTAGCACGGTTAGCTGCATCATTCTCTTCTTTCAGTTCTTTATAAAACCATTTTTCTTTTTTGTCACCTTCGGCATAATACAGTCCGGTATTTTCCTCAGCCGCCTCCACCGGAGCCTGCGCGGGTACTTCAGGTGCCTGCGGCTGTGCATTTGCCGCAGCCTGCCTTTCCTCATCAAAGCCGCTTATCATCTGTTCCAGAGCATCGCTGCCCATCAGATCTTTCTCTTCCTGCGGAAGCTTTCTTTCAAGTACACGGTCAAAGGTAAAGAGTCCGAACTCCAGACCGCTGCTCTGTTTCTGAAGAAAGCCTTTGTCATAGCCTTCTTTGACCAGTTCACGCATTTCGCCAAGCAGTGCCCTGCGTTCTTCCTCCGTCCTTACAGCTGTGGTTTCCACCTTCTTCCATACGCTGTCCATCCTGTTTAAGAAATCACGCTCACCATCCGCAAATACCGGGTCTTTTCTCGGCTTTCCGCTGCCTATGTCATAATATGCGGTTCCGTACTTTTTATCCTTTTCGATCAGGAAAAACGAAAGCGCGTTCAGATCCTCTATAGCCCAGCCGTTGCGGATACCGATGACTCTTGCTTCGGTATCGGCACGCATGGAGCTCAGCCCCCTCAGACCATAACGTTGGAGCGTGTGCACATGATTTGAAATATGCTTATCGATCTCATCGGCTTCCGGCGTATAGGGCTCTATCTTATCCATCTTTTCATAAGCATCCAGCATTTTCTGTCCGTGAGCCAGTATTTCTTTTCTCAGCTGCAGATCTTTCTCTGCGGTAAGTGTTCCGTTGTCGAGCTCATCAAAATACTCGTAATGACAGCGCATGGATCTGTCAGCCTCTACCATGGCCGTCGTGATAGGATACTTTTCATCGAGTATCCTTACATGTTCCCTTGTCGCATCGCTGAGGCTTATATTAAGTGACGTTTTGAAATTAGCAAGCAGAAGTCTGGTATTGATCCTCATATCGGCCTTTGCCGCTGTCCATCCCTTAAGCGCGTATTCCGCAGGATTGATCAGAACCGAATATATAACGTCTCTCATCGAATCGTCACCCGGCTGCAGAAAATCATCAACTTTCTGTTTGAGCTTTTTTATATAATCTCCGAATTTCTTTTTATACTCTTCCTTATCGGTTGATTCCTTAAATACGGCAGCCGGGGAAGCCGAGGCACTGATGCACGGAGCTGACATTCCATTGTCAAGGCCGAGATCGAAGATCTCTTTTTTTCTTTTTTGTGTCCAGGGACTGCCGAAAAGATAGACAGCCTCCTCGGAAAGCATCTCCTCAGCACCGATGCAGGAACCGGCTGCTGTCAGCAGATCTCCTACGTCTAAAAAAAGACTTTCCTCTATCTTTTTTTTACTCTTCTCATCTATCTTGTTGTTTTCAATCTTAAAGCGCATTTCTTCTGTCCCCCGATCGTTTTTTACTATTATACAATTCATGCGTAGCGAAAGCGAAGCAAACAGTTGCTTTTTTTTCCGCCATAGGATAATCTTAACATAATCTGTCTTTTGAATAAAGGAGTACTTTATGGGCAAAAAATCTTCTATAGAGAACAAGAACATCTATCTTCAGTGCCGTGAGGATTGCGAACTCACCCGCGCCATGGCCAGCGAGCTTATGAAAACAGTCTCGGAAAGCCGCATAGAAAAGATTGAAAGCGAAAAGATAATCGCCGCTCCCGAGGATATAGTCGCGATGGCCGAAGCCTACCGGCAGCCCAGGCTCTGTAACTATTACTGCGCCAACGAATGCGCCATAGGCAGGACCACCGTACCCGAACTGTCACTGAACAATCTTTCGGAGATCACTCTGGGCATCATCGCTTCACTGAATTCCCTGAACTATGAAAAAGAACGCCTGATATCGATCGCTGTGGACGGCACGATATCGGAAGAAGAAATGCCCGACTTTATCAAGATCCAGAATCAGCTGAATGAACTGTCAAAAACAGTGGAAGCCCTGAAGCTCTGGGTGAACAGTACCATAGCCTCAGGTGTTATGGACAAAAAGACTTACGAAAAAATACTTGAGCAGACAACAAAAAAATAAGACAAAGGGGACGTTCCTTTTGTCTTACCATAAACTCTCCCATCTTGCCGCTCACAGGCCTGCTGCAGTTTTTCTTCACTGTCCTCTTAAGCGTATATCGATCTTCTCCAGAAGGTTATAAACTCCGTCTTCGGAGAGAACGCCCCTTTTCAGTTTTGCCGGCAGCCTGCCCGCTTCATCAGCTTCAAAATCTTCTTTCCACAGAGGCCCTTCGTAATACTCCTCAAGTTTTCTTATCATCGGCTCATACTCACGCAGCTCTGCCACATCCGCAGCTGCAAGCGCTTCTGCCTTATCGAATATAGCCTCCATCTCCATGATACGTCCGAATTTATGCCGTGAGATCTGACTGAACAGATTATATATACCGCTCCTGACAGCGTTGTTGTCATGATCGGCGCCGCTCACCTCATACCAGATATGAGCTGCCCCGTTGGCTTTAAGTATCTCATGATATGACTTCGGATACTCACCGACTATCGAATCATTTGTTCCGCAGCATAAGATAAAGCTTTCCGGCTCCGCTGCATCCTCAGCAAATTTCATTTCACTCTCAGCAAGCATTCCCCTGTGTGTCATAAACCTGTCTTTTGCAGGGACCACCCCCGGTGCCGATGATATCGCACATGCATAGGCAAAAAGCTCCGGCCTTTTTAATACTATATATATGGTCTCGCGCCCGCCCATTGAAAAGCCTGCAAGATAGGTATTTTCCCTGCCATGCCCTGCAGCATACTCTTTTTCTATATGCGGCATCAGATCATCTACCAGATCATTGATGAAGTTATCGTAAGGCAGAACACTTTCCTCATCAAAACCGGGTTTCTGCTCGGGATCCGCCGAGGCATACATATCGGGACACACAATTATCGTATCCTCGATCAGTCCGTCAGCAGCCATATTCCCGGCGATCTCCCGTATCCTGTTTTCCGGATCACGTGAAAACGAATACTCATCGCCAAATATCCCGTGCAGCATATACAGCACCGGGTACTTCCCTGCAGTACTGTATGAAGCCGGCAGAAGTATGCAGTATCCTCTCTCCCTCTTACAGGTCTCTGAGTAATATGTGCCGTGAGTATATTCACCGTAGGCCACATCCGCACGCGGTGTGCAATACTGCGATGGACAGAACTCTTCAATACCGTCAGCTGCAGCTGTCGTTATCCTGTGCTCTTCCTCCTTTGCCGCGATACCGCTTGCAAACATATCATGATCCACTTCTTTTATCATATAACCTCTCTTCCTCAATGATCTGTCTTATCAGGCTTCTCTGATGAATACTTCCGTCTTTTCCATAACATCTTTAAGGATTTCAATGTCTGCCGTGACGCTGCCCGTCTCTAACGAATGGTTCGCCGCCTCAAAAAACCACGGGGACGGACCTCATGGTTTTTCTCAAAAACCACGGGGACGGACCTCATGGTTTTTCTCACATGCGCCAGCTCATTGCAGAGATCCCTCTTCCGCTTCTCTGTGCAGCTCTTCGAAAAAGGCCGCATACCTGTCGTTATGTGTCTTTATTGCCAGATCAGAATCCGCATATTCCAGCAGTCCCGCCGCATCAACCCACTTGTATTCCGTCGTTTCTCCTTCCTGCAATACCACGGAATCCTTTGCACAATCCACTACCACCAGATAAGAATAAAACATACTGTGGCTCTTATCCCTGAAAATATGACTGATCAGCTGAAATTCATCTGCCCTGATCCC
>JAIKYA010000163.1 GCA_024683645.1 Lachnospiraceae bacterium
TGATCTTTACAAACCTGGCATACTTACCGCCAAGACGGACCAGTTCCTCGTGCCTTCCCTTTTCTGCGACTCTTCCGTTATCGATCACCAGGATCTGATCTGCCGCTTCGATCGTTGCCAGACGGTGTGCGATAATAATTACAGTTTTGCCTTTGGACAATTCCGAGAGCGCTCCCTGGATCAGATGCTCATTTTCCGGATCTATGCTGGCAGTCGACTCATCCAGTATGATGATCGGCGAATCTTTCAGGATCGCTCTGGCGATCGAGATCCTCTGCTTCTGGCCGCCCGATAATGTTCCGCCGCCTTCTCCTATCACCGTATCATACCCTTCCGGAAGTTCCATAATAAAATCGTGACAACGTGCTTTTTGGGCTGCTTCGATCATCTCCTCTTCCGATACACTCTCCCTGCCGAAGCAGATGTTTGCACGGATAGTATCATTAAACAGATACACATTTTGAAATACCATGGAAATATTTGAAAGCAGACTGTCCAGACTGTATTTTTTTACATCCGTCCCGCCAAGGATGATCCGGCCTTCCGTCACATCATAGAATCTTGCGATCAGATTGCATATTGTGGTCTTGCCGCTCCCCGACGGTCCTACAATGGCCGTGGTGGATCCCTGCGGGATTATAAAGCTGACATCCTTCAACACTTTTCTGCTTTCTGCTGCGGCTGCATCAGAGTATGAGAATCCGACATTCTGAAATTCAATCGCATAGTTTTCCGGCCGGATCTCCTCGCCATCTGTATCCATAAGACTGGCGTCAGAAAACATCTCCATCTTATCAAATGCATTGTTGATCACAGATAAAACGTGGGCGCTGTCCGCGATCGGCTCCACGGAATTGAAGATCGACATCGACAGGAAGGAAACCACCAGAACCATTAATAATTCCAGCCGTCCCTCCAGTGCTGCATACATTACCGCAAGGATCATCCACACACTCGCCGCCTTTAAAGCAAAAATATGCAGGCAGTTGTATGGGATAAATCCCCATTCTATCTTCAGAGCGATCTTTTTGGCGCGTGCGCAGGCTTGTGTGAAATCTCTCGCCGAAGCCCCTTCCATGCCGAACGATTTGACCACCGGTAATCCTCTGGCATATTCCAGCGTTGCTCTCGTCAGTTTTTCATTTTCTGTATTCAACACCTTTGTGTTTGATGTACTGTGCCGTGAGATCATAACCAGAAACAGGAACGAAACCGCAACACCTGCCACTGCGATCAGCGCACACTCCGGAACCGTTGCGGCCAAAAACAGAAGGATACACAGACAATTCAGATATCCGCCGATAAATCCGTCCACCATACGGATTCCCATGTTTTCCAATGTTGCCAGCCCGGTGGTGATCGCATTTAAGATCGCGCCTGTATCATTGGTCTGGAAATATCCGAGAGATACACGCTTTAATGCTTCACCGATCTTTAGTCTGTCTCTTGCCACCAGTTCATAACCGATTTTTTCATGGCAGCGTGCTTTCAGATAGTCAAACAAAAATCTTGCCAATACCATCAGGGCGATCGCCAGAAAACTCTTTCCTGCTAAAGATGCATCTATCGTATTTCCTTTACGCAGCTCCTCAATGATCCCGCCGATCACGTATCCTGCATATCCTACCGGTGCCGCGATAGCCCATGATGATAAAAACGAAAAGAAAAATCCCAGAAATAAACTTCCCTTAAATTCCCCACACCAGTCTATGATCCTTTTTACCGTTTTAAACATTTTTTATGCCTCCTTTACACTTCCGGCAGCCCAGTTTCTGGCTCCGATATGCGCCTGCCACATTCTCTGATACAACGGTGATCTTTCCATCAATTCTTCCTGTGTTCCCTGTGCCTCGATCCTGCCGCCATTTAATACCACTATCTGATCAGCCTTTTTGATCGTTGACAGGCGGTGTGCGATAACCAGCAATGTCTTGCCCTTAGTCAGATTGGCAATAGACTCCTGCAGTTTTGTTTCATTCTCCGGATCGGTAAATGCCGTCGCCTCATCCAGGATAACGATGGGTGCATTTTTCAACATCATCCTGGCGATAGCGATCCTCTGTCGTTCACCACCTGACAGCCTCTTTCCGGCCTCTCCTGCAGATGTGTTATAACCATCCGGAAGCTTTCTTATAAACTCATCACAGCAGGCCGCTTTTGCAGCTGCTATCACTTCTTCATCCGTAGCCTTGGGATTACCCAGACGGATATTTTCCATCAGCGACCTGGAAAAGAGGAAATTATCCTGCGTTACAAAACTGACGATATCTGCCAGTGTAGTTACTTTCAGATCTTTGATATCCGTTCCTCCGATCTTAATGCTTCCGCTGCTCACATCCCAGAATCTTGCGATCAGTTTTGCAACTGTTGATTTACCGCCGCCGCTGGGCCCCACCAATGCGGTAAAGCTGCCTTCCTCCATTGCCAGGTCAATCCCGTGAAGCACCTCACCATCTTCCTCATCATAGGTAAAATGTACATCATTAAGTTCAATTGAATAATTATCCGGCTTTTTCTCGCTCTTCGGTTCCGGCAGACTCTTGATATTCAGTAGTTTCTGGATCTCCAGTACGGTATACTGCATCTGCCTTAATCCGTTGGAAAAGATCTCGATCTTTGCCATACTGATCACCATGGACATCGCCAGCATTACCGCAAGTGCCATCTCCGATATCGTCATACTTCCTTTTCCTACCAGCAGGATGCTCACGGGTACCACACCCAGTAATGTAGCCGGCATAAATGCAAATGCCAGCTTCATGGTCACCCAGGTTGATTCCAGCCAGTCGATAACAAAATCCCTGTAATTACGGATAGATCCTGCGAATTTTTCATAGCTTACACCGGATTTACCAAAGGCCTTGATGACCTCGATCCCTTCAACATATTCCACGATCACGCTGCTCATATGTGCATTGGCTTCCTGGTATTTCGTCATATTCTTACCGCTGATCTTAAAGGTCAGCATCATAAAGATAAGTCCCAGCGGCAATGCCAGAAGCGCTGACAGCGCTACGCGGATATCCACCATAGCCAGTGCAACAAAACATACTATGGGAAGCAGTATATGTCCTGCACCTTCCGGAACCACATGAGCCAGAGGCGGTTCTATATCCTCTATCTTATCAACGATAACGCCTTTTATCTCGCCGATGGAGTGTGCATATACCTCACCAAGCGGTGCTTTAAGAAAAGTATCTGCTACTTTAAGTCGTAATCCTTCAAGCACATGAAACGCAACATAGTGTGAGATTCCTGTCGATACGCCAAAACACACAACCTTCACCAGATAAGCGATAAGCGCGATCAGACTCCAATACAGTACGAAGTCTTTTTCAAGACTGCCACCGATATAACGATCCAGGATCCGGTATACGCAATAATAAGGAATGATACCCGAAAGCAGACTGACCATCGAAAACACTACCGATGTTCCCAGTCTTCCTCCACTTCCCTTTGCATAAGACAGCAATGTCCCAAACCACTTTTTTTCTTCTTTTGACATTTCTTCGTTCATTACATAGTTCTCCCTTTCTTAAAAATCTTTCTAATGTTTACGCTAACACCTTGATGCTTTTGTTAACTTACCCTTAAAACGGGCTCACCGCCTGATCCCTGAACGGAACCAGACGGTGAGTATGTTTTCTTATTTAGTTTTAATCCTGCCTTCCCCTGTTTTTAACTGATGACTATATACCCATAACCAGCTTCCACCCCGGCAGAAAGAATTTCTCCAGCGTAGCGAGTGCATCAGTCGCCTCCTCACAGGAGTAATTGTGGACCACCGGCTCAAACAATGCTGTAATGTAAGCAGTCAGCAGCAGATGGATCTGCGGCGGTGCTATCTCCGGTACTTTGTAACCGGCTTCCCGCAGTTCTTTGAAATACGCCAGCAGCTTATTCTGCGCCGCCTCGGTCATGTCATGCAGAAAGTTTTCATATTTGCTTCCTTTAGATTTTGCTACCAGCAGATGATAGTCTTCCATATTAGGATAGACCAGTTCCCTCATCATATCGATATTGGAATCCTGCCAGACGATCTTCCTGCCCTTCTTCACCGGCTCCTCATAACGCATCATATGCGCCTTTGCCCAGGCATTCAGCTTTTCCACCGCCGGAGACACCAGCTGGTCGAACAGATCCTCTTTATCCTTGCAATGCCTGTATATTCCCGCGGCTGTCATATAGCACCTGTCTCCGATACTGCGCATTGAAGCCTTTTCATATCCCATCTCCAGGAACTCTGCTCTTGCGGCCTCCATGATCTTGATATGGCTGATCGTTTTATCTCTCGGCAATACATTGCCCCCTTTCGTTGGCTAACGATATATGCTAACACCGTTCGCTAACCTATATATAAACTATCACTTTTCATTTCTGCTGTCAAGCGCAACTTTAAATCAATAAAAAAATCCCGGATCACTCCGGGTTGATTCAGCCTATCTTAATAACTTCATTATGCAAGCATTACATATACGGCCATTTCAGTTCTTATGCAGGCAGTTATCCCGATACCATTGAGATATTTGTTGACGGCATAGTCCGCTATGTATTTGGATAATCCCTTATCCTCTGCCTCACTCCCTGTCTTCCTTAAGACACTCTACCATATCCACTTTTTTGAGCTTCATCCCTGCCAGAAGCATCGACAGGATATATGATATGCCCACAAAAAGCATACCCGTCACAAAGATCTTCGGCGTAAGCTCGATAGTCATAAACATTCCGCTGGTTTTCGCATTGGTCGTGGCGATCATATCAGAAAGCCCTATGCCAAGAGGCACTCCGATCAGGAATCCCAGTGGAACAATAAGATGATTTGATGACAATATCAGTCTGCGTATCTCCCCGCGTACATATCCAAGCACTTCCAGAAGTGAGATACTTCTTC
>JAIKYA010000165.1 GCA_024683645.1 Lachnospiraceae bacterium
CAGGAAACATCGAGTATAGAGGACAGTATACCAGCAGGGAGGAAGCCGAAGAACTGAAGCAGAAGCTGATAAGAGGTGAGGTGCAATAATGGAAAGGTCTATCAGCGATATGAAGCTTGATATCGTACGCTGGGAACTTGAAGATGCGGAAGAAGTATACGAGCAGGAATATAAGCAGCTCTGCAAAGAAAAGCCTGACAGATATGGGGACGGTCCGTTCAAGATCAAGAAGAACAGCTACAAGGCAAACTTTTATAAGATCATCTGTGAAAGTATCCTTGACACGCTGAACCAGAGCGACGGCATGATCCGGAACCACTGGGAGCGTACCAAGGCACAAAAAGAAAAGGAACAGACAGAGTATAATCCGTAAACATATATAAGGAGAGACAGAGCAAATGGGAATAATCGAGATTGAACTTGAAAAACTAAAGATCCATCCGAAGAATATCCGGACAGAGTACGAAGGCATAGACGAACTGGCTCAGAGCATAAAGGAAAACGGTATCATGCAGAACCTGACTGTGGTACCGGAATATGATTATTATTGTCAGCTGTACGGTACCGTGGACACTCCGGCAGTTAAAAAGCTTAAAGAAGTTGCGAAAGAGTCCGGCTGCTATCTGGTAGTGATCGGGAACAGAAGACTGACAGCTGCAAGGAAGGCAGGACTGAAAACCGCTCCGTGCATGATCGTAGACAGCATGAGCGTAAAAGACCAGATAGCGACCATGCTTACCGAGAATATGAACCGCAAAGACCTGAAGATCTACGAAGAAGCAGCTGCCATACAGATGTGCTTTGAAGACTTCGGGTTTAAGATGGAAACCCTTGAAGAAAAGACCGGGCTTTCCAAGACAACAATACATCATCGGCTGAACATCGCAAAGCTTGATAAAAAAGCGTTGAAGAAGGCAGCAGAAGACAGCGAGTTCCAGCTGACTTTTAATGACCTGTATGCACTGGAAAAGATAGAGGATGTGAACACCAGGAACAAAGTCTTAAAGGAATCGCGCAACAGTGCTGATCTTGCAAATAAGGCAAGGCTGGCGGCAACCGATGAGCTTCGTGAGAAAAACAAAAAGGCTTTTATCGAGATAGCCAAGGCAGCAGGACTTAGCCCGGCACCAAAGGAAGCGGAAAACAATCTCTGGTACGGTGATAAATGGGAACATATTAAGGATTACGACCTGTTCGGGAAGATACCGAAGAAGCTTCAAATAAGTGACAAAGAAGCTATGTATATTGCACGGTACAATACGTTTTACATAATAAAGAAAAAGTCTAAAAACAAAAAAGAAGAAAAGCTCACGAAGGAACAGCAGAGGGCCCGTGAGATTGATAAAGCACGCAGAGAGACAAAAACATTATACCGGATCCTCTTTAAGGATATGGGGAGCTTTATCCGGGACAATATTTTTAAGGGCATAAATAAGCTTGATGATGAAAATAAAGAGATCTTCGAAGGAAATATCTGGAAATACTTTATAGAATACGGCGTGTGGGTAACCATAAATCAAGTCCAGCAGGCTTTGCTTGGAGAAAACATGTGGTCAAATAAGATCACTCCGCAGATGCGGGCAGATGCCGAGAACGAGGCAAAAGAGCTGCCCGCACTCTTCCAGAAGATAAGCGTGGCATACTGGAGTATATCAGACTGTGACCCAATGAATTATGACGGATCGTTTAATAAGAACAGTGCAGGGAAAGTGACCGCAGTATTCAAGCTGCTCGCACTGTTCGGCTACAGCTGGCCGGATGAGGAAGCTGCTCAACTTGTAAGCGGGGATCATGAATTATATCGGAGGTATGAGAGATGATGAGACAGGAACAGAATGAAGACAGATTAAAGGATATAGTAATGATGATATCGGCTATCGGTTTTCTAACTGTTCTTATTTTTATAATAGGAATAGTCGGAGGTTTGCAGACGGATAGCATAGGTATGTCTTCATTTATTAAACGCACGGCTGCATGCCTAATAATAATGATCCTGTCCGTACGCGGCATATGCTGGTCTGAAAAAGAAGACGAGTATGAAAACCTGTAAACGAAAAAGAAGTCTTGCAGCTGGACACTGCAAGACTTCAAATCGCAAAAAATGCAACCTAATAAAAAATACAACTTTCATCTGTTTAAGTATATCAGATACTGTCTGAAAAGTCAATAAAAAGACTGCCCGCATATCCCGCAAAAATGAGGGTCAGGGGGGGTTTTGAGAAGTTCATAAAATAATTAACTTAAGGACACAGATATATATTTTTACCGGGATAGATGAAAGTGGTTTATGAGTGATCTATCAGGGAAGGTGACAGGTATGCCATACGTGGAAAGTATATGCAGGGCAGGCAAGACAGTCGAGATCGAGAGGTACTATACAGCCAGATATGGGAAAAGGGGACAGAAGAGGAGCGAGAGACGGAAACCTACCCGGGATGAACAGAGAGAGATAAACAACCGCCATGCGGAGAAGAAACTGAGGAGACTGATCAATGCCAACTTCGTACCCGGAGATTATCACCTGGTACTCTCATATGCTCATCCGAAGGGAACGGATCCGAGAACACCCGACGAAATGAAAGAGGATATCCGGAAGTTCCTGAGAGGGATACGCAAAGACTGTAAGCTGATGGAGTCGGACTTGAAATATATCCATGTGCCGGAGATTGGGAAAAAGGGAGCCCGTCATCATCATCTGGTGATCAGCAAGATTAATCCGGATATCATCAACAGGCATTGGACACATGGATTCGTTCACATCAATCCGTTGGACCACAGCGGCAACTATGCAAAACTTGCAGCATATCTCATCAAGTATGCAAACGAGACGATAGGTACCACGGAAGCAATCACGGGGAAACGGTGGAACTCATCCAGGAACCTGATACATCCGGAGCCGAAGGTAAAAGTGATCACAAACAGGGAATGGTACCGGACCGAGCCGAAGATACCGAACAGGTTCAAAGGAAAATATATACTTGACAAATCGACCGTAGAGAGCGGAACGATATCGCCGGAGTATGGCGGGTTCGGATTTTTCAGGTATACGCTTATCATGAGATGTTGAAAATACAAAAAAGGAGAGACAGAACAAATGAGCGCGATAGAAAGATTATACAATTTCTGCAATACGTGCAGGCTGGAGCTGCACATCATGCGGACAGAGAGATTTACTAGGATAGTGGTGCTCTTGGCTGATGATGCGGAGATCGGACTTAGAGGTTCAAGGATGAACATGGAGGTCTGCGAGATTCAGGATGCCGATTATACCAAATGTGCAGAGATGGCAGCAGAACGCACCGAGCAGAGATATTCGGAGATACTTGAATATAAGCGTGAAAAGATCATGAAGATGATCGAACGCAAGAAGAATATCACAGCATAGGCACCAACGGCATCGGCCGTATATATATCACACAGGGAGGGCATTGCCGAAGAAGTAACAGGATTTTTGTATATTGTGGACGGATACAAATATCCTGTTACTCTGCCACCCGGAAAAGGAGAGATAGAGTGAAAGTGTTTTATGAGTTGGATGACAATGATGTCCGAAACATCATTGCGGAAAAATACCAGATAAGACCTGAAAAGGTCATAATGATGGATATAGTGATGGGAAGGGGATTCACAGTAAAGGTTGACATGTCAGATACGGAGACGCCTTCACAGATAACCGATATTCCGGTACCGGATCCGGAAGACGATGAGGAGGTACCACAAGAAGCCATGAAGGAAAACGACAAAGAAAAATACATAAACAGGCAGCAGCTTCTGTTGGAACTGGCAGACGCTGTCAAAGAAGATGATCCGGAAGCAAGATACAGATATCTCTGTGAAAAAAAACTGGACCAACTTATCAAGGCTGGTTATACGGTAGCCCGGATGTGCGAACTGTATAACCTTAACATGAAGCAGCAGTACAGGCTTTACAAGGTTGTAGGCGACAAGAAGAAAGCCGTCAAGAAAGCCAAGGGAAAACCTGCAGAACCGGAAGAGGATAAAGGGATGATATCCCGGCTGAAAAAGAAACAACAGCAGCGCGTTGATGAAAACGGGATTACCTGGTATATCTGCCCGGTATGTGAGAAAGAGTTCAATATCGAGAAGTACCCGGAATATTCGTACAAGACTACCATCAAATCACATAAATACATATTCTGCGGATATGCCTGCAAGAGGAAGGTGGAGCGATTATGATCACGGTTAGCGAGCTGATAGACATATTGACACAGGAAGTGGCAAAGGACACGAATATTCTAAACTGCGGTGTCAGGATAGATGACAGAAACTTGAAGGTACTATTCGTCCATCCAAAACAGAACACACAACAGGAACCGTACGAGCACTGGAAGGAGGTAAAGATGGATTGAACAAAGAAGATCTTTACCGGCTATGGGCATACGACAAAGAGATCAAGCTGTGGAATGATATGACGGAGAACAATTCGGAGAAGAACAGCACGGAAGTTAAAAAGATCGTATCACGGCTAAGAAAGAAAGCAAAGGACAAACGTAAGGAGCTCTATAAGTTTATCGAGACTGTCCAGGATCCGTATTACCGGATACTTTTAAAATGCCGCTGCATTGACAGAAAGAGCTGGAAGGAAGTGGCACAGATTCTTGGAGGCACACCTGACTCTCACCGGATGGCTCTGGAGCGATATATAAGCGAGACTCTGTAATGTTGTTCGATATGTTCGACATGTTCGCTTGTGGATTGTGGCAGCAGGACTTAAAATTATAGCGAGGGCAATGAGGCTAAGACTCATTTACTTGATGGGTGCAGGTTGCTCACCTGCATCCGTCTCTCCTTGCATGGAAAGGGTGATGATATGGCCAAGGAATGGGCAGCAGATTTTTATGCCAGTGGGGCATGGCACAGGGTACGGGAGTATGTGATGAGACGTGACAGGTTCATGTGTCAGCATTGCAAAGCTCCGGCCACTACGGTACACCACCGGACGCACCTGACGCCTGACAACATTCATGATCCGATGATATCACTGAATCCGGATAACCTTGAGGCAGTATGCGACGAATGCCACAAAGCTATCCATGATGCCGAGCGCAAGAAAGGTTTCAACATGAAACCTGAAACGATCATGAAACGCGACCAGATAAAACTTGATTATCAATTCGATTCGGACGGCAACATCGTTCCGAGATCCCCCCGGGGGTGACCGGAATTTTATACCGGCACTCTTCACCGACGCCCACCCATCTCTCGAACTGACTGAGGCGTGCGTAGGGGGTGTGGTAAAACGAACAAATTTTCGAGTTTTCACATAAAGAAGGGAGGTTTTCGATGAAGCAGGAATTTTCTGCAAAAAAAGAGCTAAAAAAGCTCAAAAGTATCGTCGAGTGCCTTCCGGAAGAACGTAAAAAAATGACTGAAGGGCTGGTCAAGGATGCTGCGTTCATGGCCGAGCAGCTGGAGAAGCTGCGCAACCATATCTCAGCTGAGGGAGTAGCCGAAGAGTACCAGAACGGGGAGCACCAGAAGGGACGCAAGCTCAGTCCGGAAGCTGACATGTACGTCAAGCTCCAGAAGCTGTACTCATCAACTATCAAGCAGCTCACTGATCTGTTACCTTCAAACGATATCTCTGTACCAGGCACAGAGCTGTTGAACTTTATCAGCAAATGAACTACGCATTGGAATACGCTTCCCGGATAGCATCCGGTGACGAAGTGGTAAGCGAGAAAGTAGCTAAGGTGTATGAGAGAGAAACAGCCTGGATGAAACACCCGCCGTCAGACTTCCCGTACTACTTCGATGAGGCAGCAGGAGAAAAACATATACAGTTTATCGAGAAGTTCTGCAAGCATTCAAAAGGCAAGTTTGCAAGGCAACCGATCAAGCTGGAACTCTTCCAGAAGGCAAAGATACAGCTGGTCTTCGGATGGAAAGAGATAGAGACGGGATACCGGCGCTTCCGTGAGGTCGTTGATATAAGAGGCCGTAAATGCGGTAAATCTACCGAGACGGCAGCCGTTGAATGGGATGTATTCTTAAACGACAGGGAGGGCGGACCCGAAGTATATTGCACAGCAAACAAAAAGGACCAGGCAAACCTGATATATGCCGAGTGCGTTAATATGCGCACCCAGTCCCCTGAGCTGTTTGCGGTTACGAAGAAAAGGCAGAGCGACATATACAGCCCCTACAATATGGGCTTTATAAAATGTCTCGCTGCGGACACTTCCACGATGGACGGTCTGAACCCGTCATTCTTCAGCCAGGACGAATTCCATGCGGCGAAGGATTCATCACTTTATGATGTCATGATACAGGGGCAGTCAATGCGAGACCAGCCGCTTGCTTGGCTCATATCCACGAACGGGTTTGTTCGCGAAGGATTTTTTGACCAGAAATACGGCGTATGCTCAAATATTGCTCTGTGGGTACCGGGCTACGAAGATTATACAACCTTACCGCTCATTTACGAGCTGAACGATCGTAACACCTGGATGGATCCGGTACATTGGCCGGAAGCAAATCCCGGGCTGGGCGTGATCAAAAAATATAAAACGCTTGCAGACTTCGTCGACAAGGCTAAAAGGGATCCTTCATTCCTGCCCACGGTCATGGCTAAGGACTTCAACCTACCGGAGAACTCATTTAACCGCTGGCTGAATTACGAAGAAGCATATAATCCGACAGTAGTCGGGATGGAATATCTCACCAGATCATATGCGATAGGCGGGTGTGACTTATCAGCTACGACCGACTTGACATGTGCGTCCCTGCTGATAAGAAAACCGAACGACAAGAGGATATTCCTTTTGCAGAAATATTTCATACCGCAGTCGAAGCTTGAAAAGACGCTGCTGTCCCAGCACCCGGAAGCTCCATACGAAAAATGGAAAAATGAGGGCTGGCTTCAGGTATGTGACGGTGCGACTGTAGACTTTCATGCAGTGACGGAATGGTTCTGCATG
Source organism: Lachnospiraceae bacterium (assembly GCA_024683645.1). Classification (GTDB taxonomy): domain Bacteria; phylum Bacillota; class Clostridia; order Lachnospirales; family Lachnospiraceae; genus NK4A136. The sequence continues at coordinate 6,942 of JAIKYA010000165.1, forward strand.
ATGGTTCGAGAATACAATATCCGCCCGCTCTGGATCGGATACGATGCAGCTCTGTCCGGATACTGGGTGGAAGAGATGACAAATATAGGCTTCGAGATGGAGAAGATCAGGCAGGGACCATTTACCTGGACATATCCCATGAAGAAGCTGCACGGGCTCTTTGAAGAGCATCTTGTAGTATACGAGAATAATCCGATGACTCTCTGGTGTCTGCTGAATACCGGCGTCAAATCACTTAACAAGGACGGCATCGAATCACAGCAGCCGGTAAAAGTATCATCGGTCAAAAGAATAGACGGTACCGTATCGGCTTTGAACGCTTACACATGTCTTGAAAAGCACGAAGACGATTACGAGCGATATATACGATAAAAGGAGCTTAAGAAATGGGCTGGCTTTCAAAGATTTTTAATTTATTCAGACCTAAGACTGCATCAAGCCTGACTACATACACCTTCAGAGGCGGACGTTCCGGGCGCTATTATTTCGATGCCTGGGAACAGGACACTTTCAGGGCGATAGTGGACTGCATTGCTACGCATGCGGCAAAAGGCAAGATACGGCATGTACGGCTTGACAGCAACGGGCAGACAAAGAACGTTATTCACAATTCGGAATACGCAAAACTGCTGAACATTAAACCGAATCCGATCATGTCAGCCTACGAGTTCAAATACTGGTTTTTTGCACAGCTGGAGACAAAAGGCACAGCCGTCGCATATATCAAATGGAGCATAGACGGCAGCAGGGTCATACCGGAAATGATATTCCCGGTATCGTACAGTACCCTAGATATCCGTGAACTGATAGGCGGAGGCTACGCCATAGAATTCGACGATTATGAGGGGGCGCACAGGTTCCTTCCTCTGGAAGACTGCATCATAGTCAGAAAGTTTTATAACAACAACCTGGCTACCGGCGACAGCAACTCTCCGATCTATGCGGTCCTTGACATGGAACATGCCTCAGATGAAGGCTTCGTGGAGTCGTTAAAAACTGCAAACAAAATCAGGGGCATACATAAGCATAAATTAGCAGTGCTGGATCCTGATGATGTCAAGAAGAATGCTCAAGAATTCGAAAGCCGCTTCAAAGACGCAGCCGAGAATGGCGGCATAATCAGCGTGGACTCCATGGAGGATTTTGTGCCGCTGAACCTGACAAATTATGCAGCCAATGCTACACAGATGCGCGAGACGACGAACAGGATATACACATATATGCGTACACCTGAAGAGATAGTCCAGAGCAAATACAGCGAGCATGTCGGGCAGGCATGGTACGAATCGGTTATTGAACCGCTCTGGGATGCACTCTCGGAAGCACTTACAAATGCCTGCTTTACCCAGATGGAGAAGAACTTTGGAAACCGCTTGGTGATATCCGGAGGCGTTATGATGGGAACGTCACTCCAGACCAGGATCAATATCATATCCCAGTCAAAGGAGATAGGCACCCTCACCATAAACGAACAGAGGGAACTCTTAGGGTATCCTCCGGTAGAAGGCGGAGACATCCGCCTGGTGTCGCTTAATTATATCAATGCAGATGATCAGAGCGAGTACCAGTCCGGAAAAAATGATGGTAAAGGCAGCAGCGGTACCGGAGGCTCCGGTACACCGCCGAGTTATAAAGAACCACAGGAAGGCTCAGAAGGAGGAGACGAATAATATGCCTGAGATCAATATGGAGAACAAACCGTTGGAGAGAAAAAACCTGACCGAGAGAAGATTTGAATTCCAGGTACGCTCTGCTTCTACAGAAGACGGAAAAAATGAAGAACTGTATGTAGAAGGTTACGCTTCAGTGTTTGACAGCCCTACCGTACTGTTTGAGTATGACGGTAAGGAGTATAAAGAGCAGATATGCAGGGGAGCTTTTGAAGGCTGCCAGATGTCCGATGTAATATTCAACTATAACCATAGCGGAAAGGTTATGGCCAGAACAAGAAACAAGACCCTTGAACTGAATGTAGATGATACAGGTCTGTTTGTAAGGGCAAGGCTTGACGGTACCGAAGAAGGCCGCAAGTTGTATGAAGAGATCAAAGGCGGGTATATAGACAGAATGAGCTTTGCTTTCCGGATAAGCGAGGAGTCATTCGACAAGGATGAACTTCAGTGGAACGTGCGTAAGATCAAACGTCTCTATGATGTGTCCGCAGTAGATATGCCCGCATATGATGATACAATCATTTCGGCAAGAAAGGATTCCATCCTGGAGGCGGAGGCTCAGGAAAAGGAAAAGAAGCTGGCGGAGGCCAGACTTGCGGAAAGAAGAACCGCTCTGATCGAAAGACTGAGCAAACGCTAAAAATCCACAGAAAGGGAAGAACCATTATGAACGAGAAGAGATTACAGGAAATCGCTCTCCGTAAGAGCGAACTTGCAAAAGAAGTAGAGTCGGCTGATGAGAAGCGCCTTGCAGAGATCGAGGCCGAGACAGCTGCACTTGAAAAGGAAGAAGCAGAGATCCGCAAGAAGATGGATATCGCTGCAAGACTTAAGCCTCAGATTGCTGAGCCTGTCAGAAATACTGTAGAGGCTGAGGAAAGAGCAAAGTCATTTGTTGATACAAAGAAGACTGTTATCAGTGTTGAGGATACAAGATCGGCTATCTCAAAAAGAGCTACTCTTGTATCCAGCGGCACACTTGCTACACCTACCGGCGTTAGCGGAATCAATGACATGAATGATGGCGAGAGCTCCATCATTGACATGGTATACGTTGAGAACTGTGAAGGCATGGGAAGCAACAAGGTAGCATATGTTGCTGCCGGCATGACCGCAAGCTCACAGACAGAAGGCAGCGCGATCAATAGCGGTACCGCAAGCGATCCTACATACGCATATGTTGAGATCACACCTACAAGCCTCGGTGTATTCAGCCAGATATCAAAGCAGGCTAAGAAGCAGAGTCCTCTTCAGTACGAAGCTAAGACAAAGAAGCTTGCACTTCAGGCACTTCGTGTAAAGGCTACATCTGCGATCATTGCAGCAGACTTAAAGACATCTACTCTTGTAGATGAGGTTACAGCTGCACTTGACGGCAGCAACAAGGGTACAGTCGGCGCTACCACACTTAGAGACCTCGTACTTGGCTACGGCGGAGATGAGTATTCAGGCGGACAGGGCGTGCTCTTCCTTAATAAGACCGACCTTGTAGCTCTTGGTGACGTAAGAGGAACCAACGAGAAGAAGGCTGTTTACGAGATCATTCCTGATGCAAATCCTAACACCGGTATCATCAAGGATGGCGGTTTAGCTGTTAAATACTGCATCTGTTCAGCACTTACCGCTTGCGCAGGAACCTCACAGAGCGCAACTGCTAAGCAGAGAACAATGGTATACGGCGATCCCAAGAACTTCGAGCTTGACCTTTTCAGCGCATATGAAGTACGTGTATCTGAGGACTTTGCATTCACAAGCCTTATGGACACCATCGTTGGCGATGTTGAAGCCGGCGGCAAGGTTAAGGTAAGCAAGGGCTTTGTAGCTCTTACTATCGCAAAGACCCCATAAGTAAGACCTTATCGGGGCTGACGATCGGGTCGCTTACACTCACACCTGAGTTTGATCCGGACGTAACGGAATATACGGCCACAACCGAGAATATCAAAGACAAGGTTACCGCCACTCCTACGAGTGAAGCTGCCACAGTTGTGGTCAAGCTTAACGGTACTACAGTTGAAAACGGCAGCGATGTGACATGGGTACCGGACAGTGACGAAAACGAGCTGACGGTCAAGGTTACCGGTGATGATGGTGATACCACATACACGGTAACGCTCACGTCAACATATGAGCCCGTAGCTAATACCCTTTCGGCATTGGTTATCGGTGCAGCTCCCGGGCTGACCTTGACACCTGAATTTGATCCCGATGTGACCAGCTATACAGCCACAACGTCCAATCAGTCAAACAAGGTGACAGCCACACCTACATCCGAGGATGCTCTGATTGAGATCCATGTCGGTGAGACCGAGATAGAGAACGAATCAAGCGCAAGCTGGGCAGAAGGGGAGAATACCCTGACTATCGCAGTGACCGGAGATGCCGGTGAAAAGACGTATACCGTTGTGGTAACACGTGAGACTTAAAAAATATTATGATCCGGGGGC
>JAIKYA010000026.1 GCA_024683645.1 Lachnospiraceae bacterium
AAAGGAAAAATGCAGGGAGTCGGTAACGGCGTCCAGGCGGGTGATAGCAAAAAGACTGTGTACCGGAGACGGGATATACCGTCTTTTTATGCTTATGGAGGAAAAGAGGATCGTAAGATTCCTCTTTGAAAAAGAGGACGGACTTAAGATCGGTGACATATACCTTGGCAGGGCCGTGGATCATGCAAAGAACATAAAGGCTTTTTATCTGGACATAGGACGCGATGAAAAGGTATTTATGCAGACGGCCGAGAAAACGGCTGACAAACGCATGCGTCTGATGAGAGTCGTCTCGCTGCCTTACGGGAGCAAGCTGGCAAAGGTATCCGAAAAACTGGGGCTGCCGGCGGATGAAGAAGAGAAGCTTAAAGAGAAGGCAGCGCATATGAATGGCTGCGGACTGCTTAAAGGCGGCCCGGACGGCATAAGGGAAAGCCTGGCTTTTCTTGCGGACGCAGAAGACAGCAGATGGCTAAGCGAAGATGAGCTATTGTGGAAGGAAGCGACGACGGCCAGTGCGGATAACGGAAGAGACGGCATTGTGCCGGAACTCTATTCGGACCCTGATGTGCCTCTGGATACGCTTTTCGATGTGAGAAAGAGGCTGGGTGATATCACAAAGGACAGGGTGCATCTGCCATCGGGCGGAGAGATCGTGATATCCCCGACGGAAGCCATGTATGTGATAGACGTGAATACTTCCGGAATGACCGCGGGGAAGGACAGGGAAGAGACTTTTCTTAAGATAAATCTGGAAGCAGCGGAGTGTATAGCCTGGCAGATAGGGGCAAGAAACATGTCCGGGATAATAATAGCGGATATGATAAATATGAAAGACGAGGAAAATGTCACGATTTTGCTTGCGGAGATGAAAAAAATGCTGGGCCGGACAGAACCGCCCGCGATAGTCGCAGATATCACAAAATTAGGGCTTGCAGAGATAAGCAGAAGCCGTAAGGGCAATAGTATTTATGATATAAGACATATTTTGAATAGTACTATTTTGACCTGATCGCAGAAAATGCCCCCGTATTTGGCGGGGGTAATGGTATTATTTGTGTGAGATTGTGAAATTGGGCGTTTTTCACCATAAACAGGCTTGAAACAGCCGTTTTTTTATGTATAATCTAATAAAAAGAGCAAACTTTTGCTTATAAATATTTCATTTGGGAGGATCAGTTTATGGCAGTTCAGGTATTTCAATGTAACTGGGGAAGCAGTTTAAAGAGCTTTCTTTCGGCAAAGAGCCAGGAAAAACTTTTTCTGCAGATAGATGACAGCAAGCCGGGCGAGGTAAAGGTACTCGGTAAAGCTTATATCTGTAATGAAGAGGGTAAGAACGAGTATATCTCTCAGTACGATTATCCCGCGAAGGATATCAGGGACGTAAAGAAGGGCGAGTTCCAGGGATCCGATGCGCTGATCATCGTTACCAAGCTTCAGACTCTTTACGGCGCGAAGAAGACACAGACGATCCTTCCCGGACTTAAAGATATGGATAAGGCTATGGAGCTTGTCAGCCAGGTAGCCAAGGATGCCGGTGGTATGGGCGGCGATACAAAGGGCCCCGGACCTGCAGCAACAACTCCGGCAGCACCTTCGGCTCCCGCAAGCCCTGCAGCACCTGCAGCTCCTGCACCCGCAGCACCTTCAGCTCCCGCAAAGCCCACACCGAAGCCCGCAGCACCTGCGGCTCCTACGCCTGCACCTGCTCCGGCACCGGCTCCCGCGCCTACATCGAAGACACCCGTTGTGCCTGAGTACACACCTTCACAGACACCGGTTACGCCTGCGCGTACACCCGATCCGGCCCCGGCAAAGAAGCATGAAACTTACGAAGAGAAGCTCAGAAAGCTTGATATCCTTCACGGTTCCGGAATGTGCACCGATGAAGAATATAAGGAGAAGAAACTCAAACTCATCTGTGATGAGAAGGGCATGAGCAAGTTCTACGAGAGCATACAGAAGATATTCGTTGCCAAGAAGGCAGGCTTACTCAGCGACGCAGAGTTTGAAGATAATAAGAAGAAGATAGTTGATGAGTGCTTTGATCCCACTGTTACGGATCTGGAAGTATTCCGCGAGAATTCATCAAGACTGCCCATCATCGTCATGAGCGAGCTGATCACACCGCACGAGTATGAAGCGAAGAAGGCTAAGCTGCTCGAGAGCGTTGCATACAATGAGATGGATTCCAACGATGTATTTGCTCTGAAGCTTCAGAAGATACCCATCCTTGTTGATGCAGAGATAGTTCCTGCCGAGGAATTCGAAGCAGACAAGACCGAGCTTAAGAAGGTACTTGATCCTTCCGCTACAGACAGCCTTGAACTCCTTGACATGAAGCTTTCAAGATGGCCGGCTATGGTAGCTGCCGGTGCTGCATCCGATGCCGAATTCAAGGATAAGCAGCAGAAATATGTTGGAGAGGTAATGTCCATACCTTCAAGCGATGAGAAGCACTATAAAGATAAGGTAGACCGTGTGATACAGCTCAAGAACAGAATGTGGCTCAACGAGATGGATTTCCACGGCAAGAAGGTCGAGATACTCAAGGAAGTATCCGGTATCCAGGATTACATCTTAAGGACCAAGCTTTACATGGCTTCCAGAGATTGCGGACTGATCGAGCCCGAGGAGTATCAGCAGAAAGAAGATGCTCTCATAGCAGATATCTTCGCTCCTTACTCCAGCATGGAAGAGTTCCAGGAGAAGGTCGGCATGCTGATGAAGCTGAACGAAGCAGGCATCATCTCCAGCGAGAAGTTCGAGAACCTCAAAGGCAAGCTCATGAGCGATCTGTAAAAAATATTTTAAGCCCCGCAGCGGATTCGTTGTGGGGCTTTTTTTGCTTTGTAAAAGCCTTTTTTGGAGCGGGTTTACGGATAAGTGATGGTTATGTAATCTTGACAGTTACGTGGCGATTTTTTAAAATTTTAACGTCATCCTGAGCTGTCAGGCTGTACTGTCCCAAAGGGAGCGAGGGATAATAAAACTCAGTGTATGGAGATACTGATAAAGATGAAAAAAACTGACAGGATCATTAAATTCTTACTGTTCATTGTTGTTTCCGGACTTACTTTTACCGCCTTAAAGCTTAATGTATCAGCGGCACCGAAGCTTATGGCCGATGGAGGCATATTTGATCCGCAGTATTATGCGGACAGCAACCCGGATGTGAAAGCTGCGTACGGGTATAATGAGTATCTGCTTTATATGCATTATAAGAATTTCGGCAGAAAAGAAGGACGCCTGCCTTATGCTCCCTCAGCGGCTCCGGCTGCTGCACCGGCAGTAAATGCAAATCCTGCGCCGGCGGCGAATCCCGCGCAGATGAATGGCTTTGATGCGGCATATTATGCAGCCAATAATCCCGATGTGGTGATGATCATGGGGAAGGATCCGGCTGTTTTATACAGACATTATCTGAATTACGGTATCAGGGAAGGAAGAAAACCGAATGCTAACGCTGCGGGGGCAGTCAATACTCCGGTTTGGCAGGCTGCGGATACGGCAGCACAGCTGCAGGCAAAAAAAGATGCCGCAGCTGCAACGGCTGCGATAGCGGCAGGTTCACAGCCGTCCTCATATTCAAGGGAGACTTATCCGCAGGCAGCGGCAGTTCTTGATTCGGTGGGCTGGAATCTGCAGGCGGCTTACTACTGGTCCTCACACCTTACATATTACGGCCACGGTAAACCTGATATGCCGGAGAACGGCAGCCCGGGAACCAAATGGTTTGCGGAATTCGGATTTACCAATCTCAAAGGAAACTGTTACGTAATGGCCGCCACCTTTACGGAAATGGCCAGGCTTCTCGGATATAACTGCAAACAGATAAGCGGTCAGGTACCATCACGTAAGGGCGGGCTTACACCGCATTCATGGGTTGAGATGTATATAAACGGAATGACCTATGTGTTTGATCCCGATTATGCATATAATGTCGGCGGGAATGCAGGCTTCCAGATAACATACGGACAGAAAGGAACATGGCGTTACAGTAATTTCGCGCCTATGGGTGAATGATATGAAACACGGAAAGATAAGAGCCTTGACAGCTGCAGCCGGAATGATACTGATGCTTGCGGCCTGCGGGGATAGTGTGACCGAGAGCGAAAACGAAAGTAAGACGGCTGTGGCTGCGGATGCGGCCGGCGAAACCGAAGAAAACGAAGAAGACAGTGCGGCTGCCGCAAAAGAAGACGATACCAAAGCAGCGGGTGCTGCGGAAGAAACTGCGAAGGCACCCGATACAGAGGTAAAAGAAGTCAAAGAACCGGCCGGGCCTGCGGAGAAAGAGACAAAAGAGGACGGAAAGAAAGAGGAAGAGACAACGGAGCCTGTTACCGGGGAAGTAACGGAAGGTGACGGGAAAACGGAAGAAGCAGCAGAAGAAGAAAATGAGGACCGGGGATGCATAGGAGATGATGGACTTGTCTGGTAGGAAAACCGGATATACTGTCTTAAGAGCGGTATCGTGTATGGCGATAGTGCTCATGCATACTCTTAATATCTCGGAAATACTATACAGGGATGAAATAAGTAAAACGCAGCAGCGTGCCGCACTCACAGGTGTTTATTGCCTGATGTGGGCGGTGCCTGTTTTTATTATGGTCACCGGAGCTCTGCTGATGGATCCGGGAAAAGAGATACCGCTTTCAAAGATCTTTTCAAAATACATATTCAGGATATTTGCGGCGCTGGCAGCATCGGTGTTGGTATTTGCGATATTTGACGATCTGATGAATGAGGGAGGCTTAAGTGCAGCTACATTTACGGGAGCTTTCAGAAAGCTCCTGGAAGGAAAGAGCTGGTCGCATCTATGGTATCTTTATCTGCTGATCGGTTTATACCTGCTGTTGCCGGCATACAGGGCAATAGCTGCGCACATTTCAGACAGGGAATACAGATATCTGCTGGCAGTGCTTTTTGTTTTCCTGTTAATAATTCCCCAGCTGGAAACAGCCGGGTTCAGAACGGGTTTTTCCATACAGATATCTGCGGTATATACCTTCTACTTTTTTGCGGGTTATGCCATAAGTTCCGGGAAGTGCAGGCTATCGGCAAAAGCCGGAGCCGTTCTGTTTGTTTCAGGCATATTGCTTACGGCGGCCGCCAGCTGTCTGGGCGCGGCGTATTTCCCGGATAGTGCGGATGCGCTGCTTAGCAGCTATTCTTTTCCGACGGTGGCATTGATGGCTGCAGGCATCTTTTCGCTTATCTGCGGTATGAAAGACAGAAAAACAAAAATATGGGATATTCTCGATGCTAATTCGTTCGGTGTATATCTGATACATCTGATATTTCTTCGTATCATCTTAAGATACATGAGCTTTGATCCTTTTAAATACGGAGCGGCGGCTTTTGCGGGAGTGGCTGTTCTTGCCTATCTCGTCTCACAGATCCTTGTATGGCTTCTGAGGCTGATAAAACCTGTAAGAAAGGTGCTGTGATATGCTGAAAACCTTCTTTACTGTTACGATACCCCTGTTTCTTGTCACACTTGCAGTGATATGTGCACTGCCGTTTTTTACGAACCTGCCCGATATGCCGCAGGACGCAGTGATGTGTATAGAAAAGAAGGAGACGGAAAAGCGCGCGGATGAAGTGAAGAGTGTAAACGGAGGGATGATCCTGTCCTGGCCTGTATGTGAAGGGGCATACGATTACCGTACTGAGGTGTTTCCGGCATATGAAGGGCCGGATGCGGCTTATCTGAAAAAGATCTGTACGGAATGCAGCTGCATGATCCCCGCAGGCGTACCTACGGACAGGGCGGTGACCCTGCGTGTGACGCCGCGCAAGCGGATAAAGCTTTTTGGCGTTGAATTCTTCAGGGACGGCAGAAGCAGTGTCGAGGTCACGACTTATCTGCATGACAACACGGGATATACACTTAACTGGAGCATAGATCCGGACAACAAGACCTTTACCGCTTCTTTTAACGGAGGGAGCAACGACTGCTATAATCTGTACAGGAAGAATGCCGCCGGCGAACTGGAACTGATGCGTTCCATATCATATAAAAGGTCCTTTACTACGGGAGCTGACGGGAGCCTTGAACTTAAGAATAATCCGGGCTTTGTGCAGCTGGTGCTGACCTTCGGCGCGGGCGGTGATTTTCCTCTGCCCTCCGACGGGGAATATGTCACTTTTGTCATGGATGCGTCGAGCACGGCAGAACATCTGCTGGTGAAACAGAGCATGACACAGCCTGTGGTGCTTACAAGGGCGGATTTTACCGATACCATACTGAACTTAAAGACAGAGGAGCTTGGAGACAACAGGTACAGGCTCAGCTGGAATGAGACCATAGGTGACGGATATCTGGTGCAGTACAGGAATGATGACGGTAACTGGCAGACAGTTGCGGAGTATGCACCGGAGGATGAGAGGGTATATGAGACAGGCCATCTCTCATCATATCGGGACCACAGCTTCAGGGTCACTTCCAAAAGCGGTGAAGATTCATATATAACGCCTGCCGTCACTGCAGTTCATACAGAGATATCGGAAACCTATGCAACCATCTGGCCGCTTAAGGATCTGACTCTGTATACCGATGCCGGCAAAAGCGGAAAGCTCGGGACCGTGGCTGCGCTGAAAGCTCTGTGTGTTCTGGGTTCGGAAGACGGGATGTTTAAAGTCTATACGCCGGAAGGCGAAGGCTATATAGACCAGAACAGCTGCATGATCAATCTTTATGATTATCTCGGCGGTTTATGCGAATACGATATAACAAATTCCTATTACTCGATATATGCGGCGCATGAGTACGCCATACCCGGGGTATCGGGTAAGGTGACAGCGGGCTATGAAAATGTACTGATAGGCAGGGATGAGTTCCTGGTACCGCTCTTGTACCCGACGGCGCAGAAGCTGGTGACGGCAGCCAGAAATGCGCTAAGCGACGGCTACAGGATAAAGATATATGATTCCTACAGACCTTATGTTGCGACAAGGAGTATCTTTGACCTGACAGAGCAGATACTGGATCTGCCCCTGCCCGACGAACGCTTTGAAAGGCTGGATCTGAACAGATACAGGATACTTGCCGAAGCGGGATACCTTAAAGAAGAGGGTGACAGCGAAGAAGAGACGGACCCGGAATCAGAGCCTGCAGCTACACCGGAGATGGAGCTGATGCAGGCGATAGCTGAAAAGTACGCGGCCACGGGAGATCCGGTCCCGCTGGAGCTGAGACTGGATCCTTCGTCGGAATACTATGATCCAACCCTGCTTCAGTACGATACATTCAGGACAGAGATGCTGGGAACATCTTACAGGCTTTCAGCCTTCCTGGCACAGAACGGTTCGGCGCATAATCTCGGTATAGCGATGGACATGACCCTGGTAAATGCCGAAGACGGGGAAGAACTGAAAATGCAGTCGGCCATGCATGACTTAAGCTACCATTCGGTTCAGAAGGATAATAATAACAATGCAAATATCTTAAAAAGCTATATGGTCCCTGCGGGCTTTAACATGATAAGCAGTGAATGGTGGCATTTTCAGGATGATGACAGCAGGAAAAAATACAGTCCCGCAAGAGGTGAGGCAGGCGTAAGTATAGAGGGATATAAGGCGGATGATAAAGGGATAAGGTACAGGAATGCGGACGGCAGCTATGCCGATGAATAGTGCTTCACTTTTGTATCACTTGATGTGATATCGTGTTAACATGGAATAAATTGGGCAGCAAACTATGGCGCATCATATGCATGAACTCATTGGGGGAAAGGAGAGCAATCATGCCTGTCACGGATTCTCATTACGAAGGCTTTCTGTCCCGGCTCGGGACAAAACAGGTAACCAAAAACAAAGACGGAGACATACCGGCCGATACCGACCGGCATCGTTTTCTGCTTACACGTATTGCTTATCAGAGAAAGGGTATCGTCGGGGTAAGCAATACGGAGGAATTCCTGAATGATATGCTGGGAGGGGATTACAAGAGCGTAACCCGGAACAAGACAGGTGAGATCAGCTATATCTCAAGGCGGCCCTCCGTACCTGCGACTATACTCAGGGGAATGCTGTTAAACCGCGGAGTAAGTATGACGCAGATAATGAGCGGCAATATCGATCCGCAGATCAAGGCTAAGGTGAGCAGTGATTTCAGGGAAGCCAGTACCGATCCCGTAAAGATGGGAAAGCTTTTTGCGGAAGCACTTAACGGTGTTTCTTCGTTTGATATAAACAGGGAATTCAGGGATGCGCTGGGTGAGCCGGGGATGACTCCCGCCGAGATACGTACTGAGATGGGGACGGATACGGGACGTATCCTTACAGCCGTATATCTTGCCGGCTTTAAAAACATGGCTCAGGAGATAAAACAGTTCGGTGATCATGTATTTGAACTGGCGGCCAACGGAGCGGTATATTCGAAAAATGAGGATACGGAAAATCTCGGTCTTATGGGAGATGCATTTATGTCTTCAATCGAGGATGACGGACTCGGAAAGTTCTGGAGGGTAACGCATCTTGCGGATGCCATAGGAAATACGGCGGCCGGCCCGGAACTGCTCTGCGGCTACTATACTTCGGGAGCATATAATCCTGCTCTTGGTGATTTCTCAGAAATAAAGGGTTTTCCTGACAGATCCCAGCCGGTACAGGCTGCGGAAAAAGCCGTTGCGGGTGCAATGGCTGCACAGGACCTCGGCTGCCTGCTGTCAAAGGCGGGAAAGGCCGGCGAGCTCGGAATCCCGGGAAAAGAATATTACAGAACACGCCTGCAGGAGCTTAAGGGGAAGTTTGCGGGTGTTGAAGACGCAAACAGACTGCTTGCCGATCCTGTGTCCTCTCTGGGGCTTATGAATACAATGCTGAATCCCGGGAACAGAATGGATATCGAGATAGCACTTGCACGTGAGACCTTCGATCTGTTCCCGACGGCTATCGTAAATGCCGATGAGAAAGGACTGAGTATAGCTTTTAAGAGTTTTGTGTCAGGCATACCGGATGACAGGCTTAAGGCAGAGCTGGGCAAAGGCTTTGTAAGCCGCACGCATCCCTTTAATCTGGCAGGACTGACAGCGGAACAAAGGCAGGATTACGCGGCAAAGAGAGAAAGCTGGGCGAAGAACCTCCGGGAACTGAACGGCAGACTCAGTGAGCAGCTGGCTTCCTGCACCGATGAAGAGCGAAAGAAAGCCCTAAAAGACAGGATAGAGCATAATGCTGCGAAAGCCGCAAAGCTGGATGGAGAAGTACAGATAGTACGAAGCCTTGAAAATATCGACAAGCCTGCATTCAATGCGGCTGATCTGATCGAGGATGCACAGCTGCGTCCGGAACTGAAAGAAAGACTGAAGGAAATAGGCCGTATCCGGGCTCTGGTCACTGAAGAGTGCAAGGCAATATGGGCTGAAAAGGGCAACGGCGAATCGATCAGGGATTTCTATGAATCGGATGCAAGGGATATGGGGCAGCTGTGCGTGATACCTGATTCGATAACGGATGATGCAGCGCGCAGGGCCTATGTCAGGAGCTGGGTGGATCAGTGGAAGGATAAACCGGAAGGCAGGAAAAAATGTCTCGATGCCTTCTTTGACATACAGGACAGACTGGCAGTTAAAAGCTTCGATCTGAGCTGTCTTACCGCAGCCGACGAGAGTGAGGTGAAGCCTGACGGTCTGACGGCCAGCGAGCATGATCTGATAGATATGCTGTATATGAGGTCCTCATCACAGGCAAGGGCAACAAAGGGCTTTGAGGAAAATCTTGATTATTTCAGAACCAGATACGGTTCAGATAATGCCATAGCGATATTCAAAGCCATAAGAGGGCGTGACCTGGATGGCATGGACTTCTATATTCAGGGTGTGATGCTTAGCAACGGGATGGATGCGGACAATCTGCAGGAAATGCAGGAAGGCGGCAGGACCATGGGAATGGCCGCCTCGACCATGAGGAATATCACTATAGTCTCACAGCGTTTCCAAAGGGAGATAGCTCCGATATTCGGAAAAACACCGTCTGATGTCTCCGGGCAGAGGCTGATCCTCTCAGGCGAAGCCACCGCTGTGGCTGTGGGGTATTCGGATGGCAGTGATATCGGCGCGGAAAAGAGCGAGATCGTAAGGATACTCGATAAATACGTATCGGGCGCAGCATTGGAAACAACGGAATTACTAAAAGCCCAGGAACTGTTCGATTCCAATTTCGGCATGCTGACCGGTGCAAATCTCAAAGATTATAACGATAAGAGAAAAGAGTTCGGTGTTGATATATTTGATACGATCTTTATAGACGGCAAACCTCTTAAGGAATTTGTCGGCAACAAGTATGGTGATCCCAAAGATATGAATGCGGCCCAGCTTAATGAGCTCGGACGTAAATACTATGCGGAAGCGGCTCTGGCGGCGATGAGCGGGGAACACCGTGTCGAATATGCGGAGATACTCAAAGACAAGGACGGAAAGAGCCTGGTGAATCTCGTTTCGGTACAGATAGATCTCCATGCGCTGGATTCGGCTGAAAACAAAGCTCATCATAATCTCGGGAGAAGAGCTTTCAATTTCGGACTGACCAGGCTTGAAACAAGGGCGGACCGCGCTGACAGGCTGTGGGCAGATGATCCGGATAAGGATAAGAGAAAGGCTCTTGCCGCTGCAAAACTGTATCAGAAGGCAGAAAGCTACAAAGCTGCGGCTGCGCTTAAGACGGAATGGGAAAGCAGTAAGACTGCAGTGACAGACGAGGGACGGACTCAGAAAGAGGTGGAGGCTGCATTAAAGGCTGCTCATGAGGATACCATATATGCTGCGCCGCGTGCATCCCTGAAGCCTCTCACCGCAGAGGAATATGAGGCGGCTATGGCTGCGGAGTTCAACACGCTTTCCACGCCGCGACAGAAAGCACAGATGCTTCTGGGGCTGGCAGTAGCAAAAGCTGCCGGAGGAATGTGCCCTGCGGAAGCAGAGGCAGCCAACAACTTTATGGTCCTGGGGCTTCTGGGCCGACACGCTGATGGAACGATCGCACCGAACACGACCAGGGAGATATTCAGGGAATTTGCAAAACTGCAGTCGGAAGCAGCCCTTGCGATGAGTGCAGCTTATACTGACAGACTGGCTGTTTACGGAGCTGCTGCGGGAGCGGAAGCCAAAGCTATGCTTGATGTGACAGGCTCGTCAGAAGGCTATGAGCATTACATACTTGAATCTTTTGCGCCGGACAGGGTTCTGGGGCTGATAGAGCCTGATAAGCTTAGCGGTGAAGCTGCTTCACATTACGCTATTATGACTGCACCGAATAATGTCTTCCCTGAAGGCTTCGGCTTTGCGGCAAAACAGGTATATGAGCAGCAGATGGCGATGGAGGCTGCGGCACTGACGGAAGAACAGAAACGTACGAGACAGAGAATGCAGGAGGCTCTTGAACCGGCCAAGCTGCAGGCGGCAGGTCTTACGGAAGACGATCTGGATGCGGTCGTGTATTCCATGAATGATCGTATGGCCGACAGGGACAGTGTGTATACAGCATATCGTATGAGAACAGCCGAACAGTTCGGACATGATGCCAACAGGATCTACGATACCGCTGTCATGAGTGAGTTCCTGGCCGGAGTAGCGGAGCTTCCGGTTTTAAAGGATGAATACTGGATAAAAACCGAATTGATGAGTATCAGCCGTAACCTGGTTTTGAACGGACAGAAAAAAGAAATTACTCCGTTTATCAGGGAAAAGATCAATGATATGATGAGTGATGCTTCGGAAGTACTTGCGATGCTGCCACCCGGAAAAAGGGCGGAGGTCAGGGCTGCGTATAACGGATTCAGAGAAAACTTCGAATTACAGAAAAGAATAAATAACCAGCCTTTGAATGCGGCTATGGAGCTGGTCAGCGATACAACTCCCGTATATGAGACAGACAGGCTTTATTACAGAATGACTGCTCAGGATATGGCTGATCCGAAGCATAAGGATTCACCTGAGTATAAGGCCATGTTTGAAGCGGTAAAAGCCGTACATGATGCGGCGGCAGACTATGATCCGAAAGACATGGACAGCAGGGCAGCCATGGCTGCGCTGATGGAAGCTGTTCATGAGAGTTCAAGAGTCTATGCCGAGGCGGAGGCATATAAAAAGAAGAACGGGGAAATAGGGCTTTCCAGAAAGAATTCCGCGCTTATGGCTTTATACATCTCGTCGGGCGGAAACGAACCCGATCTTGCCAGGATAAAGGATCTGCGTATAGACAGAAGGGGGAAGGCGGCCTCAGATGCAAAAACACTGCTGCAGAGACTGGCTGCGGATGCTGCTGCAAAATACGGCGCTGCTGCGCAGCAGGCAAGAGATACACAGACAGTTGCAGCTTCAGTGCAGCGCCAGCAGGAAGCCGCTGACAGTGTTTACAGAGGACAGATGGCGGCATACAGGCGCGCAAAACGTCAGGAGCTGGCTGCTGAACGCAACCATATAGGAATAAAAGATTACAACAGAAATAATGATGTTTATTTCGGGCTGGACGGATCGCTGTTTGATGAAAGCGGACTCAGAGCGGATGCGGCTCTTCCGGCAGATGCCACTCAGGCTCAGAAAGATATGTTTGAGAAAATGAAGAGTCTGCAGCATGACAGGCAGGGAGCCGACGGAAAATCCGTTATGTCAGGATCGGAATTCAGAAGAGGCGGTTTCGGAGGTGCCAAGAACCTTGCAGTTCTCAACTTTATAAATGAAATGAAGGAGAAGGGACGGCCGGTATCAATGGCTGATGCTCTTGATCCGGATAAATATCAGGAAGAAAAAAGGCAGTGGGGCGAGAAGATCATTTCTGCCATGATGAGCGCGAGAGCAGACCAGCCTGATACAAAAGATCTGGCAGTGATACTGGGTACCGCGATAAAGACGCTGAATTCTATCGACGTTAAGGGAGAAACATTGAAATACCTGGGATATCCTGCTGATCTGCCGGCCGATCAGGCTGCAGCTGTCATGAATGACAAGGGTAATTTCATCAAAACCATGTCTATTATACAGGCACAGTCGGATCTGGCATTGGGAGCATATCAGATCATACAGAACAGCGGGATAAGTAATGGGCTGATCTACTGGGATAAGATAGATTTTTCAAAGAGGGATCCGCATACCGGCACTCTGACTGAGGAGGCATTAGCCGGAGTCATGGGTTCGAAACCTGTCCCTGCAGAACTGTATCCTTTTATTGAACAGGTAGTGCAGGCCGCCGGTGAAACTGAGATCGCTGGTTTTAGCTATTCAAAGAGTTCGACAAAGGCACTTGCGAAGGCCAGAGGTGTTGCCGATTTTGTATCGGGTAAAAACAGATCGATCGACAACGGTGTCGATCAGAATGCTATGCAGGGGAAGGCTGCGGCAGCGGTTGCCGCTTTCCATGAGCTGGTAGACGCGGTCTGCAGCAGTGATAGTATATCCGATCCCGAACTGTACAGCAGGCGGATGAGGGCAATGGATCTCAAAATGTCAGAACTTGGAGAAATGCTCACCGCAGGCAGGGAAACAGATATTGACCAGCTTTTATTTGCAGGTATGCCGGATGAGCAGTTAAAGCTCTTTGGTGACAGACTGACAGATCTGGTTTCAAGGTATGGCGAGGTCGACCCGATAGGAGAAAAGCAGCTGGCGGAAGCGGCTGAGCGGCTAAAGAAAGCTGCAGAGAGCCAGGCAAAGAAAGCGTCACCCGAACCGCCCGGCAAAGAAGGACTGGAGTTCCTGTCAAAGATCACCGGTGTGGCAGTGGCGGAACTCGAGAATTATGAGACTTTCTACCATGCGCTGGATACGGTATATGTCAACGGTCTCTCGGCTACGGAGTATTTCAAGGAGACTTCACCTGAGCTTCATATTGACGATGATTATGATCCGCTGGCGATAGGAGCTCAGGAAATCGTCGGAAAGAAGCTCAAAGCCTTTATCGATGCAGCCAGTGAAGATTCACATACGGCAGTCTTTGTGGCGGTAGAAGATGAAAACGGCCTCCTGAAGGCCGTGGAAGCCGATCCTGCAGGGCTCGAGCCTCATAAAGCTGCTAACGTAGCCGACTATAACAGGATAGCCGCGCGCATGTATGAGGATATGAACAAGGTAAGACTGGAAGCACTCGAAGGTATGAGACGGCAGAGAGAGGCAGCTGCTCCCGGTTCCGCTAAGCCGCAGATGACAAGCGAGGAAAAAGCAATACAGACCACGCTTGAAACCGCGGTGAACGTAAGTGAAGGAAAGCACAGGAGAGTAGCCGGAGGCCTTTCGGGCCTGATGAAGATGGATCAGAAGATCAGCAAGGATAAACCGGACTATGCGGCACTCGCGTCAGCCAGGAGACAGGCGCAGAAGCAGCAGAGCGGAGCTGTAAAGAAGGCAGATACTCACGGAATGAAACAATAAAAGAAAGCAGGTCCGATGCAAGGAGGATAAAGACTATGAAGAAAATGATCAATATAGAAGGAGACTCACTGACCGCTAATGTTGAGAGCGCGCTGACCGCTGTCGCGGCTGCCGATCTTGAGGGAAAGCTCAGAGTTGCGGCAGACGACGAGAAGATCAAAAACATGTATATCGATCTTAAGAATGTACAGTATGTCTCATCGGCAGGCCTGCGGGTGTTCCTCTCCATGCACAGGCTGATGAAGGAGCGGGACGGCAGGTTTGTCCTAAAAAATGTTAACGAGGAAGTAAGCGGGATAATAAGACTCACGGGATTTGAAAAGATATTTGAAGTAGAATGAGCAGCAGACAAAGGGCAGGCAGTCCTTAAAGTCTGCCCCTGAAAAAAGTCTTGCAAATGTGAGGGTGATTTAGTATAATTCCTAATGTTGCTGGAATAGCTCAGTCGGTAGAGCACTTCACTCGTAATGAAGGGGTCGAGAGTTCGAGTCTCTTTTCCAGCTTAAGACCGCATATCCGTGTGATATGCGGTTGTTGTATGAAGAAAAATTTGGAGGATACCATGGAAAAATACGGCGTTAACCAGCTAAGGAGAATGTTTCTCGAATTCTTTGAGAGCAAAGAGCATCTGAAGATGAAGAGCTTTTCTCTCGTTCCGCATAATGATAATTCGCTTTTGATCATAAATTCGGGTATGGCGCCCTTAAAGCCTTATTTTACGGGGCAGGAGATACCGCCCAGACGCAGGGTCACCACCTGTCAGAAATGTGTGAGGACCGGTGATATCGAAAATGTCGGACATACCGCAAGGCATCTGACCTTCTTTGAGATGCTCGGTAACTTTTCCTTTGGCGATTATTTCAAGCATGAAGCCTTAAAATGGAGCTGGGAATTTCTTACCGAAGTAGTGGGTCTTGAAAAAGACAGGCTGTATCCTTCGGTGTTTTTTGAAGATGATGAAGCCATAAAGATATGGACGGATGAGATAGGTGTTCCGGCTGAAAAGATCACGAAGTTCTATCGTGATGAAAATGGAAAGAGCGATAATTTCTGGGAGCACGGCGCAGGTCCCTGCGGCCCCTGCTCTGAGATATATTATGACCGCGGGGTAAAATACGGCTGCGGAAAGCCTGATTGTAAGGTTGGCTGTGAGTGCGACCGTTTTATGGAAGTGTGGAACAACGTATTTACCCAGTTTGAGAGCGACGGAAAAGGTACCTATACCGAACTGAAGCAGAAAAACATCGATACCGGTATGGGACTGGAGCGTCTTGCGGTGGTAGTACAGGATGTGGACAGCGTATTTGATATCGATACCATGAAAGCGATACGCGATAAGATCTGCGAGATCGCGCATACGCAGTATATGACCGATGCGAAGAAGGACGTTTCCATCAGGCTTATCACAGATCATATACGTTCATCAACCTTTATGATCTCTGACGGTATACTGCCATCAAATGAGGGCAGGGGCTACGTTCTCAGGCGTATCATAAGAAGAGCCGCAAGACACGGCAGGCTTCTGGGCGTGGAAGGCGTATTTCTGTCAGACCTGGCAAAGACTGTGATAGAAGGCAGCAAGGACGGTTATCCCGAGCTTGAGGAAAAGAAGGATTTCATATTAAATGTCCTTACCCAGGAAGAGAATAAATTTGAAAAGACGATAGACCAGGGACTTTCGATCCTTTCGGAACTGGAAGAGAGTCTTAAGAACGAAGGAAAGAAAGAGCTTTCCGGAACTGATGCTTTCAGGCTCTATGATACCTATGGTTTCCCTCTGGATCTGACCGAGGAGATCATGGAAGAAAAGGGCTTCGGTGTGGACAAGGCCGGCTTTGAGGCAGCAATGAAGGAGCAGAGGGAGAAGGCAAGGGCAGCGAGAAAGGGTACCAATTATATGGGTGCCAATGCTACGGTTTATGAGCAGCTGCCGGCTTCCATGAATACGGAATTTAACGGCTATGACAGGCTGAAGACAGATGCGAAGATCATGGCCATAACAGTCAGCGGAGATGATGAGGAGACCCTTGAAGAAGCGATAAGCGACGGTATGAAGGGATCGATCATCACGGATATAACCTGTTTCTACGGGACCATGGGCGGTCAGGTAGGTGATACGGGTGTGATCGTATGCGGCGATTCCGTGTTTGAAGTGACGGAGACCGTTCATGTGGCAGGTTCCAAGATCGCACACATCGGTGTTGTGAAAAGCGGCATGTTCAAAAACGGCGACAGTGTGGAACTGAAGGTGGATGAGAAGCTGCGCCGTTATATCTGCAGGAACCATTCGGCTACCCATCTTATGCAGAAGGCCTTAAGGGACGTCCTCGGAACCCATGTCGAGCAGGCGGGTTCCTACCAGGATGCCCACAGGACAAGGTTTGACTTCAGCCACTTCGGGGCTATGACAAAAGAAGAGATAAAGGCTGTAGAGGATGCGGTCAACTCAAAGATCAATGACTCCATCCCCGTAGTCACCAAGGTCATGAGCATAGAAGATGCGAAGAAGACCGGGGCAATGGCTCTGTTTGGCGAAAAATACGGAGACACCGTGCGCGTTGTCGAAATGGGGGATTATTCCATAGAGCTCTGCGGCGGTACACATGTGGCAAATACCAGCCAGATAGGAAGCTTCAAGATACTTTCCGAATCCGGTGTGGCTGCTGGTGTCAGAAGGATCGAGGCCATCACGGGTACAAACGTGAGCGACTATTATGAAGACCTCGAGGAGAAGATGCAGGATATCTCCAGAGTATTAAAGACCAAGCCCGAAGCGATAATGCAGAGGATAGAACATCTCCTGGCCGAGAATAAGGAACTGATGGGAGAGATAGAATCCCTTAAGAGCAAGGCAGCAAATGAAGCGATGGGAGATATCGCCGATCAGATAAAAGAAGTAAACGGAGTCAGATACGCTGCAGTATCCGTGCAGGGTGTCGATATGAACGGTTTAAGAGAACTCGGAGACAGTATTAAGGCAAGTATGGGTGAAGGTGTTGCCGTAGTAGCTTCCGAAGCGGACGGCAAGGTAAATCTCGTCGTGACCGCTACGGACGGAGCAATTAAGAAAGGTGCAAATGCCGGCAGTATCATAAAAGCCATAGCACCGATGATAGGCGGCGGTGGCGGCGGAAAGCCTCAGATGGCTCAGGCCGGCGGTAAGAATCCCGCCGGTATAAAGGATGCGCTGGCAGCCGTTAAAGAAGTACTTGAAGGACTTGTTAAGTAAGTTCTTTGCTGATAAAATATTATAAAAAGATTTCAGGAGGGATCATTTATGTACGATATCGAGGAACTGCGCAGTGTAGACAGTGAGATCGCCGGAGCGATCGAGAGCGAATTCGCCAGACAGAACAGCCATATAGAGCTGATCGCATCCGAAAACTGGGTAAGCCATGCGGTAATGGCTGCCATGGGAAGCGTGCTTACAAACAAGTATGCGGAAGGTTATCCCGGAAAGCGTTATTACGGCGGCTGTGACTGCGTTGATGTAGTAGAGACACTTGCGATCGAGCGTGCAAAAGAACTGTTCGGCTGCAGCTATGCCAACGTACAGCCTCATTCCGGAGCTCAGGCCAATCTGGCGGTACAGTTTGCGATCTGCCAGCCCGGCGATACCATAATGGGTATGAACCTTGATCACGGCGGACATCTTACACACGGAAGCCCCGTAAATATCTCCGGTACATATTTCAAGATAGTTCCTTACGGCGTAAATGATGAAGGCTTTATAGATTATGATGAACTGAGACGCATAGCGCTCGAATGCAGGCCCAAGATGATAATCGCAGGTGCCAGCGCATATGCAAGGACCATTGATTTCAAGAAGTTCAGGGAAGTGGCAGATGAAGTGGGGGCTGTTCTCATGGTGGATATGGCTCATATCGCAGGCCTCGTGGCAACCGGCCTTCATCCTTCGCCCATTCCTTATGCCGATGTTGTAACCACTACAACACATAAGACCTTAAGAGGTCCCAGAGGCGGACTTATCCTTTCAAGTGAAGAAAATGCCAAGAAGTATAAGTTCAACAAGGCTGTATTCCCCGGTATCCAGGGCGGCCCTCTTATGCATGTGATCGCTGCAAAGGCTGTATGCTTCAAGGAAGCTCTTTCGGATGACTTTAAGGTATACTGCAAGGGCATAGTAGATAATGCACAGGCTCTGGCTAAGGGACTTATCGACAGAGGCTTAAGCATTGTTTCGGGCGGAACGGACAATCACCTGATGCTGCTCGATCTGACAGGCTTTAACTTAACCGGTAAGGAAGTTGAAAGCTGGATGGACGAGGCTCATCTGACCGCCAACAAGAACACGATACCCAATGATCCCCAGAAGCCCAATGTAACCAGCGGTATCCGTCTGGGTACACCTTCGGTCACAAGCCGCGGCATGAACACGGAAGATATGGATAAGATCGCCGAAGCTATAAGCCTTATCGTTAAGAACAAAGAGGCAGGCATCGAGGGAGCAAGAAAGATAGTTGACGAGCTTACTGCAAAATATCCTTTAAAATAATACTGTATGAATATATACAAACGATTGCTCTTTATAATCAATCCGCATGCCGGGATGCACAGAAAGGATAATCCGCTTAATGATATCATCCTCTGTTTTTCGGATCACGGTTATGAAACGATTGTGTGTTTCACAAGGGAGGGCGGCGAAGCCACCCGCCTTGTGGAAGAGCATGCGTATGATGATATAGAGCTGATCGTATGTATGGGCGGCGACGGTACGCTTAATGAAGTGATAACCGGATGCCGTAAGATAAAATGGAATAAAGCGGTCGGTTATATACCCGCAGGTTCTACGAATGACTTTGCTGCAAGCCTCGGACTCTCATCGGATCCTGTAGAAGCGGCAAAGAATATCTGTGAGGGAACGCCCAGAGAACTTGATGTGGGAGAATTTAACGGCCGGACCTTTGTGTATACGGCATCCTGCGGGATGTTTACCAGAGTCTCATATGAAACGCCCCAGAAGTACAAAAACGTACTGGGGCATTTTGCGTATATACTGGAAGGGATAAAGGACATACCGTCGACCCAGGCCGTGCACATGCGCATACTGGCAGAGGGCAATGTTTACGAGGACAATTATCTTTTCGTGACCATATGCAATACCTTTTCGCTCGGCGGTGTGATGACACTTGGAAAAGACCAGGTGATGCTGGATGACGGACTGTTTGAAATGCTGCTGATATCACAGCCGCATGATATTATACAGCTTAACAATATCATCAGCTGTCTGAGAGAACACCGGTATGATTCACCGAATATTTCTTTCTTCAGGACCGACCAGGCTACGATATCCTGCTCGAGGGCGCCGGACTGGGCGCTTGACGGTGAAAGGGGACAGGGACTGGCGATGAACCGTTTTTCCGTGATACCCGGCGGGATAAAGATGATATACTGAAGGACTAAACGAAAGGGGGTTACTTTAAATGAAACTTGTATTTGTGGGAGCCGACCATGAGGTGACGGGAAGCTGTCATTACCTCGAGGTGAACGGGAAACACATACTGCTTGATTACGGCATGGAGCAGGGAACGGATGTGTTTGAATCCATAGAACTGCCTGTTGAAGAGGGACTGATCGATTATGTGATCCTTTCCCATGCGCATATAGACCATTCGGGCCTGCTGCCCCTGCTTTATGCGAGGGGATTCAGGGGACAGATAATGGCAACGGAAGCCACCTGTGATCTGTGTTCCATAATGCTCAGAGACTGTGCACATATACAGATGCAGGAAGCCGAATGGAAGAACCGTAAGGCAAAGAGAAGCTCGGATGCAACGGTGGAGCCGCTGTATACCATGGAGGATGCGGACTCTACGATAAGAAGACTCGTGCCTTTTCAGTATGATGAGATCTATGATCTCTGCGAAGGTGTAAAGTTCAGATTTACGGACGTGGGGCATCTGCTGGGATCGGCCAGCGTGGAAGTGTGGGTCACCGAGCAGAATGTTACCAAAAAGATAGTTTTTTCCGGCGATATAGGGAACAAGAAGGGAACTCTTATAAAGGATCCCGCTTATGTTCACGGTGCGGATTATGTGATAATGGAATCCACCTACGGTAACCGCTATCATACGCAGACCAGACCTGATTATGTAGCAGAACTTGCAGAGGTGATAGGAAAGACGCTTAAGCGCGGCGGCAATGTGGTGATACCTTCCTTTGCGGTTGGCCGTACCCAGGAGATGCTCTATTATATCAGGGAGATCAAGGAAAGGAAGCTGGTCACGGAGATTCCTGATTTTCCCGTATATGTGGACTCGCCGCTGGCTGTGGAAGCAACCGAAGTATTCAGGAGAAACATAAAACACTGTTTTTCCGATGAGGCGCTTGCACTGGTGAGCCGGGGGATCAATCCGCTTACTTTCCCGGGACTGTACTTAAGCATTACGAGTGACGAATCAAAGATGATAAACTTTGACAACGAGCCGAAGGTGATCATCTCCGCTTCCGGCATGTGCGAGGCGGGCCGTATAAGACATCATCTCAAGCACAATCTGTGGCGGCCCGAATCGACCATACTTTTTGTCGGCTATCAGGCTGTAGGAACACTCGGGCGCATCATCATAGAGGGAGAGAAGGAAGTAAAGCTCTTTGGTGAGACCATAGAAGTAAGGGCGGAGATAAAGCAGCTTGCGGGAATGAGCGGACATGCCGATAAGGCAGGACTTATCGAGTGGATACAGAACATCGGTGAAAAGCCCGAAAAGGTCTTTATAGTTCACGGTGATGACGATTCCTCAAAGATGTTTGCAGAATGCCTGCGCGGTGAATACGGCTATGATACCTATGCACCGTACAGCGGAACGGAATTTGATCTGATGAGCGGCAGGTTCATACATGAAGCGGAGCCTGTACCGGTAAAGAAGAAGACCAAGAGACTTTCGGATATCTTCGCAAGACTGGTTGCGGCAGGCCAGAGGCTCATGGCTGTCATTTACAAAAATGAAGGAGGCGCAAACAAAGATCTGGCCAAATTCGCAGACCAGATCAATTCGCTTTCCGACAAGTGGGACAGATAAAATTATTACTTTTTCATCTTAAGGGGGGGATCCGCGGGATACCCTCCTTTTAGTTTCTGCATACCGCGCTGTACGGC
>JAIKYA010000062.1 GCA_024683645.1 Lachnospiraceae bacterium
AAAAGTCACGCTGAAAACCTTCTCTCCGTTCTTTCTGTCAAACCTCTCTGTTTTAAAGTATCCTTCAGATACAGCTGATTTCACCAACGCCGTATCGGTCATCACGATCCCACAGCTTTTTGCACACAGCGAATAGTCATATTCTCTCCTTCCGCTGATCGCCGGATCCCTGCTCGCCGGAAATTTCACGATCCAGTCCTTTCCACCTTCCTTAAGTAATACCTTGGGCCTTGTACCGCCACTTGAACCTCCCATACGGTATAAGACATCAAGCTGTTCAGATTCCTTTGAAGACAAGAGCTTTTCGCATTCTTCAGCTATATTGTCAAAATTCAGTCCCGCTGCATCCATATTGAAATCTGCTTCTTTTGCCGGGTAGTACTCCAACGCCCCCATCCCGGATCTTCCTACATAAGCGAGCCTGTCCAATACCTTTATATCACCTCTGCCTACCCCTAAACTTTCCAAATGTCTGTCAAGCAAAAGCTGTCCCCAGCTGTCAGGAAGACTGTCTGCAAAAACTCCAAACAAGCCGCTGAATCTCTCACGGCATTTTTCCGGAGGAATAAAAACATTATTGTTTAACGGAAGCGAAAAGGGACTGATCGAAAAACCGTTTCTTAGCCAGCTGTCACTGTATTGGAAAGCGATCATATGATCCGGAGTTTCGACCAGATATCCGACCGGACTGCCGTGATAATACACTTCCAGCTTCCTATCGTCTGTCATTCAGGACCTCCTCTATACTGGTGTAGACAGGACGGGTAAACAGTTCCCTGACCTCATCGATCACGCCCAGTTCCATACAGATCTTTATGAACGACTCAAGAGAGATCAGGCCGGTCTGCTCAAATCTGCAAAGAGATGCATAGCTTACGTTGCTTCGCATCGCAAGCTGCTGCTGAGTTATCTTTTTTCTTTTTCTTATCCTTTTCAGACGCGCAGCCAGATCCTTCGCCACATCTGAGGGCGTATAAAGCATCTGATCAAAATCATCCATCTCGCCGTTCCTCCACTGCTAATATTTTAGTAATTATATAAGGAAATGTCAATAAATTACTAACATATTAGCAGAAGCCCCATTGCGTAAGGTTCCGTTCAGCCTTCTTTTTTCAGCTGAAAATATGAGAGAAACTTTTCCCTGTTCAATGTGTATACATGCGAATCCCAGTCATCATCGCTCGCATATTTCTGTACGGCGATAGGGCATTTGCTGACAGCGCCGAAGTTTTCCTCCAGCCAGTCAAAGACATACTGATTCGCCCCGTTCCAGATATATTCCACTTTTTCAGGGATGCCATATACCGCGGAGATCGAATTCAGGCACTCCTTAAGCGTCAGTTTTCCGTACCCGTGATGCTTATGTTTCTCCGTAGTGTACCATGACGATATCGTCCAGCTACGTGTCTGCTGATCCACATCTATCCTGCATTCGCAGATCTTATCCTCCTGCTTCACATCGTCTGCAGCATAAGCTATGGTTGTAAATATATCATTCTCATTTCGATCGATATATTGCAGTTCCATTACTTCTCCGCCTGTCTTTTTTCCTAAAGCATTATCCCGTTTACTACTGCGCTCACTCTGTGATGATGATACAATTTCATTCTCCCTGCTTTCTAAGCTTTGTCAGCTTAGCCAGCTGTGATTCCTCGAGAACTATCAGCAAACGGCATGTTTCACTCAGCTTATCGACGGGATTGATGAGTTCCCATTTGTCGCCGGGCTTTTCCTGCTTAGCCACGATATTGATACGGTATTGTTTTCTGAGATTCAGTTCCAGAGGTGAACGGTCGATCCAGTCGTGATAGGGATTCATCTCTATCATGCAGAGATTTTCGTCCACCCGGAAATAATCAAGGAAGGTGTCGGAAGCAAGGATACGGGCAGAGCGTATGCCACTTTCCTCCTCGGGTATGATGACCTTGTCTGCGCCTATTTTTTTCAGGATAGAAGACATACGTACAGATGAGCTCTTAGCTACCACTGAAGGAACGTTCTGCTCTTTCGAAACAGAAACTGCCATGATGCTCGCTGCCAGGTTTCTGCCCATCGCACTGACTACTATGTCCATGTTTTTCAGATCAAGGGTGCTTATCTCTTCCTCGTTTGAAAGGTCCATGCACACGGCTTCGGTAGAGGACGCTGCAGCCTCCTTTACCTTTTCTTCGTCTTTGTCGACAGCCAGGACATCCGCGCCCATATCGTACATCGCCTTTGCAAGGCTCATTCCGTATTTACCGAGTCCGAGTACAGCAATGGATTTTTTCATCTGATCCTCCTTATCCGATAAAGAAGTGTCCCTCGGGATTCTTTATCACTTTCTTTTTATGATGCATACCTGCAAGAAAAATGGCCATGGAGATAGGCGCTATCCTCCCCAGATACATAGCCAGCGTAACCAGCAGCTTGCCTGCGGTATTAAGCGTAGTCGTGATATCTCTTGTCAGTCCTACCGTTGCGGAAGCGCTCACCATCTCAAACAGGCCGTTCTGTATGCTTACGGGATTGGTTGCCATTAAGAGCAATGTCAGTGTTATGACCGTCACCATGCTGACACTTACTATTACCGTAGCCTTTCTCATCTGTTCTGCCGAAACGGATTTTCTGAATACCCTCGCATTATCTTCGCCATGAAGATAGGATGTGACATTTTTGACAGCAAGATAAAAGGTCGTGGTCTTCACACCGCCTGCGGTTCCTATCGGCGATCCTCCGATAAACATTATCAGGTATGCAAATACACATGATACATTGGTAAGCCCCGCCTGTGAGAATGTGCTGAAACCCGCAGTCCGGTATGTCACTGATTCAAACAGGCTGTTTAACAGCTTCCTGCTAAGACTCATGTTTCCGATGGTTGCCGGATTATTATACTCCGAAATAAATACCTGCACTGTCCCTGCCAGGATCAGAAACACGGTAAGATTAAGCACCAGTCTGGTATGTTCTGAAAAACGTGAGATGATCTGTTTAGCGGAAAAATCCTTCTTAATACCCGTAGATATCTTTTCCGCCATGTCAAACCATACCACAAAGCCACCGCCGCCAATGATGATCAGCATCATCGTAACTCCAAGCACAAAGGCATTGTCATTATAGGCTTCCAGACTATTGCCTCCCATAACATCCATGCCTGCATTACAAAACGCAGATACGGAATTGAAAAGGGAAATCCATAACCCGCGGCCTATACCGTATCTCGGAACGAATTCAAGAGAATATAATATCATTCCGGCAAGTTCTATGACAAAGGTTGTTTTGATTATTCTGATAAGGAATCTTATCACGCCTAAAGTGGTATCAAGATTGAGTGAATCCTTCAATATGATCCTGTCGCCTAAAGTGAATCTTTTCTGTGCAACGATCATTATCAGGGACATGACCGCTATGATACCCAATCCGCCGATCTGGATCAGGAGCAGTATGATAAACTGTCCGAATAAACTGAAGTAGTTCCCGGTATCCAGTACTGTAAGGCCGGTAACACAGATAGATGTTGCAGAAGTAAATAAGGCATCTGCAAAGGGCGTCCATACACCGTCCGAAGAAGATACAGGAAGCATGAGCAGAATCGAACCGGCTGCTATCGCTGTCAGAAAACTGACCGGGATCATCTGTACCGATGTAAAAACCCGCTTATCCATCTTACCTCCTCCTTCTGTCAGGATGATTGGCATAGTATTCTTTCTTATCGCTCTACACTCTGTTCCGCATCGGGTTCTGGAGACACATCATAAGAATAAAAACAGTATCATCAGTCTTCCGTCTTTATCTCATCAAACATCGCGCGTACGCTGGGTGCGTTTTTTGTAAGTTTTTTGATGCTGACATCTTCGAGTTTGTTGTTCGCCGTGTTCAGATGGTTTTCCGATTTGACCAGATTCTCGCGAATCTTTGTCAGCGCTGAAATAGCATTGTCGATGCCCTTGATCGCATCCGCGAAGCGTGCACTGGCCTGACTGAAACTGTAGGCAAAGCCTTCCTTGAATTTAGCCAGGTTCTCTTCGAAATTATAAATATCAAGCTGCTGGTTCTGAATATCGGCAAGTTTTTTCTGATATTCGAGGGAATTAAGCGCAGCATTGCGAAGCAGTGAAATGATAGGTATGAAAAACTGCGGTCTTATCACAAACATCTTGGGATAACGG
>JAIKYA010000074.1 GCA_024683645.1 Lachnospiraceae bacterium
AGCTGTCACGATCTCCATTACGGTAGCGATAGCTGCTAATGTCATACAAATGTAGAGTGACTTCTTACCACTGAGTGCTTTTAAAATGTTCTTCATATCTTTTTACCTCTTTTCTTTGAATTTTTTTATTTGTTGATCTGATGATAATACTTTCCTCCGCTTGTAACCATCGAAGTATGTTTCATGAAGCTTACATTTTTGTAATGAAATAAAAAAGTACAAACATTCGTGATGGCAAAAAGCACAAAAATAGAAAATCAAGTCGTGAGATTGTCTAAAATCACAAGAAAAGGCCAAAAACTGTCCAAAACTGTGCACAATACCCATAAGCATGATATAATATACACGTTGTAAGCATGGAGGCGAAGAGGGGGAAAATGAAGGCTTGGAGAATCCGGAATGAATATCGGGGCATTGACGAAGGATGCTCATGTTATCGAGGGCAAACGCTTTGCGGCCGGTGTATCGGAAGAGGAGTTAAGAGCCTGGGCGGAAGCGTTTTTGGGATGAATTATATAGACGAGATGAGCCGTGCGGAGTTATTTTGTATAGGAGTATTCAGAAGAGAAAGAGGATGTAGAGATCATGTTCAGGGAAATGAGGCGTTTCAAACAACAGATTACAAATGAGGAATGTATAGAGATACTCAAGACCGAGCCAAGAGGGGTGTTATCCGTTCTTGGAGATGATGGATACCCATATGGTGTACCATTGGATCATTGGTATTCTGAGAACGACAGGAAAATTTACTTTCATTGTGCAAAGGAAGGCCATAAGCTTGATGCAATATCAAAGTGCGATAAGGTAAGTTACTGTGTAATGGATAAGGGTTATCGAAAAGAGGGCGAGTGGGCACTCAATATCCGCAGCGTAATAGTGTTTGGACGGATCCGTGAGGTTACGGA
Organism: Lachnospiraceae bacterium; assembly: GCA_024683645.1. Lineage (GTDB taxonomy): Bacteria > Bacillota > Clostridia > Lachnospirales > Lachnospiraceae > NK4A136. The sequence goes on from JAIKYA010000074.1 coordinate 906, forward strand.
TGACGAAAAGAAAAAAGAGATCTGTGCGTGTCTCTGCCGGAAATTTACAGATGATGAAGCATATCTTGAAAAAGAAATGAAAAATGCCTTCCCTCGTGTATGCTGTCTGGAACTGAATATAGATCATATGACCGGGAAGCTTGTTAACGAAGCGTAGTGATTATATATTCAGGTTTATACACAGGAGATATGGAACGGGGAGACACAAGTATGAATTATAAAGTTCTTGGAAAAACAGGATTAAAGGTAAGTGAAATCGGATTTGGGCGAATTATTGTATGGGGGCTTAAATCATGGAAAAAAAGAAACAAAAGAAATGTTGAATCGAATTACAGATGCATGTGATCATAAAACTGCTGGCCGGAGCTAAAGATAACCTTTTCATGGTGGGCAATGAGGATCAGAGTATTTATGGTTTCAGGGCATATTAAGTAAAATGAGTGGGTGCATTTATAAGAGAAGGTGAGAAAAGATGAAGTATAGAATAAACAGAAGAACCGGTGATAAGATCAGTGAGATCGGAATGGGTACGGCTTATGTAGGCGAGGCGGAGCATTTGGAGGCTGTCAGAACCGTACGAAGAGCCTATGAAGGCGGTATCAATTATTTTGATCTGGCGGCTGCTGACGGAACCGCTTTTTCTACTTTTAGAGAGGCATTGTCGGATGTACGTGACGAAGTGATGTATCAGATACACTTTGGCGCGGATTATTCTAAGGGTACTTATGGCTGGACGTTAGATCTTGATAAGGTAAAGCGTTCAATCGATAAGCAGCTGAAGGATCTTAAGACGGAATATATCAATTACGGATTTATCCATTGCCAGGATGAGTCGAAAGACTGGAAGAAATACCAGTCGAACGGGATACTGGACTATCTTCAGGAAATGAAGAAGAAGGGTGTGGTAAAGCATATCGGGGCATCCTCGCATACACCGGCAGTGATACAGGAGATACTGGATACAGAGCTGATCGATATGTTGATGTTTTCGGTAAATCCGGCGTATGACTACAACCACGGTGAATATGCTTATGGTGGAGTTGATGAGCGGGCAGATGTGTACAGGCGTTGTGAAAAGCTGGGTGTAGGGATATCGGTTATGAAGCCGTTCTCCGGCGGACAACTCCTGAATGCGAAGACATCTCCTTTTGGAAAAGTACTTACGCAGTATCAGTGTATCCACTATGCTCTGGACAAGCCGGGAGTGCTGACGGTTCTGCCCGGGGCACAAAGCGTGGAAGAGATAGAATTTCTGTTGAAGTATTACGAACAGCCGGAAGAAGCGCTGGACTACAGTGTTATCGGATCTTTTGCACCACCGGAGGCGAGCGGAAAGTGCGTATACTGCAATCACTGTCAGCCCTGCCCGGTCGGGATCGATATAGCAGCAGTGAATAAGTTTTATGATTTGACTAAGATAGGGGATGAGATGGCAAGAGAACATTATCTGTCGTTGGATAAGAAGGCTTCGGATTGTGCAGCCTGCGGCCATTGCAACACCAGGTGCCCGTTCTCTGTGGATCAGATGAGTAGAATGAAGGAGATAGGGGAGTATTTTGGGGAATAAGTGCTTAAAGGACGAAGTGTTCGCCTGTATAAGGTTTACCCGGAGAATTAAGGAGGTGTTATTATGAGAAAAACATTGGTTGCTTACTTTTCTGCGAGCGGAGTGACAAAGAAAGTGTCCGAAAAACTTGCGAATGCGATCGGGGCGGATCTCTTTGAGATCGTTCCTGAGACGCCTTATACGAAGGTGGATCTGAACTGGATGGATAAGAAGAGCAGGAGTTCTGTAGAGATGAATGACCGTGCATCACGTCCGGCGATCGCTTCGAAAGTGGAGGATATGTCCCAGTATGATGTGGTCTTCATCGGCTTCCCTGTGTGGTGGTATCGTGAACCTTCGATCATTGATACCTTTGCAGAGGCTTACGATTTTGGCGGCAAAACGATCGTTCCTTTTGCGACATCCGGTGGCAGCGGGCTTGGAGAATCCGGAATGAATATCGGGGCATTGGCGAAGGATGCTCATGTTATCGAGGGCAAACGCTTTGCGGCCGGTGTATCGGAAGAGGAGTTAAGAGCCTGGGCGGAAGCGTTTTTGGGATGAATCAAAAAATGACAGATAAAAGCCAAATATTAAGAAGTATTCACGCTGTCGATGGTATATCCTCTATTATATAAATTACAGGGGGTATCTGATCCATGACGAATAAGGATAAAGTATTATGGGACAGCAGTACTGATATCGAAACAAAGCTTGATCATATTTTAAAGAGTCTCACTCTTGATGAAAAGCTGCATATGCTGGCATCGGGATCAATGGGTGTAGAGCGCTTAAGCATACCTGATATGCGTCTCGGAGGAGAGGCTGCTCATGGTGTTGAAGCAAGGAACGATCAGAACGGTATAGGAAATGCGGATGTTACTACTTCCTTTCCACAGCCCATAGGCATGAGTGCCTCCTGGGATAAGGCTGCCATAAAAGCTGCAGGGAAGATCGTAGGAAAAGAAGCAAGAATATGTTATAACAAACGACCGTGGGGAGGCATTTCACGATGGGCTCCCACGGTCGATCTTTTACGGGATCCCAGATGGGGCAGAAACGAAGAGGCCTATGGAGAGGATCCTCTTCAGACAGGTCTGATGGCAGCGTCATATGTTCAGGGAATCCAGGGTGATGATAAGGATCATCTGACGGCTGCGGCTACGCTCAAACATTTCTATGCAAACAATACCGAGATAGGCAGAGGCTGGAAGAATTCAACAATCAGTCCCCGAAATAAATACGAATTATATCTGGAACCCTTCAGACACTGCATAGAAGAAGGCGGTGCGGAAGGCGTGATGACTGCATATAACCGGATCAACGGAGTGCAGGGACTTTTTAATGAAGACGTGAGAAAGCTGCTCAAAGAGGAATTCGGACTTACGCATGCCGTATCCGACGGAGGCGCGATGGAACTGTCGGCGGGCTTCAGTCATGTGACGGCAATGGATGCCGAAACAGTTGCAAGGTCATTAAAAGCAGGTGTGGATGCAATGAGCGGTAATCCGGAAGCCGTATATGCAGGAGCCGCCGAAGCTTATGAACTGGGAATACTCTCGGAAGAGGATATAGATACTGCAATAAGAAACGTCTACAGGACAAAGATAAGACTCGGGCTGTTTGAAGAGAATAAAGATGACAGGGTGAATGCTGAACTCTGTGATGAGGAGGCGATGAAAGCCTGCAGGGAGCTTACGGATGAGTCGGTAGTGCTGCTAAAGAATGAAGAACTGCTTCCGTTAAAAGATCTGAAGAACTGTGTACTTGCAGGCCCTGCAGGGGATAAGTGGTATTATGACTGGTACGGAGGAGAGGCTCCGGAGCACATCAGTCTGTTTGACGGACTGAAGGGCGAACATGCAAAAGCAGGAAATCCTGAGGGTATCAGATATATCGACGGCTGCGACAGAATATACCTTAAGTGCGGTGATAAGTATCTTTCAGTCGATGAAGATGCCTGTGTCAGACTGGGTGATAAAGCGGACATATTCATTCTCGAAGACTGGGGAGAAGGTTCATATACTTTCAGGAATGAGAACAGCGGAAAGTATATGATCACACGTTTCACAGATGAAAAGGATAAGAGCTCAACGAAGATCGTCGGAAAAGTAGCTGCCGATGCAGATAAGATATTCAGCTGGTTCGATCTTGAAGTATTCAGACTTGAAGAAGAAGGCGGAAAGCTGATTTTGAAAGACCGTTTCGGTAACAGGATATATGCGGATAAAGAGGGCTATCTGTTCTCGGCAAAGGAAGAAGATGAAGAGCTTACTGCTCTTTCATTTGAAACAGAGATCATAAGCAAAGGATATGAAGAAGCCGTAAAGGCGGCATCTGGGGCGGAGACTGTGATACTTGCGCTCGGACACTGTCCTATGGTCAATGCCAAGGAAGAGACAGACAGATCGACTATAGAGTTCATACCATATCAGCAGAAACTCTTTGATGAGATATATAAAGTTAATAAAAATATCATCGTCGTTCTGATGAGTGATTATCCCTATGCAATCAATGAGATCAATGAGAAAGCTGCAGCTGTCATCTGGTCAGCTACAGGTTCCCAGTGTATGGGACGGGCTCTCGCCGGGGTGATAACGGGAAGTGTTCATCCCGCAGGAAGGCTGACTCAGAGCTGGTATAAGAAGGATGATGATCTTCCGGATATCGATGATTATGACATTATCGGGAAGGGGAGAACTTACAGATACTTTGATGGAGAAGTACTCTATCCTTTCGGATACGGACTGACATATACGGCTTTTGAATACAGTGAGCTTAAGCTGGATATAGTAAAAGGAAAGAGTGAGGGCATTGAAGCTGCTGAACGTAAAATCTGCGGCCAGCCTGTGGGTGTTTATGATAAAGTACGGAACGACGGACGGACGCTTCATGTTGAGTTGAGTGTTACAAATACCGGAGAATATACTTCCGATGAAGTGGTCCAGGTATATGCAAAAGCTCCGGAAGGAAGTGTTAAGAAAGCCATTAAGCAGCTGATAGACTTTGAAAGAGTAAAGGATATCGCAGCAGGTGAGACACGGAAAGTGCAGCTTGAGATACCGCTAAGGGAACTTGCATACTATGATGTGGTAAGTGAAAAGCTGATCGTTGAAAAAGGAAGCTATGAGATATGTGTCGGAGCATCGAGTGAAGATATCAGACTCTCCGCTAAGATCGATGTTGACGGTGATGCACGCGCTTATCGTGAACTGTCAAAAAAGATCAAAGCAGATCATTATGATGAAGAGAGCGGAACACAGATAGTGGAAGGCATGTACGGATACAGCGCGCTGATGGCTAAGACAGCCGGTGTGTATGAGCCTCCTGCAAACGGGAAGATCAGAGTCACGTATAAAGATTGTGATATGGGGGAGGATGCGCAGACATTCAGAATACACGGCTATGCTCCTGAAAATGCAGACATCAGGATATATATCGATGATGTACTTACTGCATCGCTTACACTCAATACCCGTGAATATGAAAAGAGGCCGGCAGAAGCAAGAAATCATATGCCAAGGGCCGCAGAGGATGACAGACTGCGCAGGGAATCCTGGCCGCTTTTATGGGCAGACATATATATCCCTCTTGATATAAGCGGTATCGATAAGGAAGCTTTGAAGGGAAAGCATGTTGTCCGTATCGAAGCCGACGGGCCGTTTAAGTACGACTGGTTTATGATGATCTAAGGAGGTTGATCCATGGAAAGAGCGATCTATTTTGATTCCTGGTATAAGAATGAACACTGTTATCATCCGAGTCTGCCACTGCGTAATCTGACTATGCTCCGTGATCTTGAGAAGTACCATGGTACAGTGCTGGTATGGGCAGGCATGGGAGGAGGCAGCATCAGTCTGCCTTATTTAAAACATGAGGCATTCGGAGCTGTGGATCCGAGAATGCAGGTATACGGATTCATGAACGACAGGGATTTTGTGGCTGAGTGCAACAGGCGTGATATCAAACTTTTCGGTATAGTATTCGAAGTGCAGGGGTGGGAATATCCTGCGGTTTTTGATGAAAAAGGCCGTCTTATAAAAATGAACGAGAGAGCCGAAGCTGATGAAGGCTGTGAATGGTACGGTCTAAGGGAGTTCAGCGCAGGTATGCATAAAGAAGCTTTTCCGACGAAGCTTGAAGATTATTATCCCGAAGGAATACTTGATGAGGACGGTAAGCCGGTAAAAGATATCTGGGAATACTGCTGTTCAAGAGACCGCTTCGGCGAAGCGATACATGCACAGTGGGTGGAAGTAAAGGGACGTAAGGAACAGTGTTATCAGATGTGCCGCAATAATCCGGTGTGGCGAGGATATCTTAAGAAGATCATTGAGATACAGATAGATGCAGGCGTGCCGGGAATACAGCTTGATGAATGCGAGCTGCCTATGACCTCGATCAATGCAGGCGGCTGTTTCTGTGACAGCTGTATGAAGCAGTTTAACTCCTGGCTTAAGGAAAGAAAAGAAGCGGGACGTCTTGGTAAGGAATGGGATGATATAGATCTTGAAACTTTCCATTATGGAGAATATCTTAAGAATTCGGGATATGACTATCCGCGAAAAGACCCGCTGTTTCGTGATTACTGGGAATTTCAGCTCTGCCGGGTACGTAAGTACTTCAGCGAACTGGCAGACTATGCCCGTTCTTATGCTAAGGCAAGATACGACAGGGATCTGCTGGTATCCGGTAATTTCTATAACATGCAGCCTGCATATTATCCGATAGAAGACAAAGTTGATATCGTTATCACTGAAATGGAACATACGCTGTTTAAGCAGCCATATTATTACCGTTACTGTGCAGGTTTTGCATATGGCAAACAGGTGATCATAGCAGAAAATCCATATGGTGGCATCATGCCGGAACTGCTTAAACTGCTGGATAAGGGACGCGGCTATGATCTGTACCGCATATACCTGATAGAGGCTGCGATGTACGGCTGTAATATGTCGGTGCCTTACGGCAGCTGGATGGGTAACGAGATCAGGGATGCTTTCTGGGCTCCGCAGCATGTTACGGAACAGATACAGGATTTTCTGTATGAACATGATGAGTGTTATCCCCGATGCAAGTCAAAGGGCGCAGCTGTTCTTTATTCCTACGGAAGTTATTACTGGCGCGATTCAAACAAGGGAAGCGGAGCCAACGGCATGCAGGATTCCTATATATCGCTGATGGATGTGACCGCTACGGAATGGCTGGATCCGGATATGAAGCCGGTTCCTTTCTGGGACGTGATAAGAGCTTTAAGTGATAAAAACGTTCAGTATGATGTGGTAATGCTGCCGGATGGTGAACTGAGAGAAGATGACTTTGATCCGGAGCGTATAAAAGAATATCCTTTGATAGTTGTGCCTGACTGTTATGTGCTGACAGAGAATCAGCAGAGGATATTGGCAGAGTATGCAGCCGAGGGCGGGAAGATATTGATCGCAGGACGCATTGCAGAAGAGAGCAGTCTTGCTTCGGAACTTGAAAAGAATGAAAATGCTTTATTCGTTTCCCTTGACGGAGACAAGACAGAGTATATGAGCAGGTTCATGAACGCATTCGAACCGCTGTATTCAGACATTGCACCTGTAAGCTGCAATGCTGAGAATATCGGAGTACAGAGATATGATGCTGAGGGCAGGACATGGATACATATACTGAATTATGCTTATGATGAGAGCGCTGACAGCGTAGGTATCATTAAAGAACTGAAGCTGAGTGTACGTGATGTTGCGAATACAGATCCGGTAATATATACACCGGAAGACATGACATGTCCCGATATCTCGGTTGTCCGTAAAGACAGTCATATTGAAATCATGCTTATGAATGTGGGGCTGTACACAGTAATCGAGTTTTAGGATTCAGGCAGTCCGATACTGCCCGCTTATGCGAGCAGTATCCAGGCTGCTTTTTCTATAGCCCTTCGTTCTTTGGAACGGTCGTAGCCGCTTTCTTTATCGTCTATGCCTTTAACGATATCCATAGAAAACAAGCCATCTCTGTTACAGCAGAAGAAGATCTTCTTAACACCGCTGATCTTGAATCTTGCTTCCGCATTACCTTCGGGATAGAGTTTTATCAGCTGTATGCCGTGACACTGTATCACCGCTTCGCCTACGCCGTGTATCACATTACCGCAGACAGGACATACATGGAAAATCTGAAACAGCCTGAAATCATTGCTTATTACGTTGCCGCTTTAGCTCTCCTGCCGTCGGTATCCAGCCCGGCCTTGTGAGCCTGCGGGTGCTGAAGGCGCCGGGGAATAATGTAAAGCTTTCCGTCTTTTATGAGTCTGGCACCGGTCTGGTGATAGTAGAAGGATATGCCGTTTGTGATGCATTGTGAGTGGATATCTTCTACCCATTTGAAGTCACAGACTCTTGCATCTGTTCCGGATTCTCCGCCGACGGATACGTGCCTGATAACGGGCCTGCCGTCGGGATATCTGTATCTATCAATATACGGCCGCAGATCAACGGCGGTCAGCATGGGCTCTACCATGACGGAATGAACAGACAGAGGAAGCGACAGATAGATCGGAAGCCTCTTATCAGCCATAGCTTGATTCTCACAGGTGACGGCTATGGATACATGTTTCCAGGCTGTTCCCCAGTCCGAAGGCAGATGAGCTGCTATACGTTCCGGTCTTTTCGTAATCATGAAAAACGTGCAGTCATTTCGTTCCTTCATCATAGCCCAGGCCTCATCTCTCCATTCATCAGCATCGGGATGAAAGAAATCCGAAGAGAAACAGGTATCAATATGCGATCCGTAGGGAATCTTATAGAGCCCTTTGTATTTCCCGGATCTCAGTATCCTGACGGGAAGATCAAAAACATCGGTTTTCTGCACTATCGAAGGATCCCTGCCGACTGATTCATCACGACGGTACATGTAACAATGCAGGCAGCCTGTGCTGGCCTTTGTGCAGCCGTGCCAGAGGTTCCAGTTGATCCTCATCGGAGAACGGGGATCGATATTTTCTTCCGGAAATAAAGAAAGCTGTTTCATGCCGGTGATCATCCTGTCATCTTCCAGATGGTCTGAGAAGGATCGTAGTAGAGCATGATGATGCGCTCACGGTCGATCACGCAGATCTTGCACTGAAAGATCAGAGTTTTATCCGTAACGTAAATACCATCCGGCATCGTCCTGGTGCCGTGATGCGACAGGTCTTTGTATCCTTTTATAGTGAAGGCTTGTCTCAAGCCGTCCTCATCTGTTATGCGTACCCGCAGAGGGATGATCGTCCCGTCTGCGGAATGCTGACAGATCACATCAACTTCGCGTAAGTTTTCCATAGTTTCCGGTAAAATAGTGCTTTGTAACCGGCAGGAATTACTGTCTTGAATGCGGAATTTAGTTCCGCACACAGGATTCCTGCCGGCGTTTTTGGGGTGCTTATATTATCGAACATGTGTTCGATTATGTCAAGAGGGAATTTAAAGTGCAAATCATACTAAAAATATATGGAAATATGTGCAGTAGATTGCTAAGTTAAATTCCGTATTGCAGTAGTAAATTCAGGTGAAGCTGACTTTACCTCCGCACATCTTTCCGTGTATACTACACAGGTTGCTGATTACCTGACCTGTGCAGGAAAGAGAGGAATAGATGAGTACTA
>JAIKYA010000086.1 GCA_024683645.1 Lachnospiraceae bacterium
TCAGAAAGATATATATGATCATCCCCAGCACTCCCAGCACAAGAAGGATGAGCATCACTCCCCTTATCTTCTTTATCTTTTCTATATGAAAATCTGTCTTTCTAAACACTACAGCGCGCAGCAATATATAAAGCAGGCCGGTAGCCACAAGGAGGAACAGCGTCGCAACCGACCGGCTCATGAATATCGAAAGGCTGTCCAGTGCCACCGCGCGTTCCTTAAATGCGAGCTGCAACAGTCCGATAAGCTTAAAGGCTCCCAGCGCCAGAATAACGCATTCGAGAAAGCGCAGGAATTTCTCATCGGATCCAAAAGATATCCAAAACAGCATGAAGAACACTCCGAATACCGCCACATAGGCGCTGTCCGAATTCTGTGTGACAAAGGTCATAAAGCTTATCACACAGAAGATCCCGTATGCTATCCTGTGAAGCCGTTTTTCCGCACACCAATACCCTACAAGCCCAAGAGGCGCCATGATACACATATAGCTGGAATACCAGGTGGTCTGTCCCAGCGTAGACAGAAAGTGCTGTATGTTGTAATCATCCAGACCTTCGTACATTTTCAGGGGATCGATACGAAACCTCATGATCACAGCAAGAAAGAACACTGCAAAAGCGGTCAGCAGGAATATAAAGAGATGGAACTGATCCCATCTCCAGAACCTTGAAACAAGAAAATAGATAAGAACGAAACTGAGCTGGGCGATAAAACCCATGTACCAGCCATCAACGCCCCAGATCAGATTCTGTCTGTAAGGTGTGATAAGGGTGGATATGCAGCAGACTACCAGATAAGCCAGAACAAAACAGTCCGTGACGGTCAGCTTTTCAGCTGCACTTCTCAGGGATTCTTTCACTCTCTTTTCCGCAATAAAATATCCCAGATAGCGGATCAATACTATGGCAATAACGGCAGCAAAAGAAAAACTCACATACTTGAAGAATTCCCATTTTGCCTCGTCGATGTCATAGTACTTATTCTTATAATACAGCGGATAAACTGCCATAAGCAGAAAGACATAGAGCTTCACCAGCCATATCAGTACTGCCTTCGCCGTGCCCCCGGTTTCGCCGGAGGTGCTTTTTTTCTTTTTGTCTTTATCGGATCTCATACCTTCAATATCTTTTTCCTGATCAGTTCCTTTAATCTCTTTCTTTTTTCTTTTTTTCTGCTTCTTCTGTATTCTGCTTCGCTGTCATAATAGTTCAGAACACCTTTGTTTTCCTCCTGTCCCACGAGACAGTATCTCGCCGCATGTCCCGCCGCTTCAAACCTGAGGCTGCGTTTCCTGTATGGATTATATAGTTCCTCAGCGGTATTTAGCTTCATGAACTTATCCTGTGAATACAGATCCTCTCTTACAAAGAAAGCATTCGCACCGGTAAGGTTGGTCCCGACAAGAACATAGCCCTTTTCCCTGCCCAGCAGCTCCATCGCTTTCAGCGACGCTCCCTGCCAGTCTGTCTTATCCCAGACATGTTTCGGATCATAGGCCTGCTTCCAGTTCATATCAGGCGGGAACTTGCCGTTATATTCTATACATACAAGCCTTGGTTTAACGGATCTTATGGCTTCCCAAACATAGCAGTCGTTACCGTCTATATCTATGGACAGAAGATACGGCATAACTTCTTTATGCCCGGTATTTCTGTTCTTATCGATCAGCTCTTCTATATTCTCACGGGTGATAAAAGCGTTGATCACTTTCAGCTGTCCGTTTTTCAACACAGGTCTGAACTTATTTCCTATCTCTTTGCAGCAATGCCCGTCCCCCTCCAGCCATAGTCCGTGCCAGCCGTGATGCAGGAGAAAATGGGTATTGCATTCGAGGCCGTTCTGCACTCCGAATTCGATAAACTCCCTCGTTTCCGTACCTATCCTTTTGAATATCTCCTGTATTATCCCGTCCTCGTCATTCTCGGAATAGACCTTATATCCGAAGTTTTCCAAGGCAAGCGGATCTCTCATACGCTCACGCGTAAGCCTGTCCCAGCATAAACCTCCGACTATCGTTCCCGACAATCCCTTATTTTCTGCCATATCCGCTTATCCCTCCTTTTCATATTTATACTCTTTTTGCAACACTGTTTTTAAACCGCGTATATCTCTTACCCCGTCTATATAAGCATGCCATAGCTGTTTAAGCTTCCTTCTCTTCTCTTTGCCGGTCTCTGTTTTTTTAATGATCCGCAGAGAATACACCAGGAATCTCGGGAAATAGAAAGCCGCCAGCTCAAACTTACCGGTTTTATATATTTCCCTTGAAAGAATAAACATATTCCTATGATAGTAATACACTGCTACATTTTTTGTTGTTGTACCCGCTTTATGGACTATTGTTACCTCCGGATAGTAAACGATCTTCAGACCTTCCTTATGTGCCCTGATGCAATAGTCAGTCTCCTCACGATATAAAAAATAGAATTCCCTGATAAAACCTATCCTGTCTGTCACCTGTCTGTTTATCAGTATAAAAGCCCCGCCGAGGCTGCTGCACTCAGTTATATCATCCGTAAAGCGATGCTTTGTTCTGCCATATCTGTCAACACAGATGCAGCCTGAAATATCTGCACCGGTCTCATTTACCATCTTAGGTCCCAGGATATCTATCCTGTTTTTTTTCATATAAGCGTAGCAGTCACTTATGGCATGTCTGCTTATAAGATATGTATCACTGTTTGCCAGAAGAAATATATCATATCCGAGCTCTATAGCCTTCCTTATCCCGGCATTATTTCCCGATGCATATCCCTTGTTTTCATCAAGAAGTACCGTTACGCACCGTTCCCTGATAGCCGACAGCTTTTGTCTTTCATTTTTGTCGGAAGCGTTATCAACTACTATGATACAGTATCCCGGGTCATATTTATCGATACTGTTGATCAGATTCAGTGTTTCTTCATATGAATTATAATTCAGTATGATCACTGCCGGTTTATCCGTTATCCTGTTATCCATACTTTACGCCCTGATAATCTGTTTTATAAAAGTGATCGACTCCATTAAATACTTTCTTTTAAACAGATACATTAAAGCCGGTACTGTCAGCATCAGAATAAGAGAGCAGACGACGATCCTTATCACCAGTCCGGGTATGCCTTCATAAGTTACCAGGCCGCAGCTATACCAGGATATCCCGCAGGTTATAAGCGTTATGACGGTATACATCAGGCGATTGGTGTAAAACTCTTTTCTGCCGGAGCCAAAATATTCTCTGAATAAAAGATTTGTGATACCTATATAGTTTATCGTTAAAATGGATATACTCGGCGCAACGACTACACCGGCCACTCCAAACAGCTTGCCCAGACCTCTCATCAACGCAATGACCACAACTGCTTCCGTCACAAATATCCATTTTGCCTTCCACCAGTATCCAAGTGCAGAGAAGTACGCATTTCTCACTTCACTCATGGCCCTGATATAAAAATATACGACAAAGAGCATCATGACGGGATTGCTGAACATCAGCCCCTCTCCCATCCACAGCTTCATAAAAGGCTGATACAGACAAAGCATATACGCTGTACATGCGGTAATAAAAAAATTATGCAGAAACTCCATCCTGGTAAGGACTGTGTAATTTTTCTCAACGTTTTCCGATACGATACTGTTTCCTATACTGGCCTGTATAGCTTTTGTTATCACCAGAAAGAAGCCTATCACCGCACCATAGATCGTCAGGTAGTTTGAATACTGTCCCGATATGGTAAGTCCGAGATACGAAGTAACTATTATCGGGTTCAGGGAATCCCTGCTCACACCAAGTACATTGGAAACTGACAGGCCTGCAACCTGTTCCATCACATTTCGTCTGGTGTCCTCATCTATCGTTCCTTCAGGATAATACTGCGCGAACTTCTTCTTTGAAAGTATGTTCAGTACTATGTTGTAGATAAGCGTTGCCATCATAAAAACTGCGGCAAATAAATAGAAATTTCTGAAAACTATCAGAGCCAGAAGCTGGAAGCAGCCTCTGAAAAAATAGATGCTGATATATACGACTTTTGTAATATCAAGCCGTTGAGCCGCATTAAACAAAGCTTCCTTGTAAGCAAAGAGTAAAAAGCCGCATACTTTTTCCGTCAGATATATAATGTAGAGTATAAATATATTCTCACTTATCATGCCGGTATCACCAACTATTTTTTTAATGAAAAAACCGACGATGATCCCGGCTGTAAGTATAACAATGCCTATTATCCTGTATATACGCCTGTAATATGAAAGGATCCCACGTACCGCCAAAGTATCATTTTCTTTTAAAGGTTTATAGAGATTAACGGTGATCGCCGTTGAAAAGCCCAGCTCTGCGATGTTCAGTATCTGAAAAACGGATGAAAACACAGTAGTCAGGCCTATATATTCAACACTGAAATACCTGACTATTGCAGACTTGATCACAAAAGCAAAAACAGGGATAAGACAATTGCTCAGTATTCCTGCTATGATATTGCGTTTTGAATTAAGTGTTCTTGTTTCCATCGATATATTCCCTTATGCGGTAATACAGTTCCCTTATCCCGCCGTTCTTTATGATCAATAACGATTTATACGTTTTCTCATATACAAACGCAGCAGGCTTTCCGATCAACGGATGCGTTCTTCTTATCCTTCTGGCTTTCTTTATTATCCTGCGTTCTTCTTCGCTCTTCCATGAGCCCGCAAAGTGGTGGATAGCATATGTGTTTTCTCCGGCTGTTTCAATCCCGGTCTCATAGGACTTGGCCGTAAAGTATTCATGGGAATATACTTTATATTCCGGATATCTTTTCCTGATGATCCTGCCCATTACTTTAGAGAGGGGCTGCATATCTGCTCCGGCTTCAGACCTTATGAAATGTCTGTTCTTATAATATGCAAGACAGGTCTTAAGGAAGGGATCATGTTTATCTGCTCCGAAGCATCCGGCCTCTATCCTTTTCTTATCCGGGCTTTCATAGGCAAACATATTCGCCTTATCCAGCAGCTGATCAAAAGGCTTTATTACCTCCACATCCATATCCAGATATATGCCGCCGTATTGATATACAGCCCAGAGCCTTATATAATCCGAGGCAAATGGATATTTCTTTTTTTCCACGGCTTCGCTTACCCAGACAGAAGTATCCTTATCAAAGCTATTAAGATCCCATTTTATAAATTCATAGTCCGGAAGTATACGCTTCCAGCCTGCGATATATCGCTCCATCTTCTCCGGTACCGGATCGTCACTTAACCAGCAATAGTGGATCATACGCGGAATGCTCATGCCAGCACCCTTTCACAGATATCATCGTGCATACCGAAATATTCGATACAGGCCTTTATCTGTTCATCGTTTTTTCCCCTGTCAACGTTTACCGATGACAGACTTATCTTCTGAGTTTTGCTGTTGATAACATCAAGATAATAAGCCGAAGCTTCGACAGCGCATACTTTTATGTCTTTTGACAGTTCACAGAACTTAAGCCAGATGTCGTCCGCCATGGGACATGCTTTCAGAAAAGCTTTATCATCCCGCTGTATTTCCGAAATAAGCTCAGGCGGATACAGCACTCCGCCGACTCCCGTTGCCAGCAGATCAAAAGCAGCTTCTTTGGCATCTCTGTATTCCCATATCCAGTCGGTATATTTCAAGAGTTTTCTGTTATGATCAAATCTCATTTTATTCACACGCCTGGCGATCACACAGTTTTTGTTCTTCAGATATGTACGGTACAGCTCTTCCGTCATATTCTCATGGTAAATGATATCGTCATCAACCGTGATGATCAGGTCATTCTTATATTCCCGAAAGGCATGATAATATTTCGTATGCGGTCCCAGATCTTCCCTGAACTTTATCCTTATCCCCATTGCCCTGATCTTTTTAATGAGCTGTACAGAATACGCTTCACCCTTCCCCAGCCACAACACTATCAGATCAGGTTTGCGGCTCTGGGAAACAAGGGAAGCAAGTGTCGGAAATATATGTTCCAGCCTGCTCTTTGTGCTTGTAAGGGATACTACCGTATTTACTTTATTCACATCATAGGTAGATATGAAGCTTTTCTTTTTCCCGGGTATATGCATATTGACGGCTGCACAGCGTATCCTTTTTCTAAAGCTTCTTTTGAGCGTAGCCCAAAAAAGCTTCGCGCTTTCGCGAACCCCTCCGTTTTCATATCTGTATCTGCGCCACTCAGCTTCAGCCCGGGCTATCTTTTGATCAAGCTTATTCATCTCAGCTGTTTTAAAAAGAAATTCTCCCAATTATCGACATATGCATCATCTGCAAAATCTTTTGCTGCCTTTTGCTGTTTAAGTGTTTCTTTCACATAGTCGGAAGCATTCATACTCATAACTCTTTCAATACGTCTTCGCAGACCCTCCACGTCCCTGCCGTGAAAAATATACGCCTCATCATGAGCAAGGACCTCCGGAATCCCGCCTCTGTCGCTTCCTATAGCTATCGTGCCGTTAAATATGGCTTCGATAAGTATACGTCCGAAGGGTTCCTCCCATTCGGAAGGAAGTATCACGGCCTTCGCCCTTCTCATATACTTAAAGAGTTCTTCCCTCTCCATCCAGTCCGTGACTTCCACTCTGCCTGCGCTGGCAGCCTCGCCGGCCTTTATGCTCTCTGCAAGCCCGCCCCTCCCTATCAGGAGCAGTCGTACATTTCCCAGACCTTCCGCTGCCTGCAGCAGTGTATCTATACCCTTTTCTTTTTTGATCTCGCCCGCATAGAGGATCATATCTTCCTTTTGCACCACGAGTTCCGCAGACGGGATAAGCACTTTGGTATCTGCTGCATTGGGGATCACATCATTAAAGCTGCAGCCCCTTATCCCCGCAGCGTTGTGGCGCTTCAGCATATACTCCGAGGGTGCCGCGAGCGCTGTCAGGTAACGCGAGGCCGCGGCATTTCTTCCTGCATTATATCTGTCCAGCTTTCCTCCGAGGAACTTAAGTTCCAGCAGATTCGGTCCCCTGCATACATGGGATACGGGGATTTTAAGATCATGTGCGGCTCTCCACAGATTAAGTCTGCCAAGATACGACATCGGTGATACGGTATGAACAATGTCGGGAGCCTCTTTTATCAGGACTGCTCTGTAATACTCATACCATCTGCCGCTTCTGTAGATATCTCCCCTTTTTCTTAAGATCTTGTCGAAGCAGGTAAAAGGATCCGCGATCAGCCTGTTTTTCGTATTGCTTAAAAAGTGTTCGCTCAAACCCCTGATGTATTTTCTTTTTACCCTTACTCCGTTTATCTTCTCCGTCCGGCGTCTCTCCCCGAGGCAGCGGACAACAACTTCATGTCCCCTTCCTGCCAGGCCTTCAGCCATCTGTTTAGTTGAGAATTCGCCGCCTCCCATCACATCGGGATAATACACTTCGGCAAAGATAAGTATCTTCATATCAGTTTTTTCTTCTTATCTCTATCTTTCGGATCGCGGACGCTTCCGTTGCATTTAAGGTAAAGCTGACCGTTTTCCCTCCGCTCATTACTATATCATCCGTCACCAGCGGACTTTCTGCCATATCTTTACTGAAACATAAAGGCTCATCATCTCCGACTTTTATCTCAAGCGTGATCTCTCCGCCCGCATCCGGCAGATCATAATATACAGTATAATTCCATGTACCCTCTGCCGAGTCGCCGGAATACCTGAGGCTTCCTCCCCCCGTCTTCATCACAAGAACACCTTCATCATCAAGTACTGCATTTTCATATGTATATTCCGGTGAATAGGGAAAATCCACAACAAAGTCTTTTTCCGCAACGATCCCTCCCACACAGTCAAAGCAGCTGTTCTTCGCAACATATATCTGCTGTCCGTCAAAATCCTTTAAATAGCGCATATCCTTTATAAGATAAGCCGGAAGGGTGTCATAAGCTTCGGGGGAAGCTATGATAGCTGTCCTGCCGCCGTGCATGGAATTGTCCAGATATCGCGTGGTCCCTCCGAAGGTGGTTTGCCATGCCGACTCCGCGCCGTCATTTAATACTATATAATTGGTATTCCTGCTGTATACCCTGAGTTTTCTTCCCAGCACCTTATTATCATCTCCTATGATAAAGGCGGTATTTATTCCCTCGTCCTCAATAATGTTGTTAAGCTCCTTAAGCTGCCCGCTTCCCAATGCTGTCCCGGCATATACCCACTGCGCATCACCAAAGAGCATCGAGCCGGCAAAGATCACTAAGACCAGCAGCTGTATGGTCAGGCTCTGTATTTTCTTAAGTCCGGAACTTTTTGAAATATCGTCCATCATCATAGCCAGCAGAAGAAATGCCGGCAGCATCGGTACCAGGTGGTATCTGCTCTCAAAAACATTATCCCCGTACTTCAGATCAACAAAGGTAAACATCATCGCGTTGACAAGCATAACCGAAAGAATGTAACCCTTCGTATCACTTATCTTTTTCTTCTTTATGGAAGCAGCAAGAGTATATATTATCGCCGTTATCAATATGCAGGTGGCTGCAAAATCAACTGCGGTACCCATGGCTTCAAAAGAAAACAGTTTCACCTGCTCATGTATCGTGAGCCCTCCGAACAGTTCAAAGATACCCGCGAAGCTTGCCAGCAGCGCTGCTATCCATTTATTTGAAGTAAGGATGTTCATTCTGTCCGATATGGAAGATAAGCCCAAAGCTTTCTGCAGGATGATGCCCGTTATCGAAGCAAGGACCGCCGCAAGTGCAAGTGCCGTCCTTTTTGATCTGACACAGCTGTAATCGCCTTTCAGGAAAGCTCTTATCAATTCCCAGACTATCAGCGGGCAGACTGCGCATAAAAGGATATACACCCCGCTGCTGAGACCTGTGAGGAATACGATGAACAATACGAAAACTGCCACTGCCCCCCATTGTTTTATGCTTCTTTTCTTTTCGAAATCCTGTATCAGACTGATCATCAGTATCGGCACAAGGGCTCTTAAGGCAAAGAATCCGCCGCCTGCAAAAAGCATCCGCCAGTATCCGAGCATTATCATACTGTAGGGAATAAAAAACAGCAGCATGCCGAAATGCTTCCATCTTGATGAAAGGCCCATATCTGTCAGGACATGATTCAATACGAAAATATAGAGTATGACCACAAGACAATTGGCGATCCCTCTGGAAAGAAAAATATCCCCTGTGAGACTGTAGAGAAATGCCGACACTAAAGCTGCACTGTCCAGATCCAGGGAGCCCTGATAACAGTACTCTGACGGAAATATCTTTCCCTGGCTGCCCATCTCCATCTCATGCATATAGACGCTCGAACAATCGTAATCTATGATGGTGTCCGCCCTGAAAAGGTTCATACACAGAATAAAGCCTATCTGCGCTATAAGAGCTATAAGCAGAACTTTGTCCTGTATTTTTTCATTCATTGCGCATTTGCATCGGATATACTTTCCGCTACATCTCCCCGATCATTTTTTTAAACGCACTGCAAAAACTCTCATTGTTGCTTTTATAGTCATTCCTGATATTTTTGATGATTTCGTTATAGTTTTTTATCATACCTTCAAGTTCATCAATATCTTCAACGACCAGGATATTGCCCCAGCGCTCCTTCAGTTCCCTGCAAAATTCAAGCTGGTGATCATTTATATGTTCTCCGTATTTCTTCCTGCGCGGTACGACTATCGGTATCCTGCCGCTTTGAATCGGTACGATAAAGCTTGAAGGCCCACCGTGTGAAATCACGATCCCCGCTTCCTCTGACAGTTCTCTCATTTTTTTGTACGGATACAATCTGCTCCACCGGCAGTTCACCGGCTCATATACGGAATAACCGGTCTGAATGACCACTTCTTCCTCATTCTGCCCGGCCCATTTATCCATATAGCTCACAAGTCTGTCAAACTGCTGCTCGTGCGTTCCCACAGTCACAAAGATCATTTACTCTCTCCAA
>JAIKYA010000091.1 GCA_024683645.1 Lachnospiraceae bacterium
GAGCATTACATCTTCTATGAGCAGGAGAGAGCGGGGAAGGGCGGCAGGACGTTTAAGCTGCTTAAGTTCGCGACGATGCTCAAGGACTCGCCGAACATGCCCGGAGGGATGTTTACGAGTGAGAACGACCCGCGGATGCTGCCTTTCGGAAAGATACTGAGAAAGACCAAGATAAACGAGCTGCCGCAGCTTTTCAACATACTTAAGGGCGATATGAGCATCATCGGCTACAGGCCCATCTCGAAAGACCAGTATGACCGCTATCCGGAGGATGTGAAGGCGGCCATAAGCAAGCTCCGTCCGGGGCTGTCGGGTATAGGTTCGATAGTTTTCCGCGATGAGGAGCACATGCTGCACGGCGTTGAGGATAAGGATAAGTTTTACAGGGAGCTGATAGCTCCGTACAAGGGCGCGGTGGAGAAATGGTACGCAGAGCACCGGAGCATAGGGCTGTATTTCCTGCTGATAGACCTGACGGTGGATGCGGTGCTGAAACCCAGGAGCCGCAGATGGTGGCATCTTTTGAAGGATAAGGGTCTGCCCTGCCCGCCCAAGGAGCTGCAGGAGTATCTGTAAAGATAAGGTTTCACCCGGAAGCCACTGCCGGCAGGAGGCCGGCTGATGAGGTGTTGATCAAATGTGGTATGTGATACAGGTCAGGACAGGCAAGGAAGAGCAGGTGCGGGATCACTGCCGCAAGCTGATAATGAGATATGAGGACAGCGCCCTTACGGATGTCAGGATATACTATTATGACAGGCAGATGAAGAGACAGGGCGAGTGGCGGACAGAGAAGCGGGTGATGTTCCCGGGATATGTCTTTCTGGAGAGCGGGGATCCGAAGACGCTGTTTCAGCAGCTTAAGCGTGTCATAGGAATGACGAAGCTGCTGGGGGCGGACAACGAGGCGGTACCGCTGACCGCAAAAGAAGCGGAGTTCCTGGAAAAGCTGGGCGGCGGAACGGAGAGCGTGGACTACTCCGAGGGAATCATAGTCGGAGACAGGGTGCAGGTGTATTCAGGACCTTTGCAGGGGCTGGAAGGCCTGATATGCAAGATAGACAGGCACAAGAGACTGGCATGGATAGAGCTGGAGTTCCTCGGGCAAAAGAGAAGGATGGAACTGGGGCTCGGAGTGGTAAGGAGAGAATAAAGCAGGAGGAAGGATTTATGGGGAACGAGAGTCAGGAGAATTATAACAAGGCGGTAGAGGCACATAACAAGGATATGGCCATCGTGGAAAAGCGGCAGCTGAAGTATCAGAAGCTGGCTTTTGCAATGAGTTTTATAACCATGCTGATGGTGGCAGCGATAATGGTAGTGATAGTGGGCGCTGTGCTGTATGTAAAGCCGATGATCACGGATATATACGACAGCACGATGATATCCCTGCAGAACATGGAGACTCTGACAGATGATCTCAATAAGGAGATGAAAGAAGCAGACCTTGAGGGAACGGTCAAGAATATCAATTCGCTTACCGTAAAGGCAACGGATGATCTGACGGATGCGATGGACCGGCTCAACAGCATTGATTTCGAGACCCTGAACAAGGCGATCAAAAATCTGAACGATACGGTGGAGCCGCTGGCAAGACTGTTCAGATAAAAAAAGAGCGGATAGCCGGGGGCGCGGAAGCGCCCCTTTTTTGCTTTATAGGAAATTCCTCTGGAATTTCCATAAAGCAAAAAACCCTCCGGGCGGGATGCGCACTCGCGCGAGAGGAAAATGTTGCCTTCGGCAACCGCGCTCGGCGCTAGCGTTCCGCAAGCGGAACGCTTTGTTCTCGAGACAGCAAGAATTTGCAGGAGGCTGAAAGCGACGCAGGTATTGAGGCTCTGCTGTGGAGGGACAAAAGGAAAGCGCTTTACATTTCGGATAATGCATGTTATATATGATTATGTCTGAGAAAAAGTCTGGCGGCGTTCTTCCGCCGGTGTTTTTGCTTTAGCAGAAACATTTCCCCACAATAATCTTATAGGAGGACTTATGAAAGAAATCATATATAGCAAATCTCAGACAGACTGGCACCGTCTCACAGGTCCGTTGCCATTCCGAGTAAACAATGATTATCTGTTCAGGGCGCTATTGCAGTTTGATAATGATGTTCTAAAGGAACTTATAGCAAGTCTGCTGCGATGGAAGACCGAGGATATAGTATCTGCGGAGATACAGAACCCGATCGTTCTGGGGGAAGCTCTGGACGCCAAGTATTATATACTCGACGTGAAAGTGATACTTAACAACAGCATCATACTGAATCTCGAGATGCAGATAATCAATGAAAGCAATTGGCCGGAACGTTCACTCAGCTATCTGTGCAGGGTTTTTGACCAATTGAACAAAGGAGGGGATTATCTGGAAGTGAAGCCGGCATACCAGATCGGGTTTACTGAGTTTGCTCCGGTATCGGGAGAGGCTGAGTTTTATGCCACATACAGGATGCTAAATATCAGAAGCCATAAAGAATATACTGACAAATTCACGCTTTCTGTGGTAGACTTAAGTCATATAGAATTGGCGACAAAGGAAGACACAGGCAGTAAACTGGATCAATGGGCAAAGATGTTTAAAGCCATGACGTGGGAGGAATTGAGGATGGTAGCAGAAATGAATCCGGCAATAGAGCAGGCAGTGACCAAGATCCACTTTCTCACGGAAGAAGACCGCATACGTGAGCAGATGGAAGCGCGGGAAGAGTATTACAAGATCGAGCGTACACAAAAGGCACTGCTGGAGCGGGCAGAAAAAGAACTGAGCAGAACGAAAGAAGAATTAAGCAGTACAAAAGATACACTGAGCAGTACGAGAGAAGAACTGGCTGACAGTAAGAGGCGGATAGCCGAGTTAGAGGCTTTA
>JAIKYA010000167.1 GCA_024683645.1 Lachnospiraceae bacterium
TTATACCTTCAGCGCTAAGAAGGCAGCCAAGAGCTTTACCATTAAAGTAACGGATGCGGCAGGAAAGAAAGCCGAGGTAACGGCCCTTGCGGGACAGAACTTCAAGGGTAGCAGGAAGGCCGTTGATATCACCAAGTAATAGTCGCATAAAGTTTGTAACAGAATAATCATTATCATGTCCCCCGGATCATAGGAATAAGTGGTCCGGGGGATCATTTTTGTCTTAAATACGGATGAAAAACGAAGAGAAGGGCAGAGGTTTACATAACTGTTTTACATAAGTATTTGACATAAGATTTCAGCGGGATTTTATGTTAACGAGGCTCAAACATAGATAAAATATGGCTTTCTTGAATTTTTTTCAAAAAAATTGTTGACATAATGATCAAGTTGTTACATAATGGTAAACAACGAGTTAGTGTTAAGTCTTCTTTAGACAAAACCAAATTTTTTAACAATATTGAGGAGGGAATTCAAAAATGGCATGGAATAATCTGGCAGCGGCTATCAGCAGCAAATTCGGAGGCGGTCAGGACTATTACGACGACGAAGATTACTATGATGAAGAAGATGAATATGTAGAGGAGAAGCCCGCCAAGAAGAAAGGCCTGCCCAAGATCGCAGCATTCAGCAGCAAAAAAGATAAGGGAAATGAGGAGCATATTCCCGATCACGAGATGGTTGCTCTCCAGCCCCAGTCTATAGATGAAGCAAGACAGATCACGGATCTTCTGCTTGACGGCCGTTCAGTTATACTGAACACCACGAAGTGCAGCGAGGATCTTGCAAGAAGAGTATTTGATTTCGCCTGCGGTACCGTATATGCACTTAACGGTTCTTTCGGTAAAATGTTCAGTTCACAGCAGAACACTGCAATGGGTATATATATAATCACACCTGAAAATGTAAATATTTCCGGTGCATTTATGGAAAACTTCATGGCTTGATGAAACTTCATTTTGCTCCTTTTATGCCGGGGAGGCCGACTGATCCTGCAGTCGGTCTCTTTGGTTGCAAGGGGACACTCCGGGGCTATGTTAGGATATATGGGTTGGAGGATTGGTTATGAGCAGTGTGTTAAATGTAAGTGTAAATAAGAAACCGGCCTATGACATTGTTATAGAGCGGGATTTTGATAAGCTGGCCGGCGAGATAGAGAAGCTGGGGCTTACCGAACGAAAGTTTATGATAGTCACGGATGATATCGTATCTCCCATATATGCCGATAAAGTGAAGACGGCCTTGGGCGTGGATGAAGCAGGAATTTTTGTACATGCCTTTAAAGCCGGTGAGAAGAGCAAAAATATGGATACCGTCATCGATATATTGAAAGATATGACGGATAAAAAGTTCAACCGCAAAGATGTGGTGATAGCTCTTGGTGGCGGTGTGGTCGGTGATGTTGCCGGCTTTGCGGCTGCCATATATATGCGCGGCATCGCTGTAATACAGATACCTACAAGCCTGCTGGCCCAGGTAGATTCATCGGTCGGCGGCAAGACAGGTGTGGATCTTGACGAATACAAAAATATGGTCGGAGCCTTTAAGATGCCTGCACTCGTATATATCAATACTTCTGTACTTTCCACGCTGGATGCCAGACAGTATTATGCGGGAATGGCCGAAGTGATGAAGTACGGTCTGATAATGGACGGAGCTTTTTACGAGTGGCTGCTCGGTAAAATGTATGAGATACATGATAAGGACGCCGATACGCTTGAAGAAATGATAGAACACTGCTGTGCCTGCAAGCAGAGGATAGTTGAAAGGGATCCGCTGGAGCAGGGAGACCGTGCACTTCTCAATTTCGGTCATACCATAGGGCATGCTATTGAGAAATATAAAGGCTTTTCACTGCTGCACGGAGAGTGTGTGGCGCTCGGAAGCGTGGCTGCTGCATATATTTCCTGGAAGAAAGACAGACTCTCAATGGATGAGTATTATGAGATAAGGGATATGTTCGTACCTTTCAATCTGCCCATATCCGTTGACGATGTCGATCCCGAGGAGATAATAAAACTCACGAGATCGGATAAAAAGGCCGAGAGCGACGGGATTAAATTCATCCTGCTCAAAAAGGTCGGCAAGGCAGTGATCGACAAGAGCGTGACGGAAAAAGAAATGTTTGAAGCTCTTAACGAGATCATATTTACGGAGGACGGCGAGTAATGAAGAACAGCAAAAAGATGCTCGTCATCGATATATTGGTTTTTGCAGTGCTGCTCTTTCTGGATCAGTATACAAAGCATATCATCCGTATAAAGCTCGAAGTACACTCATATTTCAATGTAATAGATAAAGTGCTCCAGATATACCATTACGAGAACAGTGGGGCAGTATGGGGCATTTTGAAGGGTCAGAGGATACTCTTTATCACCCTTGCAGTCGTAGTCATGTGTGCAATACTATATTTTCTGGCAAAGCTTCCTCCCGAGAAAAAATATATACGGATGAACATCGTGCTGTCGATGATAGCTGCGGGAGCAATAGGCAACACCATAGACCGTATCATGAACGGGAAGGTAACTGATTTTATCTATGTGGTGCTGATCAATTTCCCGATCTTCAATGTGGCCGATATGTATATAGTGATAGCCACCTTCTGGCTGGTGCTGATGATACTCTTTATCTATAAAGATGAGGATCTGGAAATATTTGCATTCAGAAAAAAAGCAGAGTCAGACAATGCGGAAGAATCATGATCGAGAGATTTGTTGTATCCGAGGAATATGAAGGCCTGAGGGCCGATAAGTATCTGAGCCTGATAATCGGCGACCGTTCCAGAAGCTACCTGCAAAAGCTCATAAAAGAGGGGAAGGCTCTGTTGAACGGAGCTTCGATCAAGCCTTCGTTTGCGGTGTCAGCCGGAGACGAACTGGTTCTTGATCTGCCGGAATCCGAACTGCCGGCGATAGTTCCCGAAGACATACCGCTTGATATAGTTTATGAAGATGCTGATCTGCTGGTCGTAAACAAGCCGAAGGGAATGGTGGTACACCCGGCACCGGGACATTACAGCGGCACATTGGTTAATGCCCTGATGTATCACTGCAGGGATCTTTCCGGTATCAACGGAGTGTTAAGACCCGGTATCGTACATCGTATAGACCGTGATACCACGGGACTTCTCATAGTTTGCAAAAATGATAAGAGTCATGCCTCTATAGCCGAACAGCTGCAAAAACACAGCTGCAGGCGTATTTATCATGCTCTCGCAAAAGGCGTGTTCAAAGACTCTGAAGGCTGCGTAGATGCTCCCATAGGCAGGGATGATAAAGACCGTAAGCTGATGTGCGTAAAGCCGGGCGGAAAGCACGCCGTAACTCATTATAAGCTGCTGGAGCAGTTTAGGGACAGGGCTTATATTTCCTGTGAACTCGAGACCGGTCGGACTCATCAGATAAGAGTGCACATGAAGCATATAGGACATCCGCTGATGGGGGATGAGATCTACGGAGGCCCCAAAATAAAAAGCGTACAGGGACAGGTCCTGCACGCCAAAACCATCGGCTTTGTCCATCCCTCTACAGGAGAGGAGATGTTTTTTGACTCCGAACTGCCGGAGTATTTCCGGGAGCTTATAGCTTCCTCAGCTCGAGTATAGATATACCGTTTTCACGGGCTATCTCAGCCCTGGATTCATATTCGGCTTTTGATCTGTTCACATTATATCCGCTGCTTTTCTTTACCGCATAATCCCCGAGGGCTCCCTGCACGGTGATGCTCCTGCGGTCAAGGACGTAACGCGCTTTTACACTTTCCCTGATGCCTATGGTGGTGGTATGTTTAAAGATAAGGTCGCGTATACGCTCTTTGTCGTTCTCAGCAGCCAGGACCGTAAGAAGTATGCCGGGGCGGTTTTTCTTCATCTGTACCGCTGTGGTAAAGACCTCTCTGGCACCTGCAGCTAAGAGTTCCTCGCAGGCAAAGCCTATCTCTTCGCCGGTCATATCATCAATGTTGCAGTCAAACTCAACTATCATATCTGTTTTATCATCTGTGCTTCCGAGGAAAGCCCGGACTACATTGGCTTTGTCGAAATCCTTTTTACCACAGCCGTAGCCTGTCTTTTCAACGCTCATAAGTGGCCTTGGGCCGAAGGAATCCGCAAAATGCTTTAAAAGGGCTGCGCCTGTGGGAGTGCAGAGTTCGCCCTTTGTATCCGTGGAGTAGGAAGGGATGCCCTGCAGCAGGTATTCGGTAGCCGGAGCGGGAACGGGCAGTATGCCGTGCGCACAGCGCACCTGGCCCGAACCGGTGTGAACGGGAGACGCGACGATACGGTCAGGTTTAAGTTCTGCGATGAGCATGCATACAGCAGTGACATCTGCGACCGCATCCATGGTGCCGACTTCGTGGAAATGGATCTCTGAAACAGGCATGTCATGTACATGTGCCTCGGCATGAGCGATAAGATCATAGACCTCGATGATATTGTGTTTTATTTCAGCTGAGAGTTTCAGCTCATCCACGATATGCTCTATATCATGCAGGGAAGAGTGGTGGTGGGAGTGATGATGGTCATGATCATGGTGATGATCGTGGTCATGGTCATGGTGATAGTCCGGATCATGGAGATGATCGTGATGGTCATGGAGATGTTCATGATCATGTTCGTGTTCGTGCTCATGTTCATGGTGGTGGTCATGATCGGGAATATCAACAGCGTCTTCCTCAGTACCGTTTATGAGCATTGAAACATGCGTACCTCTGATACCGCATTTTACGGATTTTTCACGCTTCATCTCCACGCCTTTTATGCCAAGCGCATTAAAACGTTTTACAAAAGCATCGGGATCGGGCAGTAGTTCCAGAAGAGCGGCAGTGAGCATATCTCCGGCAGCTCCCATATTACATTCGATATAAAGTGTTTTCATAATTAACCTCCGATGTGATTGATCATGCTGGCCGAATAGCCGGCACCGAATCCGTTATCAATATTGACTACAGTGACACCGCTGGCACAGGAATTGAGCATGGACAGCAGTGCAGATAAACCATTGAATGAAGCGCCGTAGCCTATGCTGGTAGGAACGGCGATGACAGGGCAGTCTACAAGTCCGCCTATAACACTGGCCAGTGCACCTTCCATACCCGCGATAGCTATCACGACAGAAGCACTCATCAGTTCTTCCGTATGAGATAAAAGCCTGTGTATACCTGCCACACCTACGTCGTAGAGGCGTGTTACCTTATTCCCGAGCAGCTCGGCTGTGACTGCGGCTTCTTCGGCGATCGGCAGATCGGAAGTGCCTCCGGTGGCTACTACGATAGTACCCTTACATTCGGGCTCGGGTATGGTTCCGGCAACCGCTATATGTGCCACACTAAAGTATTTAACGTCAGAGCGGAGCAGGGCGGCCTTTTCTTCGGAAAGCCTGGTGATGATAACCGTATTCTGACCTTCTTTAAGCAGCCTGTCGGTAATGGCATCTATCTGTTCTGCGGTTTTTCCCTGCCCGAAGATAATCTCGGGGATGCCCTGTCTTAAACCGCGGTGCAGATCGGGTTTGGCGAAGCCCAGGTCCACAAAGGGTTTCAGCCGCAGAGCCTTCTCGGCTTCCGTGGGCGTAAGTTCTCCTTTTGCAACTTTTTCAAGTATTTCTTTTGTGTCGCTCATCATAAAACCTCATTCATGCTGCCTGTGCGGTAGCCGTCCATAT
>JAIKYA010000169.1 GCA_024683645.1 Lachnospiraceae bacterium
AAACGGTGGACTGGAGATCTCCTGTAATGCGGAAACCTCGAATAAAGTAGGATTGTTGCCGAGATTCGGGCTGCGATTATTTGTCGCAAAGGAATATGATACCGTTGAATACTATGGTTATGGACCGTATGAGAGTTATATCGACAAACATCAGGCAAGCTATATAGGTAATTTCAGATCGGCTATTGCGGATCTGCATGAGGATTATATCAAACCTCAGGAGAACGGGTCCCATTACGGATGTACGAGAATGACTGTGCTGGGCGCTAAAGGATCATTGGTATTCAGCAATCCGGATGGCTTTTCCTTCAATGCTTCGGAGTATACACAGGAAGAACTGGCACGAAAAGGTCATAATTTTGAACTTGAAAAGTGTGAGTACAATGTGATCTGTGCGGATTTTGCCATGGCGGGCGTAGGTTCCGGGGCCTGCGGTCCCCAGCTGGCAGAAAAGTACAGGATAAAGCTGCCTGAAATATCCGGTAAGATACGCATCGAAACCACCTGAACCAGGGGAACCAGGGGGACGGACCTGATGGTTTTTTGTGAAAAAACGTTTTAAAAGGAAGGACAGGGCATGAGTGAAAATACTTTTTCACAGTTAATATTCAGTGCAAGAAGTAAAAGCGAAGGAGAGGAATATGCGGACCTTCAGGCTTTTGGACTTAGTGTTGAACTGAACAAGCCGGGATCAGATGCGGTATCGGAACAGCTTTTGCTTACGATCAGCGCTGAAGAAGATTTTGAAGGCGTGATCCGTATAGCTATGCCTGTCGGAAACGGATCTCCGCGTTTTTATCTTCCGGGATTCATGTACGGGACCAACCGTGGTGAGGCTCCGCTTAAGACAGACAGCCTTACTCCGCGCCTTCGGCTTGAAGGTGAGTTTCCTTCCAGTCCCTGGTGGATGGTGAGAGCGGACAGATTATCGCATCCCTGCGCTTTGGCGTATGCGGATGGGCGAGTCAGAGGATTGGCTGCAACACCATATTTTCTATATGCGGATGAAGATGTGACAGAGTGGTACCCGGGAAGATCCGGAGAGTTTTTGCAGTATGCGGGATTTGGCTGTTCGCTTGAAAAGAAGGAACTGTGGTATACTCTGGGTTATGAAAATGCACCGTATCTGTTTACGGATTCGCATAAGTATTCGAAAAGAGAAGAGCTTTCAGATAACTGCATCAGGATCAAAAAAGACGGAAAGATCACGATATGGGTTTACTGCTATGATCTTTGCGCTGAAGATGAGAGAAGTATCCATGATGTGCTTATTCCCGTATATGATATGTTTCATGAAGAACCGAGGAAGTGTTTGACGGCGCGTGATACGATCAGGGATATTTCCACTGCGATAGCGCGTGATGCATGGCTTCCTGACAAACATTGTTATTCAGGTTTTGTGTTTGATAAACCACAAGGATATGAGTACAGGATACTTCCGTCGATCTCATGGACTAACGGACTGGCAGCATCGGTACCTATGCTTATGTCGGCGCATACCCTTGGAGATCCTAAGATGCGGGAGCAGGCACTGGACAGTATTTCACATATCGTATCAACGAGTATCAATCCGGCTAACGGTCTGCCTTTTACAGCAGAAAATGACGGAGTATGGAGCAACAAAGGCTGGTGGTATGACAAGCAGCCGGCTCCGGGACATGCGGCATATCTGGTAGGGCAGGCAGTTTATCTGCTGTTAAAGGCATACGAATGGGAAAAGAAAGCGGGAACGATACATGCTGACTGGCTGGAATATGCAAAAGGCGTGATAGCAGTTACCGAGCAGAGCCGCAATACCGACGGAGAATATCCTTATATCTTTTCGGACAGATCGGGAGCAGGTCTGGCATATGATTCTTTTTCCGGAGCATGGTGTATGGCGGCGGCAGCCTTTTATTGCTTTATAACAGGCGGGAGAGAATATGTGGAAGGGCTGCTTAAAAGCGAACAGTGGTATCATAAGGCCTATATCTGTCACGAAGAGTGTTACGGAGGCCCACTGGATATTGACAAGAATATTGATTCGGAAGGGGTTCTGAGCTATATCAGAGCAGTGCGGTATCTGCACGAGATGACAGGGGAAGATGGTTTACTGGATCACATGCGGGATGCCTTGTATTACGAGTTTACATTTAAGCTCTGTTATAATTCGCCAATAAAGGTGCCGCCTCTCAGCAAAGTGGGGTGGTCAAGCTGCGGTGGGAGCATAACTTCCGTAACGAATCCGCATATCCATCCCATGTCTTCATCCGTGATCGGAGAGATAAAGTATTATCTCAGCCACAGGAATGATGAGTATGTTGCAAAGCGTTTGAATGATACGATATTGTGGAGCTGTCAGTGTCATAATACATTCGACCGGGAGTTTGATTACGGCAAGAGAGGATGGATGTCGGAGAGATTCTGTCATAGTCAGGGACTTCTTACGGAGCATTATCCTGACGGAAGCGTAGCTTCAACATGGTTTGCGCTTATGCCCTGGGCCTGCGGATCCATACTTGAAGGGCTTAACAGTATGTTATAATTAAGAGATCAGAAAAAACCACGAGGTCCGTCCCCGTGGTTTTCTGCCATAGTTTTCAAACCTGTGCAGGTTCGCAACTTAGACATTGCAGGTTGCAACTTAGCGCAGGTTTTATTGTTTTATCTGCATTTCCGCGGTATTGTGTGTTCATCAGATATAACACACGAAAGGAACAAGGAAATGGAAAAAACAAACACTAAAAAAGCAAACAGATTTATGGAAGGATTCAGATTCCTGGTATACGGCCTTGAGGTATTCGGAGTAATAGGATTTGAACTTCTCTGGGGATTCGTGGTTGA
>JAIKYA010000001.1 GCA_024683645.1 Lachnospiraceae bacterium
TATCCCGTTTGTCAGCTGTATCGCAGCAATGATAACTTCGGGGAGATACTTCACTTCTTCCGGTTCAAGAGATATCACTCTTCCCGGAATAAGCTCAGCTGCGCTGTCTCTTCCGCTGCGCAGATCGATATGGAAGAGCTCGTACATCTCCGACGCCATCTTCGCCAGATCACGTGATTCGATATCCTGTGAGTCGTCTTTGAATATCGCCTTTATATCCGATGCCGATACTTTGCCGTGAAAGCCCGCATCACCTATGGTAAAGCAGTAGCCCTTCTTTTTACGAAGCTTGTAGCTGTCTATATCCGTATGCTTTGCAACAAAATACCAGAGCAGCTCATAATCCTCGGGTGCATCTCCGCCTCGGCCCTCTATCCACAGATCCATCAGCTGTTCGGCTATACGTATGTCCGACTCGAACTGCGTTACCTGCAGGGGAGCGTCGTCATCAACATCCCCTATCGCCGCAAACATAAGCTGCGGATCCTCTACGAGATCGGTTGAATAAAGCTTCTTCATCAGCTCGTTAAGAGAATTCTTGATGATCTCCTCCGAAAGATATCCCATGGATCCGGTCACATCCACTCCTATCGCAATAGGTGTTGAATTGGGATGTTCCTTTGAATCCCTCGCTTCACGCTTGTCGATATACTTAGGATTGAAACGGTCATCCATCGTCCTTGACTTGAAGATCTCGTTCACCGAAGCCTTATCAAGTCCTCTGCTTGTCTTCAGTCTGCTCCAGTCTGAAGCACTGTAACTGCCATAACCCATTTGATCTGCCTCCTTTTGTTTATAATAATACTCTTACCGGCGGATACTGATGCTTATCCCTCAAAATCCGCAAAATGATGTCCGCCGAAACCTTTTTCTATTACCTCATCCCAGTACGCAAAATCATCATACGCGGTATCCCTTGGCTTAGACGAAAGAAATTCCGCATATTCGCGCGGCCCCTCGCTTACCATTTCTCCCGTCAGCTTTTTTGCCGTTTTCCTGATATCGGCCAGTGCCGTACGCGGTCCGTCTCCTTCCGTATCCCACCAGCCTCCGTACCAGAAAGCCTCGTGACTTTTCGGATTGATGAACAGACTCTGCTCATCCATGTGCTTATGATCGAGACCGTTGAATTCAAGCAGGCAGCACAGGTTCTCCATTCTTGAAATGATCCACGCCACATGCTTCGGATGAAGCTCCGAAAAAATGAACAGCGGATATACATTTTCATTTTTGGAAAAAGCTAGTATTACTCCTCCGCTTTTCAGCTCATATCTTGCTTTCAGATAGGGCAGGCAGTTTCTGAGATTTTTGATATCCGCGGAAGGATACTCCAGCTCCGCGATATTCTTAAGTGCCCTGTCCGCCAGTGAAGACCTGTCCGCAGGGAATACGCAGACCACACTTTCCTTGTTTATGAATATCTCCACACCGTCCGTTTCCGTACGGTAGGTGTATGCGATCTCTATTGATCCGTCTGCAGACTCATACTTCTCAATATCACTGTCGTTAAAGAGTCTCAGCACATCTCCTTTTGCAAAAAAACTGTCATTGCTGCGGCGCACATACTGCAGTACATTATCACGATAGCCTTTATATCCGCTCAGCTCAGCATCGGAAAAATACTGTTTGGTACCGCAGAACGGACACAGCAGTTCTCCGTGTGCATGTATCTCAAATTCTCCGCCGCAATTCCCGCACTTATACTTCAGCATGCCGAATACCTCCGGATCATTTTTTGTCTTTCTCGTGCATCTCTTTCTTTATCATATACATCAGATCATCCGCTTCTTTAACGTACTCTTCAAGCGTTGCATCCGCACGTCCCACGGGATCGGTCGTAACATATCCTATGCTCGCCGTGAGTTCATAGGGTACCTTTCTCTTTATGCATTTTTCACGGAGGCTCCCGCTTATATCGTCTTTCATCTGCGCCGCCATCGCTTCATCACAGTCAGGAACTATCGCAAGGAATTCATCTCCTCCGTAGCGCACGGCTATCCATCCCTCTTCAAGCCTGTCACTGATCGAAGCAGCTACCATACGGATGGCATTGTCTCCTTCGTCGTGCCCGTAACGGTCGTTGATCATTTTCATATAATTGATATCGATGAACATGACGGTCATCGGCGCCTTCTTTTCCAGGCTGGCCTGGTAAAGCGGCAGGGCCTTGTTCTCGTAACCCATGCGGTTGTATACGCCGGTCAGCACATCCTTGTCGTATATCTGCTGCAGCCGCAGATTGGCGCGGAGCAGTCTTACCGACTGCTGAAGCTTCTCCACGTAAGGGAACATCATTGCATCGTTCAGCACATAAGGCTTGTCGGTAAACACCGCATAGCCGTAACTGTATTGATAGTAATGAAGAGGAACGATATAGAACACGTGCCTTTCCCCGTCTTTCTTTTCATATGCGGGAATGAGCTGTCTGACATCCACATGCTCCACATCCACAAGGCTGCCGTCCCTGAGTGCTATCAGTACTTCCAGTTCTCCGTGCAGGGTGTCTTCACAGAGATCTTTTTCATCAGCCTCTACCTTCTCCAGATACTCTCCGTTAAATACTATATAAAATGCGGAGCCTTCAAACTGATGGTTCTGAAGATAATGATTTCTGAGTTTCTCTCTCATCTCACGGAAATCGGAAACATCCGAAAGACAGTTTCTCATCTCTCTTTCGTTCTGTTCCAGAAGGTTATTATCCGTGTTTCTCTGGAAGGAATGCTTGCAGTAGATCTGCCGGCGCTTTTCGCATTCCGGCGGCTTACAGCCGCAGCTTTCCGCAATAACGGCACGCGTAGGTACTTTTATCTTTACGGATGCTTCTCCGTGCAGTTTGTTATCATATATGAGTTCACAGGCCTTCTTCGCCACATAAGCGTAGTCCTGTTTCACTGTTGTGAGCGCCGGATAAAAAATATTCGCTCCCGCTATATCATCAAAACCGGTGACCAGAACATCGTCGGGCACGCTGGCACCCCTCTTCTCCAGTTCCGTGCATACCGCAAGCGCCATTATGTCATTGGCACAGATAATGGCATCGGGCAGTTCGTCGTTAGCTGCCAGCAGTCCTTTCAAAGCATCTACGGTCCTGCGGTTTGACCATTTACCGTATCCTATCTGTTTATCGGAAAGGCTGATCCCGTGTTTTTCAAGCACTTCCCTGGTGATCCTTAATCTGTCATTACTGTCCACATGTGTCTCCGTACCTCCCATGTAGAAGATACTTTTAACACCGTGCTCCTCGACCAGATGCGTCACCAGCTCGCGCATTCCTGCATCATTATCCACACAGAGCGAAGTGACTCCTTCAAACTCCATGCCTATACTGATAACGGGAACACCCTTATCCCTCGCTGCAGTACATATTTCTTTAGCTGTCTCATCGGAATTGAGCAGATTTGAAAAAACTATGACACCGTCATAATCAGACAGTTCGCATAAGTTATAGACGTTAAGTTCTCCCTGCATCGTATGACGATGCACGCTGTAAGAAGCAAAACTCAGGAAAACATATATATCAAAATCTCTGGTACCGGCATACTCCATAAAGCCTTCCATGGCTTTGGCCAGAACATCGGGGCTCCAGCCGTTGGCGCATACCGCTATCTTCTTTTTCACACGTAGCCCCCTTTAACCTCTAGCTCATATAAGCGTACAGAGATATTATAGCACAAGATTTAGTGGTTTGCAACGGCAAACCGGCGGCTGTCGCTCGGGCGAAAGCCACCGGAAAACCACGGGGACGGACCTCGTGGTTTTTCACATTATTTCAGCCACTCACGCGCGTATGCCAGCGGATAGTCCTCGCCTCTGTCGAATACCGCGGCTATCGCTTCACTATCCATGGGAATCACTATATCTATGGGTACCCTGCCCTTATGGTCTGCATAGGTGTCTATAAGAGGTTCTCCGTCAGCCGTAAGGTTCGGCACCGCCGAGTAAGACAGCATGCCTTTACCCAGCTGTATCTGCGTCACGGCCTGACAGGAGCTGTTGGTCTTTGTGTATCCCATGACAGTCACATTCGGATACTCTGACATCAGATATGTCATCTCATCACCGGCGCTTACGGTTTCCCCGTTTACCAGGAGCACTATGCGGCCGTCTGCCCACAGGTCTTCGCCGCGATATATGATCGCCTCGTCCTTCACATACTTTCCGTCATCGCCGCGCTCGAACCTGGCATTATCCCGGTTTATCACTGCACAGTAGCAGTCGACATGTTCGCCTTCCGGTGCAAACAGCTGTGCCACACCCATCACCATGAACGGACTGCCTCCGGAATTTCTGCGAAGATCGATGATGATATCCTTCACTCCTTCTTCTTTGTATGCAAGCAGCTGTGTCCTCAGCGCATCAGTCATCTCCCTGTAATCCGAGCCCGCATAGCTTTTCATATCATAGGACATGGCATAGATACGGAGCAGTGCGGTATCATCGTTTATCTTCTGCCAGTCAAGATTGCTGATCAGCACGCCGTCATCGATCTTTTCCAGTGTGGACATCAGCCTGCATATATATGCTCCGAGCCTTGGTGCCTTAACTGTTTTCTCTGTCCCGTCATCCGAGATGAAACCGATCGTGACGCTGTCGCCGCCATAACCTGCAGCATGGATCGTTCTGTAAAATGCTTCATTCTCCGCATCGGGCATGTTCATCATCATCACATCTGCTTTGGAGACCAGATCCTTGATACTCATTCCGTCCCAGGATGTTATGACCGTGCCGTTCTTTATCCCTGCATCCCTCAGCGTATATCTGATCTTTTCAATATCCGGCGCCAGCTGCGTCCTATAAGCTTTCAGCTCCTCATTACCTTCCGTGACCGCATAAGACTTTGCACCTCCCTCGACATTTACTGCAGCGTAACTCCCGTCCGGGAGTTTAACGAGCGATAGGCCGTAATCATTTCCGCATATCTTATACAGCGCACTCTCGAAGCGGCCGGAATCTCCGAAGGAATAACTGACATGGCCGTCATAGAATTCGTTTGCAAACTGCATCCACAGCCTTATGCTCGCTGCCTCATCCTGTTCTTTTGTTGCCGCCGCAAACTGCGGGCTGTACTTCGCGTACAGCGCATCCCAGTCTATCTCTTTTTCTTCGGCGAGCACATAATACTCTTTCATTTCACTGAAGCCTTTTTCAAAATCGGCAGAATAATCATCCGCATGATAAAGAGGACTCAGCATGCAGAAGATGTAGCTTACGGCGACCACCGCTCCTGCGGTGCACACTACAGCCCTGCGCACACGCGCATTATCGGCAAACAGGCATATGATAAACAGTGCCGCGCCAATGTATACTCCGGCATAAAACTTATCCCAGGGGATAAAAGCCGACAACGAGGCAGCCAGCACCGGAGGCAGGGCATACAGTATGCGCCACTTTGTCGTAGAGTGCTGCTTTTCCAGTCTGATCACAAGAAGAAGGATCACACTCAGTATCATCTCCATTAAAGCCAATATCTTATCCATAGCACCCTCCTCCTTAATTCAGGTCTTCGCGTCTGAACAGCCCGTAGCCCATCAGCAGATATATCACAGTTATCACAAGCGATGCCAGTATGGTCTTTCCGATCAGTCCCGGTTCCGGTTCCGAAAGATATTTCGAGTAATATATGATACCCTTTTCCATACTGATGTTATATACCGACCTTACATTAAAACTCATCAGAGCCATCACGTTTTTAAATGTCAAAAGATAAGGCGAACCCTCACCCCTTGATGCGAACAGTGTGCCGAACATATATGCTATATATCCCCAGACCATCACTCCGGTGGCTTTTTTAGCCCAGAATGCCAGGAAACACATGAACGCAGCCAGGCGCATATACGGAAATGCACAGCAGAGCAGTCTTAAGATCGCATACTTAAACTCCATGGTATTTCCCCATCCGTATATCACCCCGGATACAATGACAGGAATGAGTGAGAGTATCATCGAGAACAGCGTTGTAAAGATGACCGTGAGTATCGTTCTCGAAAAATAAATGCCTGCTCTTGAGTGTCCCGACAGGACTTCATAGTTGATGACTTTTTCTTTCATATCCCCGGCGCACAGATATGCCACAAACACGCACATTATCATAAGCGCAAATGTATAGCATACAGAAGGATCAGCTGCAATAAGACTTGATGCAGTCTTCGGAAGATAAGTGAGTTCTTCCGTCCACACCGGACTGATAAGGCCCACGACCAGACCGATCAGTATAAGTATTACAAACATAAAGCGTGAGTGCTTCATATTGTACATAAATAAACTTATCTCCTCTTTCATCTTCAGTCCCTGTCCTTTCTTAAGAATATCAGTGCTGCCCCTGTCAGATACAGGACTGTCAGGATCAGTGATACCGCTATGGTCACTGCAATAAGTCCTGCTGGCAGCTGGGCAAGAAATACGTTGACCTGCTTACCGTCTATCACCATGCTCTTCGCATTATCAAGAGACAGCACCTGCCTGAAACTGCTCATCGACAGCGCATACTTTATATCGATATTAAGAATTTCCGAAAATATGGAATCGATGATCGCTTCCACTTCAATGATCACAACGGCCAGCGCCATTCCTTTCCCGGCGCCTCCCGCAAGTATGGTGAAGAAGATCAGAAGCGAGACCATACGCAGGAGCGGAAGGAACATCAGTGCCTGACGCAGCAGCGCCCACTTCATATCAACACTTATCCCCCAGCCGTTCATCAGCGAAAAATACCCGAGTGGAAGAGATATCAGTATCCAGCAGATCATACCGCCCCAGAGCAGGCCGGCAGCGATCCTTCCGAGAAATGCTGCGATCCTCTTGTTTCCTCCGAGTATCTCATAATTTACTGACTTATCCGAAAGATCAGATCCCACCAGTCTTGTCACCACCAGCAGGGCAGCTACAAGGGAGATGAGCGTAACATCACTGTTCATCCATGTATAATATGTCGCACCTGTCATATCCGAGAATGACAGGCCATCCAGCGAGCCCATAAATGCCATGGCAACTACCGGTATACTGACTATCGTTATAAGTGCGATCACGATAGCAAGGTCTTTTCGCACGTAATAATTCAGCGAACGGAATACGTTTATCATA
Organism: Lachnospiraceae bacterium; assembly: GCA_024683645.1. Taxonomy (GTDB): domain Bacteria; phylum Bacillota; class Clostridia; order Lachnospirales; family Lachnospiraceae; genus NK4A136. The sequence goes on from JAIKYA010000001.1 coordinate 7,081, forward strand.
AGCGCTCACCCTGCACCTTTCTCATGTAATACTCTTCGAGATTGACTGCGTTCCTGCAGAGTTCTATCGGAGTGGCTCCGCCACGATACAGTGCTGTCGATATCTCTTCTATACGGTCCAGGCCGTCATATATCTTGAGTTTCCCGTCTTCCGTCGCTTCCAGTCCTGTTATCCCGCATTCGTTTGTAAGTATCGCACTTGCCTTCTCGTTATTGACTGTATTTATGCGGAAGTACTCGCAGCACTCCCTCTCCAGCTCTTCGGAACTCAGTTCACCCGTGATGCGCCCGTGATCCACGAAGATATAATCGGTACACAGGAGCGAAAGCTCGCTTAGGATATGGGAAGAAATGATGATCGTTGTCTTTTCTTCTTTGTTCATTTTTTTCAGAAGCTCACGTATTTCAACTATTCCTTCGGGATCGAGTCCGTTAACGGGCTCATCAAGCACCATAAATTCCGGCCTGCCCATAAGCGCATTGGCAAGTCCCAGCCTCTGTCTCATGCCCATCGAAAAATTCTTTACAGGTTTCTTACCGGTATCCGTAAGATTCACTATCTCCAGCACTTCATCAATTCTTTTTTTATCGGGTATGCCTTTCTGCAGACGCTGCTTTTCAAGATTCTCTCTTGCCGTCATGTTTTCTTTTGCATAAGGCGTCTCTATCATAAAGCTCATACGTGTCCTTGCATGACAGAGTCCCTTCTCATCCGATGCCCCGTATATGGAAATGCTTCCTTCGGTCGGAAAGACCAGTCCGCCCATCACCTTCATCGCAGTGGTCTTGCCTGCACCGTTGGGTCCCACCAGCCCCACTATGCTGCCCTCACGCACTTTAAATTTCACATTGTCCAGTGCCTTCTGCTTACCGTACTGTTTGGTAAGATTCACTGCCTCCATTATTATCTCTGACATAGTCCCCTCCTGTGTATTGGAAATATATTTCCGATGCTGAAATAAGAATAAAATGAAATATTAAAGAATTTCTTAAGAACAAAAAAAATTTCTGAAAAAAGTCTTCAGAAATGCATGACTGTTTACAGTCTTATCTCAAAACGCAGACTCCCGTCTTCTGTTTCAGCACTTATCGTTCCGCCCATCTTTTCCACAAGCAGTTTTACAATGTAAAGCCCAAGGCCCGCACTGCCGTCGCGTCTTGCCTTATCTGCACGGTAGGTCCTGTCAAAGATATGTTCCGTATCTATCCCGGCATCCTCCGCGATAGCGTTTTCCAGAACGATCTCCGCCCCATCTGCGGTTTCCGAAGCAGAAAGCATAAAGCTTCCCTTCGCATATTTACACACATTGTTTAGGAGATTGCTCATCACTCTCGTAAGCATGCCTCTGTCGGAGTTTATGAAGATGCTCTTTTCGGGCAGCCGTACATCCGGCTCAAGCCCTCTGGCCCGTATCATGCTTTCGTTGTCCACCAGAAACTGCGCAAGGAATGCGGTCAGATCGATCTTCTCTTTCTCTATGCTCAGGTCGCCGCTTTCTATAAGAGAGAGTTCAAAGAATTCATCCACCATGTTCTTTAGCACTTCCGCCCTGCTCTCTGCGGCTTCCAGGTATTCCCGTCCCTTTTCGGAAAGCTTCTCTTCGCTGAGCATCCGCAGATTACCGCGTATCACCGTAAGCGGCGTACGCAGGTCATGAGCGATATCGGATACGGACTGTTCCATGCGCTGTCTTTCACGCTCTTCTTCCAGCTTCATGTTTTTCTGATATTCCAGATTTTTATTGAGCTGTTCCGCCAGCCCTTCCATGTCCCTGTCGCCGAGAGTAAGGCGTAGGAAACGGTTATAGCCGTTCTCCCTTGTCTTTTCAAGTTCACGCGAAAAAGATCTCAGATTACTTTTCATTATCATCAGTCTGATAAGAAGTGAAATGATGATGAAAAGAAAGACGATCGCGATCAGCACCCTGCTCATTCATTCACCGCCTTTTAGCTTATATCCTATACCCCAGACGGTTTCGATCACTTCGGTTCCGCCGGCGTTTTTCAGTTTGCTTCGCAGATTGCTCATATGCACGTTGATGGTGTTGTCTTCATAAAGGTATTCATCTTCCCAGACTGACTCATAAAGATTTGCTTTGGTAAAAGTCTTTTCGGGATTCTTAAGAAATAAAAGAAACAGTGCCCGCTCCTTTGCTGTAAGCTTTAAGGCCGTCCCCCTGTATCTTACCTCGTTCTTCTCAAGATCATACTCAAAACCACGGTAAGCAAGTCGTTCCTCACCTGCTTCCCTGCTGTAGGCACCGCCTTCGCTCCTTCTCAGCAGTGCTTCGATCCTCACGTATACTTCGTCAAGGTCAAAGGGCTTTACGATATAGTCATCCGCGCCCATGCGCAGTGTCTCAATCCTGGTATCCACTCCGGATTTCGCGGATATGACGATAACGGGTGTGCGGGCCACCGCAGGCTCCCTCCTGCTCCCGCGCAGGGTTTTGATAAGTTCGGTGCCCGAATTATACGGCAGCATCATATCCATAAGAATCACATCATAGACGCTGTCCTTCATGGCTGCAAGTGCGCATCTTCCGTCACCGGCCTGCGTCACTTCAAACTCTTTATTTCCGAGATAATCGGCCAGCAGCTTTCTTATCTCCCTGTCATCCTCTACTATCAAAACTTTTCGCATGTCTCTTCTCCCGAAAGCTCATGATGCCGGCTTCATCCTGCGTGATGGCGGCCCTTACAGGAAAAAAAGGCTTCCCCGGACAGGGAAGCCTTGATAGTTTTCACACATCAGAATATTCTTCTTACAGCCAGTACGTTCTTATAACTTGCATTTGATACGATGATACCGGTCCTTGAAGTACTTGCATGCACTATCTGTCCGCCGCCGATATAGATGGCCACGTGACCGGAGTAGCATACGATATCACCGGGCACTGCATTCGCAAGACCTCCGGGCACTGCGGAACCTACCGCACGGTCCGCCCTTGAAGAATGAGGCAGACCCACGCCGAAGTGTGAATATACGCTCATTACGAAGCCCGAGCAGTCTGTACCGTGAGTCAGGCTCGATCCGCCGTATACATAAGGATTGCCGACAAACTGCAGTCCGTAATTTGCAACCTGCGCTCCCAGGCCGCTGCCGCCTACGCTTACGGCTGCACCGCTGCCCTTCTGGGAAGAACCGCCGCCGGTCCTGTTTCTCTTCTGCTGTGCCTTTCTTGCTGCTTCCTGTGCACGCTTACGCTCTTCCGCTTCTTTCTTGAGTCTTGCCTCTTCCTCAGCTTTGGATTCGGCCTTCACAAATTCCGTATGCAGATTTACATAGTCTGCGGATACATACCCTTCACCTTCATTACAGGTAACCTTTACCCAGCCGTCCAGTTCTTCGAGGACCACAAGGTCTTCATCTTCGCCGACCATGGACATTACGGGTGAATCCGTACCGGGCTCCTTACGTACATAAAGCGTGGTGGTATCCACATCCGCAAGTCTGGTACCTACCTTCTTTGCAAGCTCTATCGCATCGTCACCTGTCACACAGTATTCGCTCTTTACGTAACCGGTAACACTGCCGGAGCTGATCTTGTACCAGCCGTCTTCCTCTTCAAGATAATTGCCGACTGATTTATCGTAAAGCTTACCTACGATCTCTCCCTCGAGATCCGGTACCGCACGTACATTCACATAATCATTGACCTGAGCTATAACGAGATTCGCGAAGTTCTCCGGATCCCTGGCCAGTGCCTCTTCCAGCGCATCCTGCTCAGCGGTCTTCACGCTGATGGCAGCCTTTGAAGCCAGACTGATGGCTGAAGTAGCGTCCTGCGCAGCATCAAGTCTCATTTCCAGTTCGGATGTATTGGAGATGACCTGCTCGGCACCCACAGAGAACTCAAGCATATCAATGCTCGCCGTCTCCTCAGCTTCCGCCACTTCCACTTCCGTAACATCGGCTGTTTCCGCCCCGCCCGCAGCTGCATCGGTATTTACCTCAGCCGTAACCTCCTCGCCGGGCGATACATATATCTCGTCAAGTGTGATGCCTTCTTCCAGTGCGAGAGCAGCGCCGCCCGCCGGAAGTATATCATAGACAACCCTGCCGTCTGCGGCGGCGCTGCCCCCAAACAGCGTACACGTCAGCATGACTGCGGAAGTTGTCATAAGTATTGCTCTTCTACAAAGTTTCTTCATATAACCCTCGTAAAATATATCTGCGTCAAATGTTCAGCGGCTTCGCCGCCTGAAACCACCGGCACAAGACCGTCCCGGCAAGCACGCTTGCCTGTCCGGCCTTCTGCCGGTGCTTTCATACGATCTGCGATCGTATGAACATTTGACTCCTAGAGTAGGGACTAAGCGAGTTTTGACTCTTAGCGTTCTACTCCACGAAGCCCCGGCTCACATTCTATGTTTTCAATAAACTAAACTACATTTAACATTCAGCAGGATTCATGTTTATACTGCTGTCAGCTTACTTATAATAGCACCTGATCGACGGCTGTGTCAATGATTTTCTGTAACAATTTTGTAACATATTACATCTTTTTTACAAAACACATCATATAGTATACATAAAATGTTTACGTTACTATATATCTCCGCCCTTGCATAAAAAAATCGAAGTAATATAATAACCCTATAAGTCTAAGTTCTTTACATCGTGGGGGATCATATATGAGGACCGTTGAACACAGAAAGGGGCTTTTCAGGGACAACAGACAGCTTTTCAACCAGTTTGTTTTCTTCTCCTTAACCGTGATCATAAACTTTATTCTTCCGCGGACAGCCGCTCTTTTAAAGCTGCCGCTTTATCTCGATAATGTCGGCACCCTGCTGGCATCCGTACTCGGCGGGTATCTTCCCGGCATCTTCGTGGGTTATCTGAACAACATCATCAACATGCAGGGCAACCCCGGAAATGCTTACTACGTGGTGCTTTCCACCATGATCGCTGCCGCCGGTGCGTGGTTTGGCCGGAAAGGCTTCTATAAGAAATTCGGAAAAGCCCTGCTTTCGATCCCGGTATATGCTTTCATCGGCGGTGCACTGGGCTCGATACTCACTTATCTTCTGTACGGCTTTGGCATGGGCGAATGGTCAGCGATACCATCCTCAACAAAGCCGGAAAGCTGAACGACGAAGAATTTGAAAAGATGAAGCACCATACAACGGCCGGAAGCAAGGTGATATCTTCAGCCATGTCACTCGTATCCGACAGCAAATACCTGGAAGAGGCAAAGAACCTTGCAACCTATCATCATGAAAGATGGGACGGAAGAGGCTATCCTTCCGGTAAGGCCGGCGAGGATATCCCTCTCTCAGCGAGGATAATGGCCGTTGCCGACGTATTTGACGCGCTGGTATCCAGAAGAAGCTACAAGGAACCCTTCCCCTTTGAAAAGGCAATGGATATCATTAAAGAAGGTGCCGGCACCCAGTTTGATCCCAAGATCGCCGGGATATTTGTAGAATCCGCCGAAGATGTCAGACTGATAACCGCGGCCCACGAGTCCATGCTCGGCCAGGAGCTGCGTGATTACGAAGAGGAACAGGAATGAATAAAAACGTACTTATAAGCGGAGCCAGCGGCGGCCTTGGGCTCGCACTCTCCGAGAGATTCGCAAAGGAAGGCTGCACGCTTACCCTGCTCGCAAATAAAAATACGGAAAAGCTTAAGAAGGAAGCCGAAAGACTGAAAGCTCTCTATGGCTGCGGGATAAAGACTCTCGCGGGTGATATATCTGATGAGGCTTTTGTCCGTGAGGTATTTGACAGGACAAAAGCGCTCGACATACTCATAAACAACGCCGCCGTCTCTTATGTCGGACTTTTGCAGGATATGAGCTACGAAGACTGGAAACACCTGATGGGCGTAAACCTTGACGCCGTCTTTCTTTTCTGCCGCGCTGCCATCCCGCTGATGCTGTCTTCACCCTCCGGCGGACGCATCATCAATATCTCCTCGGTCTGGGGCAATACCGGCGCCTCCTGTGAGGCTGCTTACAGCGCATCCAAAGGCGGGCTGAACGCCTTTACCAAAGCTCTCGGCAAAGAGCTGGCTCCTTCCGGCATCGCGGTAAACGCTGTAGCCTGCGGCTTCATGGATACTGCGATGAACGATCATCTGAGCGAAGAAGAAAAAATGGCGGTGATCTCAGAGATCCCCGCCGATCGCGCACTGCTCCCGGAGGAAGCAGCCGAAACAGTATTCCTTTTATCACAGGCTCCCGCCTATCTCACTTCACAGATCATCACTCTGGACGGCGGCTGGACCTGATCACACTTCCAGTTCTTCCTCATTGATGAGCAGATATCTGCTGCCGCCGTCAATGGTCACTGCATCCTGTTCCGCACCTATCTCCACGTGCTCTCCCGCACGCATGACTACGGAAAGCCTTGTCTTTATCAGTTCTACGGTAGCTTTCTTATCCCCGCTTCCCAGACCCATCGCCATGTTGCCCTCGGCCAGCACATCCACATTCATATTCTCAAGGTGTACCGTGATCTTCCCGCCTGCGCTTCCCAGCAGGTAGATGCGCTTGCCGTTGAAACGTTCCTGAAGGCTGGCACTCCTGATCTTTATCATGCCATCGGACGCCTCATAGCTTCCTATGCCCGCTATCGCACTGCCGGAACCGGAAAGGACCATACCGCAGTCCGAGATCTCTATGTCCTGTTTTCCGTTAAGGGCACCTATCAGTACGCCCACCGAAATACGCTGATCCATCCGCAGATTGCATTTGTGTATACGGATAGACACATTACCCATAAAGCTGCCTATGCCCACGCAGCTTGTACCTGCCAGCATCACATCTATCTTTCCGGACTGCACCGTTATACCCTCTGCACTCGCGCTTATACCGCCGCCAACAGCCACGCAGCGGTTACCCTCCGCAGTGACGGCCAGCGCACCGCTCATGGCACATTCGATCTTTCCGAAGGCACTGTCCGCATCTCCGCCTATTCCGTAGGCGTCCGCCAGTACCGGAGCAATGGTAAGCGTTCCACCGCCTTCCAGTCTTAGGGCTGCAGTCTCGGGTACACGAATACCGTTGCCTATCAGTTCGTTATCCCCTTCTATCACAAGAGTGAGCTTTGCACCCTTGCCTATATCTATGATGGGTCTCTCCTCCACATCACCCAGGCACACGTTGTGCAGAGTGAGCCTGCAATCCGTATTGTCCTTGATCTTAATGGTGATGCCGGCCATGAAATCCGGATTGCCCTGCAGCATTACCTCCGACTGGGATACGATGATGCTGGTGTATTTTTCCATAGCAAGATGCATCAGGAAGAGTTCTTTTTCCCTGGTGACCAGGAATACCTTCTTCTTAAGCTCATGTGAACTTTCAAAATTGGCTCTGACTATCTCATCCCTGATACTTGTGGAAAGCGCCGGCGCAAGCACATAGCCGGGCTTCGCCGTATAATAACCCTGTATCATATCCACGCCCATATGCACCACGGCCGTCAGCTCCTGCGGGCTTTCCACGCCCTCAGCAAGTGCAAGGAATCCGTTATCATGGGCGAATTCGATTATGTTATTTACAAAATGCTGTTTCTTAAGATCCTCATGGATGCCCTCTATCAGTGTTCTGTCTATCTTTACATAGTCAGGCAGGAACTTAAGGAGATTGGCCAGGTTTGAAAAGCCGGTACCGAAATCGTCAATGGCCACTTCAAAGCCGTCCTTCTCGCTCCTCTTTCTCAAAAGCTCCACCGTCGAATTCTCAAAGTCAGTCTGCTCGGTTATCTCCACAACGATATGACCGAAGATATCACCGAACTCATCCATCATCTCTTCATAATCAGCTTCGGTAAGATAGAACCCGGGTATGCTGTTTATGAATATCTTCTTATTTCCGAGATCCTCCATGAAGGGCCTGATCTGTCTCAACACATTTAAGAATGTCGCTTTTTCGATATCATAGAGCCTGCCGTCCATCGCAGCATACTTGAGTACGGTCAGCGGCGATACATGCATATCCTTTGTACGCATCAGCGCCTCGTATGCCACTATCTCTCCGGTGCGGCTGGATACTATCGGCTGGAAGGCATAAAGGAAACCGTTGCTCTCTATGATGCTTCTGACAAGCGCATGTTCCTTCGGATCATTGAAACCGTCTTCGTAGAGATTGATGCTGCGCTTTAAGCCCCTGCTCTCCTTGATATGACGCTTCTTCGCCAGGGCTTCGTTCACGATCTCCTCTACGTCCATCTCAGTATCGGCTTCCACCACCATGGAACTTAAGTTGATCTCCAGTGTATACTCTTTTCCTGAAATGCGGTTGTAATTCTCAAGCCTGGTCTTTAAAGTCCTGAAATACATGTCCACGCTCGCCTCATCGCCCTTGGCCACAAGGCTTAAGAGTATGAACTCGTCTGCACCCATACGCGCGGCGATGGTCCCGCTGATCAGCGTCTCCTTTATTATCTTGGACAGCATCTGGATGGCCGCATCGCCCTCCCTGTGTCCGTAGATATCATTGATATTTGCCAGTCTGTCCAGATCCACGCATACCACCAGCATGCTCTGCCCCGTCACTCTGCTCTTAAGATAAAGCTTGCCGGCATCCTCCATGAAGCCCTGCTTGTTGCGGAGCCCCGTGAGTACATCCGTCTCTTTGAGCTTTCTTACATTTTCATTTGCACTGATCAGCTCATGACTTGCAAAGATAAGCTTTTTCTGGGTGATATATCTTCCTATGGTAAGATCCAGTACTACTGTAAGAAGTTCAAGCGAGCCTATGACGGGATCCCATTTTTCGGTATTGTGGACAAGGTAGCCGTAATAAGACTGGCCGCTGTGGACCGGCACAACGGTCGTGATTCCGGGATGCGAAAAGATCTCCTCCGCTCCCGGAAAAAGCTTGCCAAGCATGAATGTCTCCCATTGCTTAGGCTGTTTTCTCGCATCGGCAAGTATATAAAAGCTGTCGGTACTGCCCGGGATAGCTTCTCTTTCGGTATAAAGATCCTGCAGGAAACTTTCCCTGATGCAGAGGAAGGTTCCCTCGGTAATGAAGCTTTGCAGCGCAACCGCCACATCCTCTATCTTTGATGAATCGAGAAGCCTGTCCGTAAAAGAGAAAGCTGCCGTTGCAACATTGATATTCTCGGCAAAAAGGTCTCCGCCCCAGTGAATGTCCCTGATATCGGGCACTTCATCTTCCGGCTCTATCACACGCATATTGATGTGGTACTCTTCCATCCGCTTTGCGGCAGCCTTTGCAAAAACATCATCCAGCTTGTCACCCTTTACCACGACAAGCTCGTCTGCACATCCTCCGCTGAGAAAGTACAGAAAATCCGCCTCATGCCCCGGCGTTCCCGCATGTCTTGCCACGCCTGAGGGAATAAAGAGTACATGCTGTCCCTTTTTCACCAGATCGGTGATCAGGGCATCGCCTCTCACAAAATCCTTTTCTTTAAATATGCTTCCTACACATACAGCGGTAACACTCATCCCTAAGCCCTCTTAAAATGTATATGATCCCAACATGTCAGCAAATAATCTGTAATAGATATAATGCTGCTCATTCCATACCAGATTCTCGTGAAGCGAGAAGAACAGAAGCTTCATCTTTTTTCCGCCTGCCGCGGTAAAACTGTTTATTATAAATGACTCTATGCCTTTGGCATGAAGTGCCTCCGATTCCTTTTCGAAGCCCTTGGGCATGAGAGGCACTGTATTGCAGACTATAAGCCCTTTTCGGAGCATCCAGGTCTCTTCATACGGCGGTTTAAGTACCAGATCCAGATTTTTCTCTGCCAGCTCTGTCTCCTCTTCCTGTACTCCGCCGGAATATATGATCTTTTCTTTTTCCTCATCGTAGAGAGATATGAGCGGTATCTTGAAACGTTCGGCAAACTCGCTTATCAGCCCTTTTACTTCGGGCTTTTCGCCGTAATACACCAGTCCCATCATCTGCACGAGTGCGTCACCGACCGGAAGATCCTCGCGTCCGTTCACAAGGGTCTCTCCGCCCTCTCTGTGAGCTCTTATCTCGTCGATCGTCGGGTGTTTCTCCGGGGTATAGATGATATATCTGTTGCGCCCTTTTTCCTTAGCACGGTACAGACAGAAATCCGCCACCATGAACAGATCATTGAAATTCTTTGCATCCTTCGGATACGTGGCCGATCCTATAGACACCGAGATGGCGCTGAGATTCTGTGACCCCTTCCCTTCAAAGACGGAACTTACGGTCCCCCTGATCCCGCGGAATACTGCCCTCAGTTCTTCTTCTCCCAGGCCGTCAAGAACCAGGAAGAATTCGTCTCCGCCGATGCGTCCGGCTACTCCCTTGTCTCCCATACAGGACTCTATGATCGTAGCCACCTGCTTTAAGACATAATCACCGTACTGATGTCCGTAAGTATCATTTACATGTTTGAAGAAATCCACATCCAGGATAGCAATGGTCGTGTTTTCCGCATGTTTTTCATCCACGCGGTTCTCCGCCAATGCAGTGATATCAGCCTTGCTCACGAGTCCTGTCAGCTGGTCGTATTTGTACTCACTGTTTTCTCCCAGGCCTCTGGCTCTTGCAGGATGTATGACGCCCACCAGATTCTCGGGCATACCCTCTCTCCGGTTTACGCGTCCTTTAACTATCACACCGGAAATGGTGACGTCGTCATTAAAGATGTTGCAGCCCACCTTGGTGATGAAGCGGTAGGTCATCTTCTCGAAGTGTGCGGCCAGCATCTTTATCTCATCCGCATGATTTTCGCCGGCCTTCTTAAACAATGTCGCCTTAAAGTCGGCATAGGGCATCACGCCTGCGTCAAAAGTGCTGACATCCGTATTATAAAGACAGATCGTCCCTTTCTCGGGTTCGTATATGAAAAATATGTCCTCAAAAAGCTCCAGCATCGCTTCAAGCGAGCCCAACTCCCTGCATATCTCCGATGCCTGTTTTTCCGGATTTTGCATTTTACCTTCCGCCTTCTGCTGAATATATTTATACTATTCTATTTTAAGCTCTGCCTCTGCCTCTGTCAATGCACATCAGCCATCTTCAATAAAAACAGGGGTCGAGATAGGACTCAACCCCTGTTCTTATTATGGGAAGTTCTTGTAAGCTTTTTTTATTTGGTGGCGTTCTTTTTTGCCGCCAGTATATCGAATACTACGGCACCAAGCAGTACGGCACCCTTTACTATCTTCTGCCAGTCGGCATCCACACCCGTGAGCTGCATGCCCAGGTTGATCACACCGATCAGCGTAGCACCTATCACCATTCCGAATACCGAACCCGATCCGCCGTATGCCGACACACCGCCTACCACGCAGGCTGCTATGGCATCCATTTCGTAATTGGTACCTGCTGTGGAGTTGGCAGCCTGGAAACGTGCGATCACTATGTAGGAGGTGATGACGGTGAGCACTGCCATGTTCAGGTAAGCAAAGAACATGATCTTCTTTGTATCAACACCCGAAAGCCTTGTTGCTTCCTTATTGCCACCTATGGTATAGAAATACCGGCCCAGTGTAGTCTTGGATGTAATGAACGAGTATATAAGCACTATTGCCACCACCCATACCAGCACGATAGGTATGCCGCCAGCCATTGCCAGCTTATAGGCAAAGAGCATTATTACCGCAACCGAAAGAACCGACTTCACTATTACCGTGAGGAGTGCATCCGCCTCGTAGCCTTTCTTTATCTTCCTGGCTCTGCTCATGAAATTCACTATGACCACGATCGCACTTGCTATTATGCCGACAGCCATACATACCATATTAAGCTCGTTGATCTTGGTCTCAAAAAGCTTGCCCGAGAATACTTTGAGGAAAGCCTTGGGGAAGGGACCTATACTGCCTGTTGAGCTGTTGGCAGAGAGCAGCGCCGTACCCCAGCCTCTGAATGCAAGGTAACCTGCAAGAGTCGCGATCCAGGGAGGAATATTTACGTATGCTACAAGGAAACCGAGTACGCATCCGTATATGATACCCACTACAAGCATCATCAGTATCGACACTCCCGTGCCCCATTCTTTTACAACCATCATTATACCGCCTACGGCACCGAGGAAACATACAAAGGAACCGCAGGAAAGATCGATGTTACCGCCTGTCAGCATAC
>JAIKYA010000015.1 GCA_024683645.1 Lachnospiraceae bacterium
ACATTAAATCACTTGATACCAGAGATTTTAAGAAGAGCCTTGAGAAGGGCGGCTGCGGCGAGTGCCAGACATCCTGCCAGTCAGCATGCAAGACCTCCTGCACGGTAGGAAATCAGAGCTGCGAGCAGGTTAAGAAGGACAGATAATGCATTTTTCCAAACAGTAAGAAAGGGACAGCGGTCCGGAATCTGGATCGCTGTTTGTTGTGCTTATGATACATCTTTACCAAAGCAATGGATATAATATAGTACTGGACGTCAACAGCGGCAGCGTGCACGTGGTTGACGAGCTTTGCTATGAGCTGATACCCGCTGTGGAAGAGGCTGTGGAAGCAGGACTTTCGGATGCTGAGATAAGTGCAAAACTCGGCGGCGGTCTGGCTGACATAGACAGGAAGGAAGCGCTGTCCGAGATACTGGAGTTGAAGAACGCGGGACGTCTTTTTGCAAAAGATGAGTATGAGGGCAGCATCGAGAATTTCATGGAGAGGGAGACCGTGGTCAAGGCCATGTGTCTGCACATAGCTCATGCCTGCAATTTAAGCTGCAAGTACTGCTTTGCGGGAGATGGCGAGTACTTCGGACCCTGCGGACTGATGAGTTTCGAGACCGGCAAGGCCGCTCTTGATTATCTGGTTGCGCATTCCGGCAGCAGGAAGAATCTTGAGGTGGACTTTTTCGGCGGAGAGCCGCTCCTCAACTGGGAAGTGGTAAAGCAGCTGGTGGAATACGGACGTTCCATAGAGAAGGAAGCCGGGAAAAATTTCCGCTTCACCCTGACTACCAACGGTACGCTTCTTAATGATGAGATAATGGAATTCGTCAATAAGGAGATGAGCAATCTCGTGCTGTCCATAGACGGCCGTAAGGAAGTGCATGACCGCATGCGACCCTACCGTGACGGACGCGGCAGTTATGATGAGATAGTGCCGAAGTACATAAAGGCTGCGGAGAGCCGTCATCAGATGAACTACTATGTGCGCGGCACCTATACGCATTTCAACAGGGACTTTGCGCAGGATGTCATGCATATGGCAGATCTCGGCTTTGAACAGATCTCGGTGGAACCGGTAGTGGCAGAGCCCTCCATGGACTATGCGCTTACGGAAGATGATATAAGTTATCTTTGCGAACAGTACGATATACTTGCGGCGGATATGCTGAAGAGAAGAAGGGAAGGAAAGCCCTACAACTTCTTCCATTTCATGATCGACTTAAGCTGCGGCCCCTGTGTATATAAGAGACTTTCGGGCTGCGGTGCCGGCTGTGAGTATGTATCGGTAACGCCGTGGGGCGATATCTATCCCTGCCACCAGTTTGTGGGACAGGAGGAGTACAAGCTCGGAGACGTGTTTGAGGGCATTAAGAATGAAGCGCTCGTGAAGCGTTTCCATGACTGCAACGTATATTCAAAGAAGGAATGCAGGGATTGCTTTGCAAGGTATTATTGCAGCGGCGGCTGCATGGCCAATTCACAGCATTTCACGGGAGATATCTACGGTGCTTACAAAGTGGGGTGCGAGCTTGAAAGAAAACGTGTGGAATGCGCGATCATGCTGAAAGTGGCAGAGAGCGAGGAAGAGTAAGGAGGATTTAAAGAAATGAAGAAGTCAACAGGCGTCATTACCATACTGGTTATGATACTGGCACTGGCAGGGTGCGCTTATCTGGTACTCAACGGTGTCGGTGAGAACGGCGCAGGTGCGGCAAAGAATACCAAGCTGGGTCTGGACCTGGCGGGCGGTGTCAGCATCACCTACGAAGTAGTGGGGGACGAAGCTCCTTCCAAGGCAGATCTGGACGATACGGTCTTTAAACTGAGAAAGAGGATCGACCAGTATTCAACGGAAGCAAATGTCTATCCCGAAGGAAGCAACCGTATCAGCATTGAGATACCCGGTGTGACGGATGCAAATGCGATCCTTAAGGACCTGGGCTCACCCGGATCCCTGTATTTTATCCAGGCAACCTCACCTGTCACCGGCGAGATGAACTATGAAGAAAAGATGGCAGCTGACGGAAGCCGCGTGTACAAGGGGGACGACGGACTCTTTGTCATGACCGGAAATGTTGCTTATGTCTATGATAAGGATACCAATGCAGCAGCAGTTGATGCAAGCGGGGCAAAGATCCCTTATGCCGGTGATACTGCTACGGGGAAGGCTTACTTCGCGCTGACGAGACCTATCGAAGATATAGTTGCCGACGGCAGTGCGGTTCTTTCGGGAACCGATGTCGCAACCTCACAGGCTGCATCACATAAGGATGATTACGAAAACATAGAGTATGCTGTAGACCTTACTTTCACTGAAGTGGGAGCGGGCATATTTGCGGAAGCAACAGGCAATGCAGTAGGCAAGCCCGGACTGAACGGAACCATCGCTATCTATTACGATAACGAGATCTTAAGTGTACCTACCGTTAACGAGAGGATATCCGGCGGACGTGCACAGATCTCCGGCGGTATGGCTGATTTCAAGGAAGCCGAGATACTGGCACAGAGCATAAGGATCGGTGGTCTGAAGCTCGAACTTCAGGAACTGAGATCCAACGTGGTCGGCGCACAGCTTGGTTCCGATGCAATACAGAAATCACTGGTTGCAGGTCTTATCGGTCTGGTACTGGTAGTGCTCTTCATGGTGATAGTATACAGACTGCCCGGTTTCTGCAGTTCCGTCGCACTTGTGCTTTACTGTATGCTCGTGATCCTGTGCATCAACATGTTTGAGATGACACTGACGCTGCCCGGTATCGCAGGTTTCATCCTGTCGGTAGGTATGGCAGTCGATGCAAATGTCATCATATTTGCCCGAATAAAGGAAGAACTGAAAGCTGGAGCAAAGGTTCACGAAGCCATCAAGGCAGGTTTTGAAAAAGCTCTTTCAGCTATTATCGATGGTAACATCACGACCCTTATTGCAGCGATCGTGCTGATGATCATGGGCAGCGGAACGATCAAAGGCTTCGCCTACACTCTGGCAGTCGGTATCGTGCTCTCCATGTTTACCGCACTGTTCATAACCAAGGCACTGGTAAATGCCTTCTATGCATTGGGTCTGCAGAAGCCCGGCTTTTACGGCTACAGCGAAAAGGATGCGGGCAGGCAGCAGAAGATCATTCCTTTCCTTCAGAAGAAAAAGATATTCTTTGCGCTTTCACTCTGTGTGATCGCGATCGGCATCGTAGCAATGATAGTCGGAAAGGTAAGGACCGGAGACATCCTGAATTACAGCCTTGAGTTTAAGGGCGGTACCGCAACGACCGTTGCTTTCAACCAGGCTATGACACGTGAAGAAATAGAAGCAAAGGTAGTACCCGAACTTGAGCATATCACCGGTGATGCAAACGTTCAGTGGCAGACAGTCAATGATACCAACGAGGTCATCTTTAAGACAAGAGTGCTCAATGTCGATGAGAGACAGAAACTCCTTGACACCATGGAATCCAAGTTCCAGATAGGAGAATCACAGATCACCGAAGAGACCATCGGATCCACCATCTCCGGCGAGATGAAGAAGGAATCCCTTACTGCAGTGCTTGTAGCTACACTCTGCATGCTGATCTACATCTGGTTCAGATTCAGTGATATCCGTTTCGGTGCCAGCGCAGTATGCGCTCTGGTACACGACGTGCTGGTGGTCATCACGTTCTACGCGCTGGTACGGCTGAGTGTCAGCTCGACCTTCATCGCATGTATGCTTACGATAGTCGGTTACTCGATCAACGCGACCATAGTCATCTTCGACCGTGTAAGGGAAAACCTGCGTGCTATGAACGAAAAGCGCAAGAAGACCAAGGAAGACACTCTGGAGAACTGTGTGAACTTAAGTGTCAGCCAGACACTTTCCAGAAGTATCTTTACATCACTGACCACTGTGGTCATGGTCATAATGCTTTACATCAACGGCGTATCCTCGATCAGGGAATTTGCACTGCCACTGATAATCGGTATCGTATGCGGTACCTATTCATCAGTCTGCGTGACCGGAGCTCTCTGGTATGTACTCCGCGAAAAATTCCCGCCCACCGAAGAGGACGACTGAAAAAAATACTAAACCCTCGAAAGAGCAGCCCTGCCGGCTGCTCTTTTTGGTTACCTGCCATGGGCAGGATCTGACGGTTGGGTTTTGCTGCTTGTCTTCACTAAATGCCTCGCTGACGCTGCGCTTATCTTGCATTGTTGCGGAACGCTCTGTCGAGCAGTACGGCTGGTGTGGCGGGGCACTGCGATACTTGTCTTTATCAGGATATGATCATCAACAGGTTTGAGCAGGGGGCTTGCGAAGTATAACGTAGGGGACTGAACTCCATAATAAGAAACGGATGGCGATGCAGGAAGCAAAGTGATAAAATAGAGAAACAGCGCATGTAGTAATTATAGGATGTTTTAGGAGGAGGCGGTGCAGCGGGCGGTATGTGAGCTGCACTTAATATCTTTCTGAAGGCAGAGCTTAAGTCAGGCATAGAGACGATACTCGGGCTGTATGATTTTGACAGACTGATAAAGGATGCCGATCTGGTCATAACCGGAGAAGGGAGGCTTGACGGACAGAGCAGCGGCGGCAAGGCTGTATGGGGCGTCGCTGTGAGGGCAAAGAAGGCCGGGATCCCCTGCATAGCCATATGCGGGGACCTGGGTGAAGGCTATGAGCATATAAGAAAGTCGGGAGTAACTGACATAGTGACGCTCGTTGATAAGGATAATACAACGGAGTATGCGATCTCGCATGCGGAGGAGCTGTATCATAAAAGAGCGGTTGAAGTGATGCGGCGGTATCGGGCGTGACATGAGTACAATAAAATCAGCGGAAGTGTTTAAAGGAAATCACAGAAAGAAACCGGGGCAAAACATATGGGCATAAGAGATATTTTATGGTTTTTCATGATATACGCATTTATAGGATGGGTAATAGAAGTCAGTTATCATGCGGTCACTATGGGGAAAGTGATAAACCGCGGATTTCTGAACGGCCCGGTATGTCCTGTATATGGCTGCGGTGTTTTGAGTGTTCTGGCTGTGGTGAGGTATGCTGGAGAGGCTCTCGGTTACAGCGGAAACGTTGAAACAGCATCGGTTCCGTTATTGTTCGTGGTGGGTATTTCCTTTGCCACTGCAGTCGAGCTGGCCGCGGGGGCTTTGCTGGATATGTTCTTTCACGCACGCTGGTGGGATTACAGCAGGGAAAAGTTCAATTTTCACGGCTATATCTGTCTTCGGTTCAGCATCATATGGGGGCTTGCCATCGCTTTTGGCCTTAGGGTTATTCATCCGGGTATAAAAAGGATAGTTGATCTGATCCCCGTAAATGTTTCGTGGATAGTATTATTGCTTATATATCCTGTATTTGTACTTGATCTGATCATGACTGCATTGTCAGTGCTGAAACTGAACCGGCAGCTGGAACAGATGAAAGAGTTGCAGGATTCCATATTGAGGATAAGCGACGGTATGTCGGAGGTGATCGCAGAGGGGACCATCATTACCGTGCAAAAGCTTGAAGCGGGGCAGGATAAAGCAAGGGAAGAACTGGAAAGAAAAAAGAAGGAGATCGAGGCCCAGCTTGTGCACATACAGAAGAGTATCATGTATCACAGATTATTTGGTATGGGACGGATCATTCTTGCTTTTCCCCAGATGCAGCACAGACGGTATCAGGATATGGTAGAGCGTATCAGAAAAATGATCGGTTTGTGATGATGCGTTTTATTCACGGCCGGCATATTGCGCAGTTTATGACTCATGGAAGCGCTAAAGTTTCTGCGGGTCATTTGTTTTTAGAGGCTGAATAAATGAAATGACCCGGGAGTGGTGCAAATTGCATTAAGGTCATGAAAGCAGTGGGTTTTGTTTTCGGATCCATCATGCCGTAAGCAACACCTTAGCAACGATTATTTGGTAAAGTTTGGGCGGTTTTGATTTTACAACAATAAAACCAAAAGGACAAATACAAATGATTGATGCGATGTACAATTACAGACAGGGCGAGCTCCACTCCGCCGAGTTCTCTGACGAGTTCAACTCTCTCTGCATACCGTTTGAAGATTCGCTGAGTGAGGAGCAGACCGATATATTCCACCAAATACTCGACTGTGTGAGCGAAACCGCCGCCGTTGAAATGAGAGCTGCATACAAGGTCGGCTTCAAGGACGGAGTGACTATGATGAAGGAAATTCAAGAGTAAGGTTTTATATACTTTTAATGGTCACTTAGAAATATTTCCAAAATATATTGAATAAATAATAAAAGCGATGCCTACCCTACGATAAGC
>JAIKYA010000058.1 GCA_024683645.1 Lachnospiraceae bacterium
TTTCGGTTGTGGCAGCAGATGTGTTTGCTATCTCGTAAACGTCAAATCATACGCCAGTCTATAAGATAACGCCGCTTTGTTCAGCGGCGTTTTTTACATATATCCGGCAGGCTTTCTGACCACGGCATCAGATCGTCCAAGGTTTCCGGATCGATCCCGCCTTTATCATCCATCCGTAGTGGCAGTTCTGTCAGCAGGAGCTTAAAATATTCATACGGCCTCAGTTCGTTCAATTTTGCTGTCTCAGCGATACTGTATGCAAGAGCACTCGCCTCAGCTCCCTTAACTGAATTGATCAGCACCCAGTTCTTCTTGCCCACACAAAACGGTCGTATCGCACGCTCGCTGGCCGAATTATCAATGGGCACATTTCCGTCAGCAAGAAATATCCGGAGATACTTTTCGTGATTAATGCAATAGTTAAGGCCCTCAGCAGTCTTGCCTTTTGGAAGTTTTGCGTCATTACCAAGTTTCTCGCGCACCCACGCAAAGAACGCATCCACCAGAGGAGTGACCTTTGTTTTTCTCTTCTCCAAACGTTCTTCCGGAGTAAGTTCTTTGAGCTTCTCATCCTCATGATATATGGATCCGATAAGCTCAAGAGCCTTATGAGCTGTGGAAAGCTTTAGTGCTTTCTGATTGGTCTGCCCTATGGCTTTGCAGGCATCAGCAAAGTCCCGCCGTGCATGCGCCCAGCAGTTTGCGTTCGTCAAGCCTTCGATCTTCTGCTCCACCAGATGGTATTGCTGCAATCCGTCAGTGACCAGTATCCCTTCATATCCATCGAGGAAGTCCAGCGGGTGTTTGTGGTCACGTGATCGTTGGTATTCATACAGGACGATCTTTCTGTCTGTAAAGTATTCCCCTGAGCGGTACACCCACATATAACTTTTCGTCCTGCCATCATCCCCGGTGTTTACTACAAGGACCGGAGTTTCATCCGCCTGTATCACCGTTAAGAGCTTGAGGTGGTATTTGAGCCGCTTCCAGTACGGCCTGAAGTAATCCGCAAACTTGATGATCCAGTTTGCCATCGTCTGCCTTGAGAGCGTAAGACCGTTCCGCTCAAACTCCTGCTCTATTCTGTATAGCGGCATCGCATTTGTATACTTGCCGTTAAGTATCCCCGCTCCCAGGGAAGGTGTCACGATGCTGTTCCTGATCAGATCTTTAGGACGGTTGCCTCTAAGGAATTCATCCTGGTGCATGCCATCCGTTCCGACATAGACTCCAACGGTATGTTTCTCTACAGTCCAGGAAGCCGGCTCATATCGCAGGCGTTTATATTCATCCGACGGCATTTCCTTCCAGCATCCTTCTCCAAAGAAGCTGTCCAGTTCTTCCTTTGTCAGCAGGTGGTTGTGTACTTCTTCGGTGAAACCTGAAAGATCATCGCCCCGTTTGCCTTTTTTCTTCCTGCGCTTATAAGCCGTTACAACTTCTTCTATCGCAGGTTCTTCAGCATCCGGAGAAGCCGTGTTCTCTGCTTCATCAAATATCGACATCTGGCCATCTATGACATCGAGCTTTTCACTATGACGGCCAAACCGGTTCTGGTTTGATATGCGCAGCTGCTCGATGATCTTTTCAAGATTTTCATTGAGCATTTCAACCTGGTCCTGCAGCATCAGGATGATACCGACCAGTGCCTCGGTGTCCATTGACTTTAACTCTTTTTCGGAGTATTTTTTCTTTCTTGCATCTGCCATAGCCTTATTATACAAGAATCCCGGCTATAATGCCACCACTCCGCACAAGGGCTTTCGTCATTATTACCTGCTGCTCATGCCCTTTTCATCAGGTTATACGGTGTCTTTCTGATATATGTCTTTTCAAGGTGCCTGCTGCTCTTATATACCGATACCGGGCAGCATCTTTGCTCCAGGATTCTTATTTTTCAGTACTCTCAGAACCCCGTGTATATAATTTCACATATGTTGAAATTTCTACGTTTTGCACAAATATCAGAATGCCGTTGAAGCCAGGGATTCCCTTATTTTAGGCCTTACAGGATTCAGTCCCTGTAGCAGCAGGCGATACTCGTGCTTGCTTATGCATACCGCATCCTTTGGAGTACGCGGCCAGGATAACGATCCGTTCTCAAAACGCTTATATAGCAGCAGGAAACCGTTGCCTTCCCAAAGCAGAGCCTTGATCCGGTCACCTCTCTTTCCGCAAAAGAGGAACAGAGTTCCGGTCTCAAACGGCGTCAGTCCGAAGGTACCCTCAACGAGCTGTGATAATCCCTCGATCCCTTTACGAAGGTCCGTATATCCGCATACTACCACAAACTTTGTGATCCCATGAGCTTCATATAGCATGTCTCACCGCCTTTATAAGCTTGACAGCCAGTTCTTCTGTTGCCCCTGTGATCTCGATGGATACTTTCTTCGTACGGATAGTTATCATCGGTGTGGGAGTGTTCTTCTCGTCGTCAGGCAGTTCTATAAGTGCGAGGTTGCTGCTCATCCTGCAGCTCTCGGTGGGCAGCTGCACAGCTTTTTGTTCAAAGACCTGCTGGCGCACTTTTCGCAGCCAGTAGTAATACTGCTTGGCTGATACCCCGTTTTCTTCGAGCCACTGCTTTGCAGTCTGGCCCTCAGGCCGTCCCTGGCACTGCCGTATCAGAGCAGTCCATTCCGCCATTCTTACATCTGTTGTGATCTGATCCATTATAACATTCTCCTTTCGCTACTCAAAAAAACTAGCTAGTTTTTTCGGTTTTCTTGAGTATGCCAGAAAAAGTGTTATAATGTTAGGCGTGTGGTTTGACGTTTACCGGAAACACGAAGTAAATGCCGGATGTTTCGAAAACAGTGTATAATCCAGGAAACCTACATGTATTGACGGGATCGCCTCTGTATATTCGCCGCCCTTTTTCAATCGTGTAAGATTTCTGCATACATAATATACCGACCGCTCAGTCCAGTTCTGCAGATTTGCAACCTGCATTTCAAGGTCTATACCGAGTTCGTTATCGAACTCCACCCTCACATCCAGGACTATGTCTTTATCATCGACACTATCCCCGAGTATGATGGGGTTTAATATCGAAGCCTTGTGAACCCTGTTCCTGTCCAGATGCAGTACCGAGCAGATAAGCTCTTTCAGCACCCTAGGGCTTTCCTGCAGCATCGCCTTAAACAGATAATCGTTCGTCATCCTGTACGGAAGCGGCCCTCTCGCATCATGATAATTGCCTGTTGTGTGTTTTCTCATACTCCTTCCTCCTACAATAATAACTGCTGCAGAGGAGATCATATGGCCGTCCGTCTTAACCTTCTCCTCTGCTGATACATAAAAAATGGGTATAAGCACAGGAGATCTTCAGTCTTTGAATATTTCAGAACCGGTCGAACAAGAATCTGTCCATGCTCTGAAACAAGCATAGCACAAGCGGGAAAAGATTACAACAATAAAATATGAGGTGATACTGACAGCAAACCCCCCGGCAATCTTTCAGACCGCCGGGGGGCTTCTTTCATTTTATATCAAATTCCGGTGCTTCATCGATGGCCTGGCCAACATACTTCCCGTACTTCTTCCTTTGTTTGACGCATTCCGTCAGCAGGTACTCGATCTGCCCGTTAACGGAGCGGAAGTCGTCCTCTGCCCAGGCTGCTATAGCATTGTAGAGTTTTTCCGACAGGCGCAGAGGGACCTGTTTCTTCTCGGCCATCAGTACAGGCTCCCGGAGTTGACCACGGGCTGCGCA
>JAIKYA010000085.1 GCA_024683645.1 Lachnospiraceae bacterium
AGGCACATATAGGTTCGATAGTCGCGATCTCAGGCATTGCGGATATCCATATAGGTGATACTCTCTGTGATCCCGAACATGTGGAGGCCATACCTTTTCAGAAGATCTCGGAGCCTACCATTGCCATGAATTTCATAGTCAATGATTCTCCGCTTGCAGGACAGGACGGAAAGTATGTGACCAGCAGACACCTGCGCGACAGACTGTTCAGGGAACTTAATACGGACGTATCGCTCAGAGTGGAAGAGACCGATACAACCGAAGCCTTTAAGGTAAGCGGAAGAGGAGAACTGCATCTTTCGGTCCTTATAGAGAATATGAGGCGTGAGGGCTATGAGTTTGCCGTGAGCAAGGCTGAAGTGCTCTATCATAGCGATGAGAACGGAAAGAAAACGGAGCCTATGGAGCGTGCCTATGTGGATGTACCCGAAGAATTCTCCGGGGCCGTCATAGAGAAGCTTTCTTCCAGAAAAGGTGAATTGCTGAACATGGGTACGGCAAGCGGCGGATATACAAGGCTTGAGTTTATGATACCGTCAAGAGGACTTATCGGTTATCGCGGTGAGTTCATGACAGATACAAAAGGAAATGGTATAATAAATACGATATTTGAAGGCTATGCTCCTTTTAAAGGTGAGATAAGCTATCGTAAGCAGGGTTCGCTCATCGCTTTCGAAACAGGCGAATCCGTAACCTACGGACTCTTCAATGCCCAGGACCGCGGAAACCTCTTCATAGGTCCCGGCGAGAGGGTATACTCGGGTATGGTCATCGGGGAGAATCCCAAGCAGGAAGATATAGAACTTAATGTCTGCAAAAAGAAACAGTTGACCAATACCAGATCCGCAGGGGCTGACGATGCACTCAAACTCACACCGCCCAAGATCATGAGCCTCGAGCAGTGCCTTGAATTCATCGGTACGGATGAACTGCTTGAAGTAACGCCCCACCATCTGCGTATCAGAAAAAAGATCCTGGATGCGACAGCCAGAAAGAGGGCTATGATCAGCGCCCAGGCCAAGGCAGCGAATGCATAAAAATATGTCTTGACAACTGCTGTAACAAAGTGGTACAGTAGGTGAAAATCAAATAGTGATAGAGGTTGCGGGAGTGATGAGTAACGTGCCGGATGCAGAGCAGTGCAGATGAAGGCAGGCGAAAGGCTTAACCGCCGAAGGGGATACGAGCTGCGAAAGTATCCGCCTGGGGATACGGAAAATATCCGTATCACTGTCATCTTAACGAAGATGGGGCGCTATCAAAACATGAGACCACGCCGGTATTTTCGTTTAGAATTTACCGGTTTTTTAATGCGAAAGGAGAAAATCAGAAATGTCAGTATTTACAGGTGCGGGGGTGGCCATTACCACTCCGTTCAAAAAAGACGGGAGCGTGGATTACGAGCAGTTTGAAAAGAACATAGAGTTTCAGATCGCGGGAGGGACCGATGCCATAATCGTATGCGGCACCACAGGCGAAGCTTCTACGCTCACACATGAGGAACATCTCGATGTTATCGAAGCCTGCGTAAAGTATGTGAAGGGGCGCATACCCGTGATCGCGGGAACCGGCTCGAACTGCACGGAAACAGCGATCTATCTTTCAAAAGAAGCTGAAAAGAGAGGTGCTGATGCGCTGCTGGTCGTTACGCCTTATTACAACAAGGCTACACAGAAGGGCTTAAAGGAGCACTTTACCATGGTGGCGGAGTCAGTGAACATTCCCGTCATCCTTTACAACATCCCGGGACGTACGGGCGGCGTAAACATCCTTCCGGCAACTATAGTGGATCTTTGCAGAAATGTGAAGAATATTGTCGGGGTAAAGGATGCAACAGGCAATCTTTCACAGGTAGCCCAGCTTGCAGCTCTGGCAAACGGCGATGTTGACATATATTCCGGAAATGATGACCAGGTACTGCCTATACTTTCGCTGGGCGGAAAGGGAGTTATCAGCGTGCTTTCAAATGTGGCACCGAGACAGACCCATGACATGTGTCAGAAGTTCTTTGACGGGGATGCAGCGGGAGCGCGTAAGATACAGCTGGATGCCATACCGCTCATCAATGCGCTTTTCTGTGAGGTAAATCCCATACCCGTAAAGAAGGCGGAAGAGCTGATGGGACACTGCAGCGGCGTGGTAAGAAGACCGCTTACCGAGATGGAGCCTGAGCATGCGGCAGTGCTCGAGAAAGAGATGAAAGCGTTCGGAGTATTATAAAAAAGATTCTACGGGCTGCGCCCGGAATCTGATGAAAAGGAGAACATAATGATAAGAGTGATAATGCATGGCTGCAACGGCAAGATGGGGCAGACCATAACAAATATAGTAAAGGCTGATCCGGATACCGAGATAGTGGCGGGAGTGGATCCCTATGACGGGATAAAGAACGAATATCCTGTCTTTTCAAAGATAGCTGATGTAGACGTGGAGGCTGACGTAGTAATCGATTTTTCCAACGCGTCCGCGATCGATGCGCTCCTTGACTGGTGCGAGGAAAAGGGAATGCCGGTGGTGCTGTGCTCCACGGGACTCAGTGAAGCCCAGCTTAAGAGGGCTACCACTGAGAGCATAAAGAAGTGTGCGGTGCTGAAATCCGCAAATATGTCTCTCGGTATCAACACGCTGTTAAAGCTTCTGAAAGAGGCAACTGCGGTACTTGCGCCTGCAGGCTTTGACGTGGAGATAGTGGAGAAACATCACAATTTAAAAGTAGATGCACCTTCCGGAACCGCTCTGGCGCTGGCGGATGCGGTAAATGAAGCAGCTGATAACAGCTATGAGTATATCTATGACCGCTCGCAGCGCAGGCAGAAAAGGGATAAGAAGGAGCTGGGCATATCCGCTGTCAGAGGCGGTACTATCGTCGGAGACCATGACGTGATATTTGCCGGTGAGGACGAGGTCGTCACCTTCTCCCACAGAGCATACTCCAAAGCGGTATTTGCCAAAGGGGCGGTGCAGGCAGCCAAGTTCATGTGCGGAAAAAAGAGCGGTCTCTATGATATGAGCGATGTGATAGGGTGATGCCATGGAGATACGTCCTTGCATAGATATACATGACGGCAGGGTAAAGCAGATAGTCGGCGGCAGTCTGAGTGATCAGGGGGCCGTCGAAAACTTTATCTCAGAAAAGGATGCTGCTTACTATGCCTCGATATACAGAGATATGGAGCTGTCCGGCGGCCATGTGATAATACTTAACAGGGCCGGAACGGCGGAGTATGAAGCTTCCATGGAGATGGCAAAGAAAGCTTTTACTGCCTATCCCGGCGGTCTGCAGGCCGGAGGCGGTATAAATCCGGATAATGCCCAGGGCTTTCTTGGAATGGGAGCTTCGGCTGTTATTGTCACTTCATATGTTTTTCGTGACGGCAGAGTGGATATGGACAGATTAAAAGCCATGTCGGCCGCGGTGGGAAGAGAGAGGCTTGTTCTGGATCTTTCCTGCAGGAGAAAGGCCGGAGAGGGACTGTATGTAGTTACTGACCGCTGGCAGAAATATACCGATGAAAAGCTGGGTACAGGACTGTTAGAGCGTCTTGAGGAGTATGCGGGAGAGTATCTTGTCCATGCTGCCGATGTGGAAGGCAAAGCGGCCGGTATAGATGAGGAAGCGCTGCGCATACTCGGAGAATATGAAGGGCTGCCGGTGACTTACGCGGGCGGTGTACATGAATATGAGGATATTGAAATAATAAAGGACATCGGAAAGGGGAGAGTAAACGTGACAGTAGGAAGCGCTCTTTCTCTTTTCGGAGGAAAGCTTAAGCTTGAAAAACTCAAAGATATGTGTAAAAAATAAAGACCGCTGATCGCGGTCTTTAATTCTTTTTTAATCCGTCTTTCACTACTGCCATTCCCGTAAACTTATTCTGCTAAGAACCTCATCTATCGAAACTGCAAATCGTTAAGCAACTGATTAAAAAGATGCACGGCAACGTATCACTTCTTGACTACGTTTGCTGCCTGAGGGCCTTTCTCGCCTTCGACTACGTCGAATTCTACTTCCTGGCCGTCATTCAGGGTCTTGTATCCCTCTTCGTTCTGGATAGCTGAGAAATGTACGAATACATCCTTGCCTTCCGGAGTAGAAAGAAAACCATAACCCTTCTGTGCGTTAAACCACTTAACTGTACCCTGCATGTTAAAGTACCTCCAAAAAAAATATGTGTCAAAAACGACAAAAAAAGAATACCACAGTTAAGAAAAAATGTAAAGAATTCTTTTGAATGAAAGCAGAAAAAATTGGAGAAAATATGCATAACGGCTTGACGTTGGAGCCGATGGTATGTTATCTTGTACAATGAATTTACATAACTATATTATAGTTAAGGATGGAAATATGGCTGAGTGGGATAAAGCCGAAAAAGTAAATAAAAGACTTGTGATATTTGCTGTCTCGGCAGCCCTGCTGGTACTGATAGTTCTGGGCGCACTGAACCTCATGCAGAGGATAGAGGACAGCGAGTATGCCGCAAAAATGGCACAGGCAGAGACGGAAAATGTCAGGATATCGCTGCGTGCCAGTGAAGAAAATGTGCGGATACTCGAAGAGAAGCTGAAAGCAGAAGAAAAGGAACTTGAAGCGGTGAGCTCCAGTCTGAATTCGAAAACAGAGGAGCTTAATGCTGTTAACGAAAAGAAGGACAGCGCTTATCTGCCGAAGAAATACCCGATGCGTGGAAACGGCGTGATAGAAATACCGCAGGAGGATGAGGACGAGGGCAATCCCCTGCCGCCGACCGCAATGTATTTTAAAATGTATGAGGGCAGCAAGGCCATAGCTACCGGCAATGGCAATATCGATTCCATTACCGAAGATGAGAAATACGGCACACTTATAGAGATCGATCATGGAAACGGTTATCACAGTTATTATTACGGAAAAGGCCTGGTGATGGTGGAACAGGGGCAGGAGATCGGCGACGGTGACGTGCTTATTTATTTCACTGAGGATGAAGATTACTTTGTATATCTGATAAAGAACGGAAACGAGTATGTGGATCCCAT
This sequence comes from Lachnospiraceae bacterium, assembly GCA_024683645.1. Classification (GTDB taxonomy): domain Bacteria; phylum Bacillota; class Clostridia; order Lachnospirales; family Lachnospiraceae; genus NK4A136. The sequence continues at coordinate 5,014 of JAIKYA010000085.1, forward strand.
GGAACTCATGGATATCAGCGGGTGAGCAGCTATGACTCTTGATTCTGACAATCTGATAGACAGCATAATGGCGAGTCTGGACAGGGTTAAGTTTATCAAGACCGGTGATATACCGGACATCTCCCTGTATATGGACCAGGTCACAGCCTTTATTGATGAAAGGCTTAAGAATACTGCGCGCCATCACGGAGAGGATCGTCTGCTTACCAAGACGATGATAAACAATTATGCAAAAAACGATCTGATACCCCCGCCCGATAAAAAGAAGTATAACAAGGAGCATATGCTGCTCCTGATATTTGTGTATTATTTTAAGAATATCATGTCCATCAGTGACATACAGGAGATGCTGCGCCCCATTACGGAAAGATATTTCGGCAGGGAAGGGGATACTACGATAGCTTCTGTTTACGAGGAAGTAACAGGGATAGAAAAAGAGCAGCTCGAAGCCCTTAAAGAGGATGTGCGCGAGAAATACAAGGTGTCAAGAGATACTTTTTCCGAAGTGGAAAATGAGGAAGAGCAGGAGTTCCTGCAGCTTTTCTCATTCATCTGCATGCTCAGCTTTGACGTATATATCAAAAAACTGATGATCGAAAAGATCATTGACGGTTACGTAGAGAAAAAGGAAAAGCAAGAAAAGAAAGCCAAAACGAAAAAAGATTAAGCACGGATCTGTTTCAGCAGTTCATCATACTGTGCGTACATTTTCTGTACGCCGTTTTCCAGAAGAAAATAATGCCATATATAGGGAACGAGCAGTATCACTATCGCGAGAAAGAGCGGATAGAGTAGTATGCTGCCATCGGGACCCGTGATGAGAATGATGGCGAGCACCGTAAAACCGAGTATCGCAAAAAGAGCGGTAACTATAAGATGTACCAGACGCTCGTGCTGGAAAAAAGCGATCTGGTGAAGATGATATGCGAGAAGCTTCTCGTAATCTTTTCTGGTAGGGACCTCATCTTTCACGTTTTTATCCGTGTGAACGCCGGCGGCGTCAAAACTCATGGTCACGGGCAGGTCGTGCGAGAGTATCCTGTCTATATAATCAAGATATGCGGTAATACGTTTTCTCATTTTATCTCTGTAAAAAAAATAAAACCCCGGGCATGACGGTACCCGGGGGTTAAAGACTTATCAGTCCATTTTATTCACGGCAAGATTTAAACGTGAAACCTTACGTGATGCATAGTTCTTATGATAAACACCCTTGCTTGCAGCCTTGTCGATAGCAGCGGTAGCAGCTAAGAGCTCAGCCTTTGCTGCAGCCTTGTCACCGGCCTCGATAGCAGTATATACCTTTTTGACCGCGGTACGTACCGAGGAACGTATAGCCTTGTTACGATCAGCCTTGGTCTGGTTTACAAGGATCCTTTTCTTTGCTGATTTGATATTTGCCAAGATTCTCCACCTCCTTCTTACGTAATAACGGTCTTACGTTGCCGGACACGGACAGTTTCGTAAAACACAAAGATGATTGTAATGGTTTTGATGCTTTATGTCAAGTAATCAGCTAAAAAAAGCTTGAAAAAACCACGGCTTTCTGCTAGGATAAATCCGTATTCGTAAGGAAGCGGCATTCGCCGCGGATCTTCACTTTTCGTAAATCATGGATCGAAGAGCTTTTTTTGCGTATCCAAGATCAGGAGGAATGAATATGGTAACCAAGATTGCAGCAGGGGCAATATGCGGCGTTGACTGCCGTATTGTCAGTGTTGAGGCGGATGTTTCCAACGGTCTGCCTCAGATAGAGATGGTGGGCAAATTGTCCTCGGAGGTAAGGGAGGCCGAGAAAAGAGTGCGCTCAGCGCTTAAAAATTCGGGAATATCTCTTCCGCCCAAACACATAACGATCAATATCGCACCGGCCGACATTTCCAAAACGGGCACGGCTTATGATCTGCCGATAGCCGTAGCGATGCTTTCCGCCTCGGGAATGATACCGGAAGAATATACGGGTAACGCGCTTATAGTCGGCGAACTGGGGCTGGATGGCGGTATAAGGGGCGTAAGGGGAGTACTCCCGATGGCAATGGAGGCCGTAAGAACGGGCATAACAAAATGCATGGTACCCGCGGAAAATGTATCTGAAGCAGCGGCCTGCGAAGGGATAAAGGCAGTAGGGTTTAAGGACCTGACGGAGGTGTGTGAGTATCTTTTGCTGCCGCCGGGCAGACAGGATGAGATGATAACGCCTAAAGAAAGCCTGCCATGGAAGGATGAAAGTGAGCTGATAAAAGAGGATTTTGCGGATATAAAGGGCATGGCACAGATAAAGCGGGCAATGAAGATAGCGGCGGCAGGTTTTCACAACATGCTGATGATAGGACCGCCGGGAGCAGGAAAAACCATGGCTGCGAGAAGGCTTCCCGGGATACTGCCGCCCATCACAAAAGAGGAGAGTCTGGAAGTATCAAGGATATACAGTGTGGCGGGATTATTGAGCGGAGAGAGCGACCTGGTAAGGACACGTCCCTTCATAGCTCCGCACCATACTTCAACCATGCAGGCGCTTGCGGGAGGCGGGCGCATACCTGTGCCGGGGCTTATCAGCCGTGCGCATAAAGGTGTGCTGTTTCTTGATGAAGTAGTGCACTTCTCATCAGCTTCGCTTGAAGTGCTGAGACAGCCCATGGAGGACAGGAAACTGATGATAGCCAGAAGCAATGCCAATTTCGTATTTCCGGCGGAATTCATGCTGGTGGCAGCGATGAATCCCTGTCCCTGCGGAAACTATCCCGATCCCGCCAAATGCAGCTGTTCTGTCGAACAGGTGAGGCGTTATGCGGGAAAACTGTCGGGGCCGCTTTTAGACAGGATAGATATCTGTGTAGAGGCGGGCAGGATGAATGCGGAAGAAGTGATGAATCCCGGAAAAGATGCAGACACCGAGAGCAGTGAGATGATGAGGAATGATGTGATGCGTGCGAGAGCAATGCAGGAAAAAAGATTTAAGGGATGCGGGATAAGCTTTAATGCGCAGATGGGAGTACGTGAGATAGAAGAGTTCATACCGCTTGGAGCGGAAGAAAAGAAATTCATGGAGACAAGCTATGTGCGGATGAACTTAAGTCCCAGGTCTTTTCACAGGATACTGAAGGTGGCAAGGACTATAGCGGATCTTGAAGAGAGCGGAAAGGTTGAGAAGAAGCACCTGATGGAAGCGGTTTGTTATCGCGGAATAGAAGAAAGGTACAGGAGGTAGTTTATGGAAGATAGAGTATACCAGTTCTGGTTTGGGGATATAGCGGCCATATGGCCGGCGGATGCGGTGAAGCTTGCGGAAATGTACGGCTCGGCAAGAGCGGTTTTTGAAGCGGGAGATGAGGATATAAGAAGGTTTACCGATCTGCCGGATGCGATGTATAAGGAGCTTGGCGTATCCAGAAAACGTCCTCTTCCGACAGACCGGATGAAACAGATGGAAATGAAAGGCATAAGCTGCGTCTGCTGCGAGGATGAAGACTATCCGGCGGGACTTAAAGAACTGCAGGATAGGCCATATATGCTTTATCATCTCGGAACTCTGCCGGAGAAGGGAAGAAAAAATGTTGCGATCATAGGTTCAAGGAACTGCTCGGATTACGGAAGAAGGAGCGCGGATTATTTCGGAAGAGAACTGGCGCGGGTGGGCGTAGGTATTATAAGCGGAATGGCTGTGGGGATCGACGGTCTGGCGCAGACAGCCTGCCTTAAGGAAAACGGAGTAAGCTACGGAATACTCGGGAGCGGTGTGGATGTGATCTACCCCCGCGGTAACATGGAACTGTATAAGCGGCTGATAAGACACGGCGGCGTGATCAGCGAATATGCCCCCGGAACACCTGCGCATCCGCTGCATTTTCCTAGGCGTAACAGGATAATAAGCGGGCTGGCGGATCTTGTTCTCGTGATAGAGGCCAGGGAAAAGAGCGGTACGTTCATTACGGTGGAGTCCGCTCTTGAACAGGGCAGGGATGTGTATGCAGTACCCGGAAGGATAGAAGATACACTGAGCACGGGCTGTAACCGTCTGATAGCAGCGGGGGCAGGCATGGCGGGCTGTGCCGAAGATGTGATGTATGCGCTGGGTATTCGTGACAGGCCGGTTAAGCGCGGCAGCGGCAGCCGCGGCAAGAAACTAAAAGATCAGAAAAATGCCTTCACCGGCGGAAGCCGTCCGGGTATCTACCGCGCCCTTATGGAAGGAGCAAGAAGCGCCGAAGCACTTTTAAAGATACTGGGTAAACGCGAAGCGGAGATACAGGATCTGCTGCTCGAGCTGATGCAGCTGGAGATGGAGGGACTCGTGGTATGCAGGGGAGGAAATTACAGTATTGTGTGCTCATGAGGCATAAGGCTGCCACATGACTTTTAGGCAACGGAGATTTAGGTGCCGGAGGGGATTGTTGCCTTCAAAACTGCAGTGAGGAGTCAAGGGCGACGAAAACGCATATGTCGTAGGAAATCGTTGCCTCCAAAACTGCGATGGGGAGGAGATGGCAACGGAGAAGGATGTTCCGGGAGGGATCGTTGCTTCCAAAACTGCAGTGAGGAGTCAAGGGCGACGGAAATGCATGTGTCGGAAGGAATCGTCGCCTCCCATACTGCGGTGGGGAGTCAAGGGCGACGGAAACGCATATGTCGTAGGAAATCGTTGCCTACAAAACTGCAGTGAGCAGGAATTGGCAACGGAAACGGATGTGTCTGAAGAGATCGTTGCCGCCCATACTGCGGTGAGGAGAAAAGGGCAACGGAAAGGAAGTAGCTATCATGAAGTGTTGCAGATAAATGATTTGAAAGTTTGAGATTATTTCATACAAGGATCGGAGGTTTTGAATGAGTAAAAGAAACAAAAACAGGATTATGCAACAGACAGATCTGTACGAAGAAGCCAGGAGAAGATATCAGGAAATAATAGAGGTAAAGCAGGAGAAGGAGGTTTCCGTGGCAAAAAGCCTTCCGGGGAAAATACATATAGCCAGCACCAAAGACAGAACCCAGTTTTATCTGAGGAAAAGTCCGGAAGAAAAAACAGGAAGATATATATCTAAATCCGATAAAACAAGATTAAAAGCCTATATTCAAAAGGATTATGACGAAAAGGTCATAAAACTGTTAGACAAAGAAGAAAGAATATTGGGAAGATTTCTTAAGGGAGCGGATTATACAGACTGTATTCAAAGACTTTATTCCGACAACACGGACGAAGTAAAGGCATTCATCGCTCCGGTAGATATAACAGATGAAGATTATAAAAAGGCGTGGATGAACATGCAGTATAGAGGAAAGGAGATTTCGGATTATGTGCAGTTTTATAAGACGAACAGAAAGGAAAGAGTAAGGTCAAAATCGGAGCTTAACATAGCAAATGCGCTTGCGGCGAAAGGGATCCCGTATAAATATGAGTGTCCGCTGGATATTAACGGAATATGTGTGTATCCGGATTTTACAGTACTCAATGTAAGGAAGAGAAAGCAGATATACTGGGAACACAGGGGAATGATGGATGATAAGGACTATGCCAGAAACAGCGTGATGAAAATAAAAATGTACATGAAGAACGGGATCTTTGTCGGAAGGAATCTGATAATAACGGAGGAAACATCAGCCAATCCACTGGGAACTGATGAGATAGAGGCAGTGATAAGGGAATATTTCATAAATGTGTAACGTTTCCGGCTATGGCAGGATCAAAAAAAGCAGGAGGATTCCGGTAAAGGAAAAATGACGGATTTGTAAAAAAGGTGTGCGTCCATAGAATGATGATCGTAACTTGGTGGCTGATTAAATCACTAAATAAAGGATCACCTCACCAATGAAGCATTATTGAAAATATCGAAGCAGTAAAAAAATCTACTTTGGTGGCAGGAATTGATATCGAAAGCACAACACAGTACGCCAGAGCCTTTTATCGGAGTGGAGAAAAGCGGTTAAAGGGAGTAAAACAGCTGATCAGAGTGGGAGAGGGCGGTTGAACGGAGTAAAACAGCTGATCAGAGTGGGGGAGGGCGGTTGAACAGAGTAAAGCGGCTGATCGGAGTGGGGGAGGGCAGTTGAACGGAGTAAAGCAGCTGATCGGAGTGAAATATAGCGTCTGTTAGGAGAATGTTGAAAAAAAACGGAGGCTGATGTATCATAAAAAAGATTTTTCATTGTGCAAAAACATGAATTGTGCAAAAAACGTGAATACAGACTAAATGCATCTTTTGGATATCTTAAGGAGCATCCTGAGGCGAGGTTCACAGATGTAAAAACCACTTTTTTCTAAACAGGGTGATCTTGTTGAAGATGTGGTCTATATGAAGCTAGTATAAAACGGAGGAAAAAAGATGAAGCATGTTACATTTATCCCCCAGGGAGTGTGTTCGGTGAAGATCGATTTTGATCTTGATGATGAAAAGAAACTGCATAATGTGGTATTTGAGCGGGGCTGCAACGGGAATCTGAAGGCGGTTGGCAAGCTGGTGGAAGGAAAGGATGCAAAAGAGATCTCAGATCTGCTGATGGGTAATCAGTGTGGTATGAGAGGAACATCCTGTGCCGACCAGCTGGCTAAGGCTATAGCCCAGGCTGTATAAGGAGAGGCACTCTTGAAAAAGCCTTTGTCGCTTTATATACATATACCTTATTGTGTGAGGAAATGCGCGTATTGCGATTTCCTCTCTTTTTCTTGCGGAGAAAGAGAAGCAGAGATCGCCGGCTATGTGGGGCGACTGATACGTGAGATTGCGGAGAATGCTTGCAAATATGTCGACAGGGAAGTGATAAGCATATTTATCGGGGGCGGGACGCCCTCGGTGATAAAGGCTGATTATATTGCTGATATACTAGGTTGCATAAAGGAGAAATACAGGGTATCGGATGAGGCAGAGATCAGTATGGAAGCAAATCCCGGCACGCTTGACAGGGAAAAACTCATGATCTACCGGAAAGCGGGGGTGAACAGGCTGAGCATAGGCTGCCAGTCTGTACATGATGATGAACTGAAATGCCTGGGGCGTATCCACTCGTTTGAGGATTTTATAAGATGCTATGACATGGCAAGAGAATGCGGGTTTGAGAATATAAATGTGGATCTGATGGCGGGACTGCCGGGAAGTGATGAGAAAAAGCTTGAAAAGAGCCTGAGAACGGTTGCGGAAATGGGACCGGAGCATATTTCTGTTTATGATCTGATCATAGAAGAAGGGACACCGTTCCATGCCAGATACGGGGGTAAAGGAGCAGCGCAGCTTCCCGATGAGGAGACGGACAGAAAGATGTATCATATGACGGCTTCGGTGCTCAAAGAGTACGGTTTGGAAAGATATGAGATATCCAACTACGCAAAGCCGGGATATGAGTGCAGGCACAATCTCGTTTACTGGAACAGGGAAGATTATCTGGGACTGGGCCTGAATGCCGCTTCCTGTGTGGACAATGTCAGGTGGAAGAATACTTCGGATATGTCGAAGTATATGAAAGGCGGAGAGATACGCGAAGAGAGAGAAGAGCTTAGCATCAATGAGCAGAAGTTTGAGACGATGATGCTGGGGCTAAGACTTATCCGGGGCGTAAGCATTCAGGAATACAGGAACAGGTACGGGGCTGACCTGTATGAGGAATATGGTGAGCATATAGCAAAAATGAAGGAGTACGGCCTGCTTACGGAGGGGGCTGGTTTTCTGAGATTAACTGAGGCGGGACTTGACGTGGCGGATGCGGTGATCGAAGGATTTGCCGTGGATTGACAGTATAAGAGCAGTTTTGATAAAATATTACGATTGACCGGGCTTAAGAGACCGGGCCGTGGCAGACGGCTTGCTGCAGGGCAGCTGCTAAAATACTGAAAGCTGAAGATAAACAGGAGAAATATATGCACGATAATATAAGAAATTTCTGCATAGTGGCGCATATCGATCACGGTAAGAGCACACTGGCGGACAGGATCATAGAGAAGACCGGGCTGCTGACCGAGCGCGAGATGCAGGAGCAGGTGCTCGACAATATGGACCTGGAGAGAGAAAGAGGTATAACCATAAAGGCCCAGGCGGTTAGAACCGTATATAAGGCTAAGGATGGGAAAGAATATATACTTAATCTGATCGATACCCCGGGACACGTGGACTTTAATTATGAGGTGAGCAGATCACTTGCAGCCTGTGACGGAGCCATACTTGTAGTAGATGCGGCACAGGGTATAGAAGCGCAGACGCTGGCAAACGTATATATGGCGCTGGATCATGACCTTGAGGTCGTGCCGGTTATTAATAAGATAGATCTGCCGAGCGCAGAGCCGGAGAGGGTCAAGGACGAGATAGAGGATGTGATAGGCATTGAAGCTGCCGATGCCCCGCTCATTTCGGCTAAGAACGGTATAGGCATAGAAGATGTACTGGAAGCTATAGTGACCAGACTGCCGGCACCCGGAGGAGACGATGATGCTCCGCTGAAGGCGCTTATATTCGATTCTCTTTATGATCCGTATAAGGGCGTGATCGTCTTTATGCGTGTGATGGACGGACGTGTGAAGAAGGGAACCAGGGTAAAGATGATGGCGACCGGAGCTGTAGCCGAAGTGGTAGAAGTAGGATACTTCGGTGCGGGACAGTTCATTCCGTGTGAGGAGCTTTCAGCCGGTATGGTAGGCTATCTTACAGCGTCCATTAAAAATGTGCAGGATACTGCAGTCGGCGATACCGTGACAGAAGCGGACAGACCCTGTGCGGAAGCTCTTCCCGGATACAAGAAAGTGCTGTCGATGGTCTATTGCGGTATGTATCCGGCAGA
>JAIKYA010000159.1 GCA_024683645.1 Lachnospiraceae bacterium
CGTGACATTTTTATAGACGGAGCCGTAGTATCCTGTGATGTTTATCCGATAACGGCTAAGGAAGAGGATATCAATAAACTTCTCGCTGAAATGGGGATTACAGGAGTGAGTGCGCAGGGCGACTGTCTGCTTGAGGCGGCGCTTACGCCAAAGGGGAACCTGGCATATCTCGGAGGCGGGTATGCGGGCTTTGTTTTTGACATGGAGATACGTTCCGAAGAGTGTGCAAGGAACGATATGAATATTTCTTTCGGAAAGACCGGCGGCGTAATGGCAGAGATCATCTGCAACGGTACGGAGAATGATAACGAAAGACATGATGACATGGAGTTTAAGCTGTCTTCGGGTAAGAAGGAGATAAGCTTAAAGGCGGTATTTGACAGTACCATGTCCAGGGACGGTATACTGGTCGAGGCTCCGGAGATAAATCTGGATGCAGGGATCATAAATCTTACCCTTTCCGGAGATGCGGATATCATGTTTGATGCTGACGAAGCGGAAGAGATACCAGAACCCAGACGGGAGATACTGAAGATGAGCGAGGCTGATTTTGACAAGCTGGGTGTGGAGATATATGACCATCTGATGCAGAACAGCATAATAGGGATGGTGCTGACGCAGTTTGGCGGAAATTCAGCGATCGGTGACCTGGTCGACCTGATGAACAGCGGTAGATAATGAAAAGAAGACTATTTGTCCTTGAACTGAAAAAAAATCTGATGGCCCTGCCGGCCTTTTTCGGAGCTATGCTCTTTATGTCGCTGGTGGTATCTTTGCTTGTTTTTGCGGGAAGCAGCAGGCTGTATAAAAACGGAAGCCCGCTGTCGGCAAAAATAGCTGTGGTAAGCTATGAGGCGGATTCATCCTATGTGGAAAGGCTGGCCTCTTATCTCGGAGAACTGTCGAGTGCCTCAAAAGGGCTCGAATTTGAGATAACGGACGAGGAGCGGGCAAGGGAGGAGCTTCGGAGCGGAAATGTATTTGCGATAATGCTGATACCGGACGGTATGATGGAAGGCATACTCTGGGGCAGCAACATACCCGCGACTATCATACTTCCGGATGAACCTGATACGGCTTCGCTGATCTTTGCCGAGCTGACAAGGGCAGGCGCAGACCTGCTCTCGGCGGCGCAGGCAGGGACCTATACTGCTTCATATCTTTTTTCGGAGGCCGGCGAGAACGGAAAACTCGGAAATGCCTACGATCAGATAGATCTGATCAACTTCGGTTATGTACTTGAGAGGGAAAACTGTTTCAGGCGGGGGCTGATACTGCCGGGCTATGATGAGCTGAGCTATGGAGGGACATCAGCGGATCCCGTACTGATATATTATATCTGCAGCGGAGTACTACTGTTTTTCTTCTTTTCCACCGTGGCATTTTCTCAGGCACTTGGGCGTGACGATCCCGGCTTCTATAATGTTTATCTTTCAAAAGGACGGCTGCTCTTTGGCAGCATACTGATAAAGACCGCTGCCCATTTCATAGTGCTTTTCTTGTCCGTGCTGGCACTATACCTGCTTTTTTTTGCCGGATCGCGGGCAGCCGGTAAGGAGCTGCTGCCCTCACCGTCTGAGGTATTTGTTTTCCTTCTGCTTTTATCGGCGGTGCTTTCGGCCTTTGATGTGTTCTGGCATATGCTTGCGGACAAAAAGCCGGGGGCGGTGCTGATGCAGCTTATTTTTTCGCTTTTTATGCTTTTTGCCGGCGGAACTTTTCTTCCTAAGGCTTTTCTGCCCAAAGCCCTTACCGGCTTAGGAGATAAACTGCCTGCAGCCATACTGCACCGGGATCTGCTTGGTATCATAAACGGAACGGAAACAAAAGATGCGGCAATATTGCTCATTTACGCAGGCCTTATTACAGTGCTTTCTGCGCTGCTGGCCCATATCAGATCGCGGGGTGACAGACTGTGAACATGTTCAGGTTCTTTATGGCCCAGCTTAAACTGAGCTTCAAAAATCCCGTTAAACTGCTGATCCTTATGGCCATACCGCTTGCGGGCATTATCCTGGGGAACCGCGGTGCGGAAAGTGAAAAAGTATGCATCAGCATATCATACTGCATTACAGGGGGCGGTCAGGAGAGTGATATCCTGAGGCGTCTTCTGGATCGTGATGAGGGAATGTTCAGTTTTAAGGAAAAAGAAAATGAAGAAGAACTGACGGACGATGTTGCCGCCGGAAAGTCAGAATGCGCTTTTGTGATACCGGCATCCTTCTTTGAAGATATGAGAAGGGGAAAGACAAAGGGACTGATAACGCAGATCTCCTCTCCGGGAAGTACGCTGGGAGCTGTGGCAGCGGAAACGCTTTATGCAAGGCTTTATCCGGAGTGTGCTAAAAGACGCATGGGAGATTATTTCACAAAGGAGAGCGCAATAGCGGGATATTCGCCTGAGCTGTTTGATATAAATGATGTATATGAAACTTATGAGCGCATATATAACGGAGGCGGGACCTTTTCCTTTGATTATGAGGGGGGAAGGGAGTACTCGCGTCCCACTGTTTCGGATGTGGCACTTTCGCCGGTAAGGGGGCTGCTGGCTGTCCTTGTTATGCTTTCGGGACTCTGCGGGCTTATGACATATTATTCATACGCGGAAAACCCGGTATACGCGAAGATGAGCGTGCGCTTTGTGCTATGCCTAGCACCCATGCTCATAGCTGCGCTTGTATCATTCCTGACCCTTGCTTTTGTGAAGGGCATACCAGGAGTGGACAGAACGCCGGCTGGCTTGGGCGGGGAGCTTGCGAATATGATCCTTTATGTGGTAATATGCCTCTTGTTTATGATGATACTCGGACTCGTACCCGGAATGGGAAGGATGCTTCCGGCATTTATACCCGTATATGTACTGTGCTGTCTGGTACTGACGCCCGTGTTCATCGATGTTACGTCGATATCTCCTCTGTTTGAAAAAGTCTCGTACTTTTTACTGCCGGGCTGGTATCTGCGTTAAGGAGGTTATATGAAAACAGATGCACTGATACTGGATGTGGACGGCACTCTGTGGGATACCACGGAGCTCGTTAAGGATGCCTGGATGATGGCTGCTGCAGACGAGGGTGTGAATGTGAACATCACGGCCGCAGACCTTAAGAACTATTTCGGAAAGCCGATGGATGAGATCGCGAGGCTTGTTTTTCCGGCACAGACCGAAGAACACAGGAAGCGGATAATGAAGCGCGGAGTCCGTTATGAGGAAGAGATACTGGAGACAAATATAAAAGATCTCTCATATCCGAAGGTGGCGCAGACCATAAAGGAGCTTTCGGAGCATATCGATATCTGTGTCGTGAGCAACTGTCAGAAGGGATATATAGAACTGGCCTGTGAGAAACTGGGAGTTTCAGATTTCATACACGATCATGAATGCTACGGTGACCACGGAAAGTATAAAGCGGAAAATATAAAACTTGTGGCAGAGAGGAACGGCTACAGAAATGCCGTCTACCTTGGCGATATACAGGGAGACTGCGACGCAGCCCATGAAGCGGGCATCAGGTTCATACATGCTGCCTACGGTTTCGGAACGGCGGATGATGCGGATGCAGTGATAAACAGATTTGACGAATTAAAGGAGCTGCTTGAAATATGACGGAAAATGAACTTTTTGAACTGGCAATGGAAGCAAGATGGGGCGCTTATGCGCCGTATTCCTCTTATCAGGTGGGAGCTGCGCTCATCACAGAGGACGGCAGTCTGTATACCGGCTGCAATATAGAGAATGCTTCCTACGGTGCTGCCAACTGCGCCGAGAGGACAGCCATTTTCAAAGCGGTAAGCGAGGGACACCGTAAGATAGTGATGATAGCCATAGCCGGGGGCAGCGGGGAGCGGACAAATTATGCATACCCCTGCGGCATCTGCAGGCAGGTGATGAGAGAGTTTTCGGATCCGGAACAACTGAAGGTGATCGTCGGCGACGGCAGAGGGGAACTGAAGATACATACGCTGGAAGAACTGCTGCCGGAAAGTTTCGGACCGGATTTTATGGAGTGAGTTATGGATGTTTTACTGATAGCGTCGATCGCATTCGGAGTGGTCGCAGTGATCGTTCTGATGGGACTGGCAGAAAAAAAGAAATACCGTCTGTTTACGGAGAGAAAGATCAAAAGAGAATACGGACAGCTTAACGAGAAGGGGATTCCCGTTCTTCGTATGGAGTGCATACCGTCATATTATAAAAGGCATGGTGCCGGTACGGGCATAGATGACATTACCTGGTCGGACCTTGATATGGACAGGCTGTTTGCGCTGATGGATGTTACCTATTCATCGGCGGGAGAAGAGTATCTCTACCATACGCTGAGAACTCCGCTTAAGGACAGGGAGGCGTTGCTGGCGCGTGATGCCGAGATAGAGTATCTGAGAAAAGAAAAGGAGATACGACTTAAGCTGCAGATGCAGTTTGCTCAGATGGGAAAGAACGAGAGATATTCACTTTATGATTATCTGGATTTTGCAGAGACCTTAAAGAAGATACCTTCGCTTCCTTATCACTTTATAGCACCCATACTGGCAGCAATCGCCGTGGGTCTTGTATTCATCAATCCGGCTACGGGCATACTTGCAATAGTAGTCGTGCTGGTCGGGAACATGATCTGGTACTTTAAGACCATGAACGTGATCCAGCCCTATATGACCAGTCTCAAGTATGTGCTTAAGGATATGAAGGCAGCGGAAAAGATCCTGGCTGTAAATCCCAGGATATGCGGGGAGCTTCAGGATAAGATGAAGCAGTCCCTGAATGAACTTAAGATCTTTAAGAAGAGGGCGGCAATGGCCTTTGCCGAGAGCAGCGGGGACGGTAATCCGCTGACCATACTCGCGGATTATACAAACATGCTGCTGCATCCCAACATCATCGCATTTTATTCCATGTATGCGCAGATGCAGAAGCACAAAGAGGACATAGATACCCTGCACGGGGCACTCGGATATATGGAGATGCTGATAGCCGCCGGCTCTTTCAAGGAAGCCATGGGTGAAGGCTGTGTGCCGGTATTTGACGGCGGGATGAAGGCTGTGGAGATTTATCACCCGCTGATAGAAGAGCCGGTAAAGAACTCCTTTGAAACAAAATCCTCGGTATTGCTTACGGGCTCAAACGCATCGGGAAAGTCCACTTTCCTTAAAACTGTTGCTGTAAACATGCTGCTGTCACAGTGCTTTAACTATGCCTGCGCGGATGAATTCCATACAGACTTCTTCAGGCTTTATTCCTCGATGGCGCTTCGGGATGATCTGGAGCAGGGGGACAGCTATTTTATGGTGGAGATAAAAGCTTTAAGGCGTATACTGGAGGCTGCAAAAGAGGAGGGCGAGCGTATTGCCTGCTTCGTGGACGAGGTGCTGCGCGGTACAAATACTGTAGAGAGAATAGCGGCTTCCACCCAGATACTCAGGTTTATGGAAGAGGGCGGAATGCTGTGTTTTGCAGCTACGCATGACATAGAGCTTACAGAGCTGTTAAAGGAGAGGTATGAAAACTATCATTTTGAAGAAGAGATAGCAGACGGAGACGTGCTGTTCAACTATCGTCTGATGGAGGGAAAAGCTACCACAAGAAATGCCATCAGGCTGCTTAGTGTCATGGGCTATGATGAAGAAGTGATAAAGGATGCGGAGCACATGGCAGAGAACTTCATAAAGGAAGGTGTCTGGAAGAATGTCTAAGGTCATCATTTATACGGACGGTTCAGCCAGAGGGAATCCCGACGGTCCCGGCGGTTACGGCGTGGTGCTGCGTTTTACCGATTCAAAGGGTGTGCTGCATGAAAAGGAACTGTCTGCAGGCTATAAAAAGACCACTAACAACCGTATGGAACTGATGGGGGTGATAGCCGGGCTGGAAGCCCTGACGAGGCCCTGCGAGGTGGAAGTATATTCGGATTCTAAATATATCGTGGATGCCTTCAATCAGCACTGGCTGGATTCATGGATAAAGAAAGGCTGGAAACGCAGCGGAAACGAAAAGGTTAAAAACGTGGATCTGTGGAAGCGGCTGCTGGCGGCGAAAGATAAGCATAGGGTGAGCTTCATCTGGGTGAAAGGCCACGACGGAGAGGAACTGAACGAACGCTGTGATAAGCTTGCTACCTCGGCGGCGGATAATAATGCGGTTCTTGACGACCGGGGCGACTTAGAGTAAAATCTATATAGTTTGTATGACGGAGGAAAGATACATGAATGAACTTTCATTATTTGCAGACGGATTCATGAGATATCTCGTGACTTATATAGTTTTTATCGTAGCCATCGTGGCGGCATTTCTGATAGGCTTTGCCCTTAGAAAGAATAAGAATTCCAAAGAAGCAGCAGATGAACAGGAAGCTGTGACGGAAGAGGCAGCAGGCAAGTCGGCTTAAAGACGTGTCCGGAGAGTAAAAAGCGGTAGACGGAGGGGAAACAGTACCCTCCGTTTTTTTGCCTTACAGGAAATCCCTTCGGAATTTCCATAAAGCAAAAAGCCCTCCGGGTAACGATAAGTTTAGATTGACAAGGGCGGATAATCATTTTATAATCATAGAGCGCCACAAGATGTTGTGGCACAGAAGAATATAAACACTAAGAATTGTTCTGGAGGCGGGTTATGTCAGAGATCGATTTCGGAAAAGAGTATAAGCCGAAAAGGGCCGTAAAGGTCATCAAAAAGGATAATACACTGGAGGAATTCAATGTCCAGAAGGTGATCGATGCCGTGGGAAAGAGCGCATACAGGGCACTGACCGAGTTTACCGAGGAAGAAAAGCGGCGCATCTGTCAGTATGTCATAGAAAAAGTTGATGAGATGGATGTGGATGAGATCCCCATTCCCATCATGCATAATGTTGTGGAAAGTGCACTGGAGCAGGTAAAACCCATAGTGGCAAAGAGCTACAGGGATTACCGCAATTACAAGCAGGACTTTGTGCGCATGCTGGATGATGTCTACAAGAAGAGCCAGTCCATCATGTATATAGGCGATAAGGAAAATGCCAATACAGATTCCGCTCTGGTGTCTACCAAGAGAAGTCTTATATTCAACCAGCTCAATAAGGAGCTGTATCAGAAATTCTTTTTAACGACAGAAGAACTGCAGGCCTGCCGTGACGGATATATCTATGTGCATGATATGTCGGCAAGGCGCGATACGATGAACTGCTGTCTTTTTGATGTACAGAATGTTTTAAGCGGCGGCTTTGAGATGGGAAATATCTGGTATAACGAGCCGAAGACGCTGGATGTTGCTTTCGATGTCATAGGAGATATAGTGCTCAGTGCCGCTTCGCAGCAGTACGGCGGCTTTACCGTACCCGAGGTTGATAAGATACTGGAACCCTATGCGGAAAAGTCCTATGCGAAATATACAAAGAAATATGAGGCCATGGGTGTGGATAAGGCCACTGCCGAGGCTGAAGCTTATAAAGATGTGGTAAGGGATTTTGAACAGGGCTTCCAGGGCTGGGAGTACAAGTTCAATACCGTGGCATCAAGCCGCGGCGATTATCCTTTTATAACGGTGACTGCCGGTATAGGCAGGGGACGTTTTGCAAAACAGGCTACCATTGCGATGCTGAACGTGCGCCGCAAGGGACAGGGCAAGGCCGATCACAAGAAGCCGGTGCTCTTCCCGAAGATAGTATTTCTCTACGATGAGAACCTTCACGGTCCCGGAGGGGAGCTGGTCGATGTGTTCAAGGCCGGTGTTGAATGTTCGGCCAGGACCATGTATCCCGACTGGCTGTCTCTCACCGGTAAAGGATATATAGCGAGCATGTACAAGCAGTACGGCAAGGTGATATCACCCATGGGCTGCAGGGCTTTTCTCTCGCCCTGGTACGAGAGAGGCGGCATGCATCCTGCGGATGACAAGGACGAACCCATATTTGTAGGGCGTTTCAATATAGGTGCGGTCTCACTGCATCTGCCGATGATACTGGCCAAGTCAAGACAGGAGAGCAGGGATTTCTATGAAGTGCTGGATTACTACTTAAACCTGATACGTCAGCTCCATATACGTACTTACGCCTATCTCGGAGAGATGAGAGCATCCACCAACCCGCTGGCATACTGCGAAGGCGGTTTCCTCGGCGGTCATCTGGGACTTCATGACAAGATAAAACCGCTGCTCAAGGCGGCAACCGCTTCTTTCGGCATCACGGCACTTAATGAGCTGCAGATGCTATATAACGGAAAGAGCCTTGTGCAGGACGGACAGTTTGCGCTGGATGTGATGGAACACATAAACAGGCGTATCGCGGAGTTTAAGGAAGAAGACGGCAATCTTTATGCCATCTACGGTACTCCGGCCGAGAGTCTCTGCGGACTGCAGGTCCAGCAGTTCAGAAAGAAATACGGCATAATCGAAGGTGTATCCGACAGGGAATATGTGAGCAATTCCTTCCACTGCCATGTAACCGAGGATATCACTCCGATCCAGAAGCAGGATCTTGAGAACCGTTTCTGGGAACTTTTAAACGGCGGAAAGATACAGTATGTAAAATATCCCGTAAGCTACAATACCGAAGCCGTGAGCACACTGGTGCGCCGTGCGATGGATATGGGCTTCTATGAGGGAGTAAATCTAAGCCTCGCATACTGCGATGACTGCGGTCACGAAGAACTGGAGATGGACGTATGCCCGAAATGCGGCAGCCGTAACCTGACCAAGATAGACCGCATGAACGGATACCTTTCCTACTCGCGTGTCCACGGTGATTCCAGGCTTAATGACGCCAAAATGGCCGAGATCGCGGAAAGGCGGTCCATGTGAGCGATAAGCGACGAGCATGGATGCGTATCGACAGATTACGGCAGAAAACTTGTTTTCATGCCGGAAGCTGTAGAGACGCAGACATGTGAGTGCAACGGTCATCCGATAGATCTTCGGAGAAGATCAATCGGATGAGGAGTCGCTTATCGCGGAGAAGAAAAGAACCGCAGATCAGCCGGAAAACAAGTTTTCCGGGTGGCAACGATGCGGATGCATGTGAGTGCAACGGTCATCCGATAGATCTTCGGAGAAGATCAATCGGATGAGGAGTCGCTTATCGCGGAGAAGAAAAGAACCGCAGATCAGCCGGAAAACAAGTTTTCCGGGTGACAACGATGCGGATGCATGTGAGTGCAACGGTCATCCGATGGATCTTCGGAGAAGATCAATCGGATGAGGAGTCGCTTATCGCGGAGTGTTTTTTTGATAATTGTGAAAGGAACGAATATCTGTAATGCGCTACCATAATATTACTCACGATGATATGTTAAACGGTGACGGCCTGCGCGTAGTTCTGTGGGTAGCGGGCTGTGAGCATTGCTGCAAGGGCTGCCAGAATCCGCAGACCTGGGATGCCGAAGGCGGGCTGCCTTTTGATGAGGCTGCGAAAGCCGAGATCTTTGAGCAGCTGGATAAGTCTTATATCTCGGGACTCACTTTTTCCGGCGGAGATCCGCTTTTTCCGGGGAACAGGGTGGATGTGCGGAAACTGGCTCAGGAAGTAAAGGAAAAATATCCGGACAAGACTATCTGGCTTTATACGGGATATCTCTGGGAACAGGTGCTGCATTATCCGGTGATGCAGTACGTGGACGTACTTGTCGACGGAGAGTTCGAACAGGATAAATTTGATGCAAATCTGCGCTGGAAGGGGAGCGCCAACCAGCGGGTCATCGATGTACAGAAGAGCCTTAAGCTTACGGATCCCACGGATCCGGTAATTTTCTGCGAGGATTATTGAGAATATGGAAAAGATAAAGATCAAATATTTTACGGACAGGATAGAGAAGCTGCGTTATATTGACGGAAAGTCGGACTGGATAGATCTGCGCTGTGCCGAGGATATAGTGCTTAAGAAGGGAGAATTTAAGCTGATCCCTCTCGGCGTTGCCATGCAGCTGCCGAAAGGCTATGAAGCCCATGTGGTGCCGAGGAGTTCAACATTTAAAAACTTCGGCGTGATACAGACAAACCATTGCGGGGTGATAGACGAGAGTTATTCGGGCGATAACGACCAGTGGTTTATGCCGGTGTATGCCGTGAGAGATACGGAGATACATGTAAATGACCGTGTATGCCAGTTCAGGATCATGGAGCATCAGC
Organism: Lachnospiraceae bacterium; assembly: GCA_024683645.1. Lineage (GTDB taxonomy): Bacteria > Bacillota > Clostridia > Lachnospirales > Lachnospiraceae > NK4A136. Next base: position 10,088 of record JAIKYA010000159.1, read on the forward strand.
CGGCCATCGATTTTGAAGAAACGGACCGGCTGGGGGATACCGACCGCGGCGGTTTCGGCAGCACCGGAAAGGCATAGCAAAATAAGCCCTGAGCTGTTGAATTTTTTAAGGTACAGTTAAAGCGGAAATCTTGTGTTTTTCGCTTTTTTTTGTTAAAATGTTATGCGTAATTTTATGTGCAAAGCCGGTTTGTCAAAGCGAACCGACGATGATACCGGTTTTCGCGGAGCTCAAATGGGAAGAGTTTTTGACTGGCTGGACAGGAAGACGTACGAGCCTGTCCGGGAATATGACATTCGGATAAACTCTTTGGCGGCATTCCATGCAGGGTATGCCTTTTTCTCGTTGATCAATTATGAAGATGATATAAATGCCTTCCATGTATACAATGTCTGGAACGGAGAGTTTAATTCAAAGCTTGTGAGCGCTCTGCCATCGGGCGGTTTTATGCTGCATTGCGACAGGGAGCTGGCGGAGCGGCTTTCGGAAGGCAATACCGGTTATCCGGTTTTCGTCAGGTTAAAGTCAAAGCGCGGACGGCTCTATGTGATGAGCTTCTGTGTTACCTATTCCGATATGGTCATGGATATGTATTTCAACGGCTGCGAGGTGATCCCGCCCGAATATGTATGGTTCTTCAGAAATGAAGCACCGGACGATGCTCATATGAACGAGAGCATGATAAGCCGGGAAGTCCCGGCACTTGCCGGCAGCCGTATACCTTCTTTATTCGGACCGCGTACAAGCTACAGGGGCAGTTACGGCAGCGGTCTGTTTATGCGCGGAAGCTACCGCAGGACGGGAAGTTTCAGAAACAGCCTGCGATCTTCATACAGTTTCGGCAAAGGTTTCGGAGCAGTCAGCGGCATCGGAGGCGCCGGCAGTTTTGCAAGAGGCAGTTTTCTTTTGGGCTACGGTTACGGGAGCTTTCTGAGAGGGAGTTTTCCGGCAAGGCTCTATAACGGCAGTTATTATTCCGGAAGCTATCACAGGGGGAGCTTTGTTTACGGCGGCGGTGACGGCGTATCAAGATATATGCGGGGTGAGAGCGGTGATACCGGTCTTGAAGGCAGAAAGGATGTACGCTTCGTAAACAGAAGGCTCATCGAAGAGCTGGGTTACGGATTGGATCTTATATGAAAGGCTTCTATTCACTCTGGACAGCACCATATTTCGTAAAAGGCGGGGAAAGCTTTCATCTGGAGGATTACGAGATCGCAACCCTTCTGCTCTCTGTTGCTGCCTATCAGGCTTATAACGGTCCCGTACGTATGTATGCCGATGATACCGCGTGCAGCTATCTGGAGGAAGAGGGGATAGCGGATATCTTTGAACGCGGCGTGGTAAGGATGGAAGTACCTGATGATATCGATCCGAAAGTATACTGGGCAGCGGGGAAAATGGTGGCACTTTCAATGGAGGATACCCCTGCCGTTATGATAGATACGGATCTCATCATCTGGAAAAATATAGAAAAAGAACTGAAAGACGCATATGTAAAGGTGATACACAGGGAGGAACTGAATCCCGAGATATACCCGGATCCCGGATGTTTCGAGATGAAAAAGGGTTATGAATTTCCCGCAGGCTGGGACTTTAAGGTGCTTCCGGCCAATACGGCGCTGCTCTATATCGCTGATGCGGATCTTAAGGATAAGTTTACCTGTGAGAGTCTTAAGTTTATGAAGATGAGTGAGCAGACCGATGACAAACTCTGCCACATGGTTTTCGCAGAGCAGAGGATACTCCCGATGTGCGCGGCAGCAAAGGGGTACGGAGTTGAGGCCTTCTGCAGCGATCCGGGAAAACTCAGGGAACAGAGCCTGTTTACACATATATGGGGGCACAAGAACGTGTTTAAGTTCAATATGGACGAGCGCCGTGCTTTCTGCAGAAGATGTGTAAAGAGACTGGCGGGCGAGTTCCCGCTTATGTATGTAAAAGCCAGAGAAATAAAGGAACTGGAGGATATCCTTAATGCTTAAGGTATCTCATATATATAAAAGCTACAGCGGCAGGGAAGTTATAAGCGACCTTGATTTTGAGACGGAAAAGGGCGGAATATACGGATTTCTCGGACCGAACGGTGCAGGCAAGAGCACTACGATGAACATGCTGGCGGGCTACCTGAGACCGGATTCGGGAGATATTAAAATAGGCGGCATCTCGCTTTTGAAAAATCCGCTGAAAGCCAGAAAGCTGCTTGGCTATCTGCCGGAGCAGCCTCCGCTGTACCAGGATATGACGGTAAGGGAGTATCTTGAGTATACCGCTGAACTTAAGGGACTGCGTGGTGCGGATAAAAAAAGCGAAACAAAGCGGGTTGCGGAGCTTGCCGATCTTGAACCTGTCCTGAACAGGCTGATAAGACAGATATCAAAAGGCTACAAACAGAGAACGGGACTCGCAGGAGCCATCTGCGGGGATCCCGAACTCCTGATACTTGATGAACCAACATCCGGGCTCGATCCCAAGCAGATCGTGGAGATGAGAGGGCTGATAAAAAAGCTCGGAGAAAAGAGGACCATCATCCTTTCAACTCATATACTCAGCGAAGTGAGTGCGGTGTGTGATCATGTGCTCATACTGTGCGGAGGAAAGCTTCTGGCTGATTCGCCAAAGGATGAACTCCTTACGAAATACAATGACAGGCAGAGACTTAAGCTCGTGCTGAAAGGCAATGCTACTGCCGCAGAGAACGATGCTTCTAAGATAGAGGGAGTGGAGAGTATCAGAACGCTGAGCGAGGATGAAAACTCGACGGTCATAGAACTGACCGCAACGCCCGGCGAGGACCTGCGGGAAGCGGTGGCGCAGATGTGCGTATCTGACGGCTTTACGCTGCTGGAACTTGCCGATAACAGGATCGGGCTTGAAGATGTGTATCTGAAACTGACACAGGGGGGTGAGGAAGAATGATCCCTGTGCTGAAAAAAGAATGGAAATCCAATTTTAAGACCCTGACCGGCTGGCTGTTCCTTGCGATCACGCTGTTCTTCACGGGCTGGTATTTCAAAGCTTACGGACTGGATGAAGGATATCCTTACCTTTCGTATATCATAGGCGGGCTGAAGCTTATATTCATGTTTACTTTTCCGCTGCTTACCATGAGGAGCTTTGCGGAGGAGAAAAGATACAGGACCGATCAGCTGCTGTTTACCGCACCCGTCTCTGCCAGAGCCGTTGTAGCCGGAAAGTACCTGGCAGCGCTTATGACCTTTCTTACGACAGTTCCCCTGCTGCTTGTATTCATGTTCATACTGTCGATATACGGGGACGTGCCTTTTAAGGAAAATGTCGTTGCGGTAATTTATTTTGTGCTGTTTGGCATGGCCTGTATAGGTATAGGGATATTTATCTCTGCGCTTTCGGATAACCAGATAATCGCTGCCGTCCTGACTTTCTTTGTGCTCATGTGCAGTGCCTCGGTATCGGGGATAGTGAGCTCGGCCGGGGTGAAGAATGAAGTGCTGCTTAAGATATTCGGGCTCTTTGACCTGGCCAGACCTTTTGATAACGGTATGTACGGTACGCTTGACCTTGCCGATCCGGTATATTATATTTCCGTTACGATACTCATGCTCTATCTTACGGAATTTGTCCTGACTTCCCGCAGGCTTCATGTGAAGACCAGCGGTTTTCTGAATGCGGCGACAGGAGTTCTCAGGCTCGTACTGGTCCTGGCAGTGATGGCCGGCTGTAATCTGGCTGTCAGGGGGCTGGAGTCCGGAAAGCGGACCATAGATATGACCTACAATAAGATACGTTCTCTTTCGGAACAGGCAAAGGAAGCGATAGAGGGGCTGTCCGAAGACGTTATGATCTATGTCTACTGTAATGAGAGTGAAAAGGATGATACCCTGGATTCAACCCTCAGCTATATGTCGGCATATAATGACAGGATAAAGACTGTATATATCGACCCCGCGGCCAATCCGCAGTTTTACCGCCAGTACAGCGACAGGGAGCCTTCGACAGGCAGCCTGATAGTGACCGCCGGTGACAGGAGCAGGGTGATAGAATATGCAGACTGTTACAAGCTGAATTACAAATACGCTTACAACGCGGTGAGCGATACCTATGTGGTCAGCGGCTATGATGTGACGGGCTATGACGGTGAGGGAAAGATAGTATCCGCCATAGATTATGTAACGGATGCGTCGCTTAAAAAGATATACTGTATAGGCGGGCATGATGAAGCGGAAGTTGATACGGAACTGAAGATGCGTATAGAGAACGCTCATTTCGAGCTGGAGAACATAAACCTGCTGCAGTATGACGAAGTGCCGCAGGACTGCAGCGTGCTCTTCCTGCTCGGGCCGCTTACGGATCTGACGGATGATGAGCTGGGAAAACTGAAAAAATTCACGGGGCGGGATGCGGGTGCCGTGCTGCTTTGCGCATATACGGACGGTACCGTGCAGAAAAACTACGATTCACTGCTTGCAGGACTGGGGATAAAGGTGCTGGACGGAACGGTCTATGAGGTCAACGAGGCATATTATAACAACGAAGATTCCTATCTCCTGCCGGTCATAGCGGATACACCGTGGACGCAGGGGATATACACCGGGGACCGTACAAGGTATATTTATATGCCTTTTGCAAAAGGCCTGAAACTTACCGAAACACCGGGAGCCGAATGCAGGACATTCCTTTCTTCTTCCGAGAGTGCACGCTTAAACGGAACGGATGAGGATGAAGAAGGACCTTTTTCACTGGGTGTATATGTAAAAAAGTACCTTGATAAGGGAAGCTTCAGGGCTGCGGTCATCTCATCGGATTACTTCCTGGATCCGGGAATAAACCGCGCGGTCGGCGGCAGCAACCACAATCTGTTCATAAAACTGCTGACGTCGGTAGCCGAGACGGGAGAGGTAGCTGACATAGCGGTAAAGAATTACGAATATGACCGCATACTGGTGCCGGGAGGCGTCAGGACCGTAATGGGCGGATTCTTCATGGCTGTTCTGCCGCTTATGATGATAGCGGTAGGCATGATCATCAGAGAGATAAGGAAAAGAAAATAAAAGATCCAAAATACGGATCCCAGTATAAAGGAGAGAGATTATGGAAAAGATCAGAACAAGGTATGCACCATCACCCACGGGAAAGATGCATGTGGGAAACTTAAGGACGGCACTTTACGAGTTTTTGATTGCGAAGCACGAAGGCGGTGACTTTATGCTCCGTATAGAGGATACGGATCAGGAACGCTTTGTGGAAGGAGCCATCGATATAATAAACCGTACACTTGAAAAAACGGGACTTTATCATGATGAAGGACCCGATAAGGACGGCGGTTACGGACCTTATGTGCAGAGCGAGAGGGTAAAGACCGGCATATACATGAAGTATGCGAAGGAGCTCATAGATAAGGGCGAGGCATATTACTGCTTCTGCGATAAGGAGAGGCTGGCAACGCTTAAGACGGAAGTAGTCGAAGGCAAGGAGATAAGCATCTACGACAAGCACTGTCTCTCTCTTTCAAAAGAAGAGGTGGAAGCAAATCTGGCGGCGGGCAAACCCTTTGTAATACGTCAGAATATTCCGAATGAGGGAACGACCACATTCAGCGATGAGCTGTATGGGGATATAACGGTTGATAACGCGGAGCTTGATGATATGGTACTGATAAAGTCAGACGGTTATCCGACTTATAATTTTGCGAATGTTGTGGATGATCATACAATGAACATCACCCACGTTGTAAGAGGTAATGAGTATATATCTTCCTCGCCCAAGTACCAGAGACTCTATGATGCCTTCGGCTGGAAGAGTCCGGTATACATACATCTTCCGCTGATCACAGATGAGACGCACAAGAAGCTTTCAAAGAGGAGCGGACATTCATCCTTTGAGGATCTTATAGAGCAGGGCTTCCTGACGGAAGCAATAGTGAACTTTATAGCGCTGCTTGGCTGGAGTCCGGAGGATAACCGCGAGATCTTTTCACTGGATGAGCTGATAAAGGAATTTGATTACCACCGTATCAGCAAGTCACCGGCTGTTTTTGATATCGTAAAGCTTAAGTGGATGAACGGCGAATACATAAAGGCCATGGATGAGGATAAATTCTTTGAACTTGCCGGACCTTATCTTGATAAATACCTGAAACCGGGACTTGATAAGCTTAAGATCGGCCGCATGGTAAAGACGAGGATCGAGATATTCCCGGATATCGAGGAACTGGTGGATTTCTTTAATGATCTGCCGGAATATGATCCGGAGATGTATGTTCACAAAAAGATGAAGACCACTAAGGAAACTTCACTTCCCGTACTCAAAGACATGCTTGAGATACTGCGGGCACAGGATGACTGGTCAAACGATGCGCTTTATGCAAGACTGCTGGAGTATGTGACAGAACATGAGTACAAGAACGGTTACGTGATGTGGCCGTTGCGTACTGCTGTCAGCGGTAAGCAGATGACGCCGGCAGGAGCAACCGAGATAATGGAAGTGCTCGGTAAGGAAGAGAGTTTAAGGAGGATAAAAGCAGGAATAGAACTGCTTGAGAAATGACCATTCCAGGGAGGGGAGGAAGATGAGTGAGATCAAAGAGGAAGAAGTAAAGGACGGGGAGGATACTGCAGAGGAAGAAAAGACGGATGCAAAAAGCACCGATGCAGACAGAGATGCCGAAAACGAAGACATCACGGGTTATATACGTACCGATGACGGTGTTGATGACACACCGGATATCTATGAGGATCCGCTGGAGCCAAAGAGGCGCGCGGCCTTGTCGCACAGGCATGCAGCAGTGGCGGCCATAGATGCCGGTGAAGATGAGGCGGCATTCAATGAACTGGTAAAGGCCATGGATATCTACGAAGAGACCATAATGCTCGGCGGCAATGAGCAGGATATCTATGTGCTTCAGAAGACCAGCGGAGCACTGGTCAAACTGGCGACCAGGCTTCAGAACCGCTATACCGACCGGAGCCAGGAAGCCTTCAGGAATATGGCTGCGGTTGGTGACGATCCCGGCATGAAGCAGGGATTTTTCAGGGAAGGCAATGACTGCAGAGACAAAGCGGAGCTTTACCTTCTGGCTATAAGAAAATATACGGATAAAGCCGCACAGTACGGCTGATCACAGGGGGCTGCTTGACAAAAGCAGGCCCCCTTTTTATACTTAAACGCGTCTGAGTGGGGCCGCTGCTTGGAAAGGCAGGACCTATGAAATCTGAAATCTGTGAAGGAGCCGATGCGCAGCAGGCTAAGGCTGTGCGTACGCAGAACGGACCGCTGATGGTGCTCGCGGGACCGGGGGCGGGGAAGACCTTCGTTATCACCAGAAGACTTAAATACCTTATCGAAGAATGCGGGATACCCGCGGAGGAGATACTGGTCATCACTTTTACCAAGGCCGCGGCTGAGGAGATGGAGGCACGCTTTAACGCGCTTATGCCCGAAGCATACGGAGTTACTTTCGGTACGTTTCACGCGGTATACTTCAACATATTGAAAAGATTCTACAATCTGGACCGTTCGGGGATACTCGGCGAGGGTGAAAAGAAAAAATACTTAAGACTGGCCATGAACCGTGAGGGACTGACGGAAGCTGACGAAGAGACAGTGACGGCAGTGCTGGAAGCGGTTTCGAGGATCAAGAATGCGGGCCTTGACATAAACGAGTGCAGATCCGATATCGCCGCGCTGGATACCGAAGCCTTCCGGAAGGCATGTAAGGCCTACGGCAGGCTTCTTAAGGAAAATAAAAAACTGGACTTTGACGATATGGTGCTCAGGTGCAGGGAGCTGTTTACGGAACGTGAAGACATACTGGATATGTGGAGGGAACAGTACAGATACATACTGATCGATGAATTCCAGGACATCAATCCTCTGCAATATCAGGTTGTGCGCATGCTTGCATATCCGCTCAACAACCTCTGCGTGGTAGGGGATGATGACCAGTCGATATATGCCTTCCGCGGTTCCGATCCGGAGATAATGCTCGGCTTTAAAAAGGATTATCCGGATGCGTTAATGATAAAGCTTGAGAAAAACTACAGGAGCGGGAATACGATAGTCGATACCTCGCTTAAGCTTATCGGCTGCAATAAGAAGCGATTTAAGAAAAAGATAAGCAGCGGGAGGGGAGCCGGCAGCAGCGTGGCTGCGGTAGCGTGCAAAGACAGGAGCGATGAGGCAGAGAAGCTCTGTACGCTAATTAAGACCGCCTCGGCACACGGTATCGGATATAAGGATATGGCTGTGCTCTTTCGTACAAATGCGATGGCGGGTTTCTTTGCGGGAAGGCTGACAGCGGCGGGGATCCCCTTTTTCCTGAAAGACAGGGCGGAGAGCATTTTTGACAGCCGTGAGGGCAGGGATATAAGGGCCATGATGGATTTTTCCAGAGGAGATCACGGCCGGGATAATTTTCTGAGGTTTATGAACAGTCCGCTAAGATATATCAGCAGGGCAGATATCGGGAGAGGCGAGGTCGATCTTGAGGGCATGCTGGCACAATGCGGGACTGAAAAGTATATGTACGGACATCTGAAGAGACTCATCTATGATCTGGGAAAACTCGCAGCCATGCATCCGTTTGCTGCAGTCAATTATATACGCAAGGGAATGGGCTATGAAGCGCATGTAGTAAAAGAAGCGGAGAAAAGCGGAAGGGATATATCCGCTGTGACGGGACTCATGGACCTGATACAGGAGGCGGCGGGAGAATGTGATTCTTATGAGGAGTGGAAGGAGCGGATAAGAAAAGAACAGGACGGCATGGAAGCAATGAAGAAGAAAGCGGGCGAGGATGCGGTGCAGCTGATGACGATGCACAGCTCAAAGGGGCTGGAATTTGAAATGGTGATCATACCGGAGCTGAATGAGGGGCAGATGCCTTCGGGCAGATGTACAAAGATCTCGGAGATAGAAGAAGAACGGAGACTTCTGTATGTAGCGATGACAAGGGCAAAAGATAAACTGTTTATGCTCTATCGCGAAAAGAATACAGCAAAAAAGGTACAGCCCAGCAGATTCCTCGCTGAGATGTAAAAACGGAAAACAGAACAAAAGTTCGATTTGGACTTGCAAGCACCGGGGATATATGGTATAATCCATTCGTTTGTGCTACAGCATATAGTAATCAAAAGGCAGGTAATAAATGGCAGAAGATATTAAGAACAAAGACAGTTACGGCGCCGAGAACATAGTGGTGCTCGAGGGACTCGAAGCGGTCCGCATGAGACCCGGTATGTATATCGGCAGCGTATCTACCAAAGGACTCAATCATCTGATATATGAGATAGTCGACAACTCCGTGGATGAGCATCTGGCCGGGCATTGCAGCAATATATGGGTGACGCTTGAGAAAGACGGCTCGGCGACTGTTGAGGACGACGGCCGCGGCATGCCCGTAGAGATGCATGCCAAGGGAATAAGTGCCGAAAGACTCGTGTTTACCACACTTCATGCGGGAGGTAAGTTCGACGACAGTGCATATAAGACCAGCGGCGGTCTTCACGGTGTGGGTTCGTCGGTAGTGAATGCGCTTTCTTCACATATGAAGGTTACGATAAAGCGTAACGGACACATATATGAGGATGAGTATGAAAGAGGAGAGCCGCTGATAGAGCTTGTGGACGGGCTCCTTCCGGAAAAGGGCAATACCAGAGGGACAGGTACGAAAGTCAATTTCACGCCCGACGATACGATCTTTGATAAGACCTATTTCAAGGCGGAGGACGTAAAGAGCAGGCTGCATGAAACAGCATATCTGAATCCGGAGCTGACGATATATTTTAAGGACTTAAGAACAGAACAGCCTGATGAGGAAGTATTCCACGAACCCGAAGGCATACAGGGCTTTGTAAAGGCACTTAATAAGGGAAAAGAGCCGATACACGACGTGGTCTATTACAAGGGTGAACAGGACGATGTGGAAGTGGAAGTGGCATTTCAGTACGTGAATGAATTTCACGAGATAGTACTCGGCTTCTGTAATAATATCTACAATGCCGAGGGCGGTACGCATATCACCGGTTTCAAGACCATGTTCACTACGGTCATAAACAGCTATGCGAGACAACTGGGGAATCTCAAGGAGAAGGATGCAAATTTCACAGGTGCGGATGTCAGGAACGGCATGACAGCCGTGGTGTCGATCAAGCACAGAGATCCCAGATTTGAAGGGCAGACCAAGACCAAGCTTGACAATCAGGATGCGGCGAAGGCAGTCAGCAAGGTGACGGGCGATGAGACGGTACACTATTTCGACCGTAACCTTGAAGTCTTAAAGAATGTCATAGGCTGCGCGGAAAAAGCTGCCAAGATCAGAAAGACCGAAGAGAAGGTCAAGACCAACCTGCTTACAAAACAGAAGTATTCCTTTGATTCCAACGGCAAGCTTGCCAACTGCGGTTCGAGGGATGCATCCAAATGCGAGATATTCATAGTCGAGGGTGATTCGGCAGGCGGCAGTGCAAAGACAGCCAGAAACCGGGAATTTCAGGCCATACTTCCCATCAGGGGTAAGACGCTTAATGTTGAGAAGGCTTCCATAGACAAGGTGCTTGCCAATGCCGAGATAAAGACCATGATAAACGCTTTCGGCTGCGGTTTTTCGGAGGGCTACGGCAACGATTTCGATATAACAAAGCTCAGATACGACAAGATAATCATCATGGCAGATGCCGATGTGGACGGTGCGCATATATGTACGCTGCTGCTGACGCTGTTCTACCGCTTTATGCCGGAGCTGATACAGGAAGGGCATGTTTACATAGCCATGCCGCCGCTGTATAAGGCCATACCGGCTAAGGGCAAAGAAGAATATCTTTATGATGATTCGGCTCTGGCAAAATACAGAAAGACACACAAAGGGAATTTTACCCTGCAGCGATACAAAGGTCTCGGTGAGATGGACCCCGCACAGCTGTGGGAGACCACTCTTGATCCGGAAAGAAGGATGCTTAAGAGGGTGGATATAGAGGATCCCATACTTGCGTCCGATACGACAGAGCTTCTTATGGGCAGCGAGGTGGCGCCCCGCAGGAGCTTCATACATGAGAATGCCACCGACGCGATGCTTGATATATAAGCTTATGATCTGACTGAAGCAGTTGAGATCATCGGAACGACTATCTTTGAGAGGTATATATGGAACAGCAGGAGAGAGTACTTAAAACGGAATATTCCGAAGTGATGCAGAAGAGTTACATCGATTACGCAATGAGCGTTATCGTGAGCCGTGCGCTTCCGGATGTGCGTGACGGACTGAAACCGGTGCAGCGCCGTGTCTTATATGATATGTATGAACTGGGGGTAAGGTATGACAGACCCCACAGAAAGAGTGCGCGTATAGTCGGTGATACCATGGGTAAATATCACCCGCACGGTGACTCATCTATCTATGATGCACTCGTCGTCATGACTCAGGAATTCAAGAAGGGTGCAATACTTGTTGACGGGCACGGCAACTTCGGAAATATAGAAGGTGACGGGGCGGCAGCAATGCGATATACGGAAGCCAGACTTTCACGCATCGCACAGGAAGGACTGCTCGCAGATCTGGATAAGGATGTGGTGGATTTCGGCCCCAATTTTGACGAGACGGAAAAAGAACCGCTGGTATTGCCGGCGAGGTTTTCCAATCTGCTCGTAAACGGTACCGAGGGTATAGCGGTCGGTATGGCGACAAAGATACCGCCCCACAATCTCGGTGAGGTGGTGGAAGCGACCAAGGCTTATATAAGGAATGAGAACATCTCTTCCGAAGGACTGATGAAATACCTTAAAGGCCCGGATTTTCCTACCGGAGGCATAGTCATCAATAAGGATGAGCTGCCGGAGATATATAAGAGCGGCAGCGGAAAGATAAAGATAAGGGGCAGGGTAGAGGTAGAGCAGGCCAAGGGCGGACATGTACTGCTTGTGATCACCGAGATACCCTTTACCATGATAGGTACAGGCATCGCTAAGTTTTTGCAGGATGTGGCAGCACTGGCCGAGACGAAAAAGACAACGGATATAGTTGACATATCAAACCAGTCTTCGAAAGAAGGCATACGCATAGTCATTGAGCTGAAGAAGGATACGGATGTAGAGAACTTCAAGAACATGCTCTACAAAAAGACCCGCCTGGAGGATACCTTCGGCGTAAATATGCTGGCCATAGACAAGGGCAGGCCGGAAACGCTGGGGCTTAAGGAGATCATCGCTGCAAACGTGGATTTCCAGTTCGAGGTAAACCGCAGAAAGTATACAAACCTGTTGGCAAAGGAGCGTGACAGGAAGGAAGTGCAGGAAGGTCTTATCAAAGCCTGCAACGTGATAGATCTGATCATCGAGATACTGAGAGGTTCGCATGACCGTGCCCAGGCAAAAAAATGTCTGGTCGAGGGTGTGACGGAAGGCATTAAATTCAAGAGCAAACAGTCCGAGATAATGGCGCAGATGCTGAAATTCACCGAGAAACAGGCAGATGCCATACTGGAACTGCGTCTGTACAGGCTGATAGGTCTGGAGATAGAGGCTCTGAAAAAAGAGTATGAGCAGACTACGGCGAATATATACAGATATGAGGATATACTGGACCGCAGGGAATCCATGGCTGCAGTCATCATCGATGATCTCGACGCGATAAAGAAGATGTATGCCCAGGACAGACGGACAGTGATCGAGAATGCCGAAGAGGCGGTATTTGAGGAGAAGAAGATCGAGGAAATGGATGTGGTCTTCCTTATGGATCGTTTCGGCTACTGCAAGACCATAGACAATCCTACGCTTGAGAGAAACCGCGAAGCTATAGAGCAGGAGAGTGCATGGATAGTAAACTGTAAGAATACAGGCAAACTGCTGGCTTTCACCAACAAGGGAAATCTGCATACGGTAAAGGTTTCGGATCTTCCTTACGGACGTTTCAGGGATAAGGGAATACCGATCGACAACGTGAGCAACTACAACTCCCAGGATGAAGATATCATTTTCGTGACTTCCCAGAATGATCTGGCGCTTCAGAGACTTGCATTTATCACAAAGAGCGGTATGATAAAGTATGTGGACGGAAGCGAGTTCGATGTGGCAAAGAGGACGGTGGCTGCCACGAAGCTCGCCGATAACGATGAGCTTAAGAGCGTAAACCTGATCTATGACCAGATGATGGTGACACTCTGTTCGCACAAAGGCTTCATGCTTAAGTTTGACGTATCCGAAATACCCGAAAAGAAAAAGGCGGCAGTGGGTGTGCGCGGAATGAAGCTGGGCACGGACGACTATGTTGAGGAAGTATTCTACATGAATGCTTTTGAAGAAAAGAAGATAATAGAATTCCATGACAAGAAGCTGGATCTGGCGCTGATAAGGCCGCAGAAGAGAGATGCAAAAGGAACAAAGATAAAATGATGAGAGTTATAGCAGGCAGTGCCCGCAGTGTGCCTCTTACGGCACCTAAAGGAGATAATGTAAGACCGACTACGGACCGCATAAAGGAAACTCTTTTTAACATGCTTCAGACTTACGTGCCCGATGCGGTATTTGTGGATCTGTTTTCCGGGAGCGGGGCGATAGGAATAGAAGCGCTCAGCCGCGGTGCCAGGAAGGCGTATTTTATTGATAATGACAGGGAGTCTGTAAACTGTATCGAGGCAAACCTGAAAAAGACAAAGCTTGAGGATGCTGCAATGGTGCTCAGACAGGACGGCGTGAGCGCACTCGGATACAGCATAAGAGAGACTGCAGACGTAATATTTGCAGATCCGCCCTATGGGAAAGGCTACGACCGGATGCTTGTCGCTGCTGCTGCAAACAGCAAGGCAGTAGGCGAAGATACGCTGATCGTGATCGAAGAAGAAAAAGACAGGGATTTTTCCTTTGTATATGAGCACGGATTTGATATAATAAAGGAAAAGATCTATAAGACCAATAAGCATGTTTTTATAAGAAAGAGGCAGGCATGAAACACGCGATCTATCCCGGGAGCTTTGATCCCATGACTTTAGGACATCTGGATGTTATAGAGAGGGCAGCACAGATGTTTGATACGCTTACTGTGAGCGTTTTGAACAATATGGCTAAATCTCCATTGTTTTCTGTAGAAGAACGTGTTAAAATACTCGAAGAGGCTACGTCACATTTACAGAATGTAAAGATAGATTCTTTCAGCGGACTGCTGATCGACTACTGTGCCGAGAAAGACGTGCATATAGTCATCAGAGGTCTCAGGGCTATAACGGATTTTGAATATGAACTGCAGATAGCCCAGACAAACAGAAAGCTTTCAAAAGGATCAGTGGATACCATATTTTTAACTACAAGCCTGGAATATGCGTATCTGAGTTCATCCTCGGTAAAGGAGATCGCTTCCTTCCACGGGGATATAAGTCAGTGTGTTCCTGAATTCCTTGTAGACAGGATACATGAGAAATTCGCTTAATGAGCAGGCGGTTGCGAAAGGAGTAACAAGAGGTCATGGCACGTACCAACAGTAAGATCGAAAGTGTGATCGATGAGATTGAGGCATTAGTCGAGCAGAGCAGACCTGTGAGATTTTCAGCCACCGACATAAGGGTCAACAGGGAAGAGATAGAAGCGCTTCTCAGGGATCTGAAGAGCAGTGTGCCCGAGGAGATCGAGCGTTACCGCAAGATACTCAGCAACAAGGAAGCCATCGAGCGCGAAGCAAAGCAGGAAGCAGACCGTATGCTCGAAGAAGTGCGGATGAAGACCAATGAGATGCTCTCCGAAAATGAGATCAGCATGAGGGCAAGAAAGCAGGCAGACGACCTGGTATCGGCAGCTGCAAGGGAAGCACAGGCTATAATAGAAGATGCACAGTCGCAGGCGGATCATTATATGATGTCTGCCCAGAAGTATTTAAATGATATGCTTTCGAACTTAAGCGGCATGATCTATGACTGCATAGAGACAAGTACCAGAAATACCAACCGCTTCCTGGAATCGCTCAACAGTTTCGGTGAGACGGTGCAGGAGAACCTGAATGAACTGAACAGGGCTCCGGAGCAGGAAGAGGCATACGATAACAACTATTATGATGAACCGGAGGAACCAAAGTCCATATTTGATAATGCGGATGAGGGCGGCACAGATACTTTAGCTGAATGAAAAAAGGACATACGGTAAAAGGCGAATACGGATATCTAAGGGCGCAGATGAAAAGAGAGATCTTTAAGACTGCGCTTTTCTTTGCGTTGGCAGCGCTTTTCCTGATACTCGGGATAGTGATAATGAAAAGGCGGGATCCCTCACTCAGCTTATCACAGAGCAGGAATAATCTGCTGACCATAGCTGCGGTGCTCTTTATACTGCCCGGAGCAAAGTTTATGGTATCGGTGATAATGTTCGCAAAGGCTTTGAGATATTCGTGCCCGGAAGATCTAAAGGCTTTGGTCCTGGAAAGGAATGAAACTGCGGCATTTGATGTATATCTGACTTCATACCGGAAGGATTTCCCTCTGTATGTGTTTGTTTGCGGTGAGAATGAAGTGGCCGGGCTGGCCGCCGATCAGGGGCTTGATGAGAACGAGGCCAGAGAGCATATCCTGCAGATACTGAAAAAAGACGGGATAAAGAACGTGACGGTTAAGATATTCAAAGACAGGGATAAGTTTCTCGAGCGCATCGGAAGCATGGGCGGGGATGAGGAAAAGGTATTGAGACTTCGCAGCTTTGTTTTGGATGTTTCGTTATGAAAGAGATAGGGATAAGCGGGAAAGAAGCCGGTATCAGGCTTGATAAATATCTGAACAAACTGCTTCCGGCTGCCGGCAGCTCTTTTTTATATAAGATGCTGCGAAAAAAGAATATAGTCCTCTGCGAGGCCAAAGCAAGCGGCAGGGAGATACTGAAGGACGGGGATGTAATAAAGATATACTTTTCGGATGAGACCTACGAGAAGATGAGCGGACGCGGGGAAGCGGACGAACTGCGCCTTAAGCGGGGCAGGCAGGCTTACCGGGAGATAAGAAACGTAGGCATACTGTTTGAAAACGGGGATCTGCTTTTTGCGGACAAACCCGAGGGCCTGCTTACCCAGTCAGACGGAGGAGGAGAACTGTCGCTCAACGACTGGCTGCTTGGTTATGTACTTGAAAAAAAAGGAGAGCTCGATCCGAAACAGCTGCCTTCAGTCATGAACAGACTGGACCGCAATACCTCCGGTATAGTCATGTGCGGG
Source organism: Lachnospiraceae bacterium (assembly GCA_024683645.1). Classification (GTDB taxonomy): domain Bacteria; phylum Bacillota; class Clostridia; order Lachnospirales; family Lachnospiraceae; genus NK4A136. Next base: position 26,241 of record JAIKYA010000159.1, read on the forward strand.
CTGAGTTATGCCGGTAGCCGCTTTCTGGCAGATACCATAAAGAGCGGCGGTCTAAAAAAGCTTTATCTGGCTCTTGCGGAAGGGGAGCTTCGCGGGGAAGCGGTCCTTAAGGGATACCTTATGAAAGATGAAGCGGTAAATAAGGTAAGTATAAGTGATAAAGCTGAGGGGAGCCCTGTTGTGACAAGGTACAGAGTACTGGAGAACAGAGAAGGCCATACGCTTTTAGAGGTTGAGCTTGAGAGCGGAAAGTCACATCAGATCAGGGCGCATCTGGCCCATATCGGACACCCGCTTGCCGGAGACATCAAGTACGGAGGCCATCCGTATAAAGGAAAAAGCACACAGAGACTGCATGCTTATAAGCTGGTATTTCCGATCATGGAAAATGATGTTATGGATATGAGCGGAAGAGTGATAGAAAGCCGCTGCAGTTTCTGATCATTCTCCGTATTCTATACCGGAGATCTTCCACTTTCCGTTTATCTTTACGAAGTAGAAACGCCCGTCGGTCGGGACCACTTCGGGTTCCGCGCTGCCGCGGTTCATCTGCATCCACTGTTCAAGATATACTTCACAGTAATACATGTCATCCGTATAGGAGATGAAATCCCTTACTTCCACATTTTTAAAATCCACATGTCCGTGTTTGGAATAGAACTGCCTGCCGCCGTTATGCTCTATGTAATAGAGATAGATATTGTCAGGGGCAAAGTAATGGTCGATCGAGCCTTCGGGCAGGTCATGCGAGATATACTTTGCATAATCAGTTACGGCCTGTATGGCAAAATCCTTCATCGCTTCTTCATCAGGTGCGGATTTTGAAAAGCCGGCGGTATAGATATCGCCCGCCTCGTCATATTCAACATCGACCGGATTGCCGCTCTCGTCGTTCACCGTGATCTCGGGCTTGAAATACAGGCCTTCTCCGTGATACTCTGATCCCTTGGGAATGGTACAATAGGGATCGAAATACAGATCCTTGTCGCTGATCGTGATATCGGTGGCGGTCAGATAACTGTCTGAAAGGGGCTTTCCGTTAACACAGACCTGATAGTTGGACGGTGCTTTTACGGTAAAGCCTTCAAGAGCCGTCGTATAGAATTCGAGGCTTTTGAGCTTCCAGGTGGGGAAGGAATATTTAAGCATGGTGCCGGCCTTGGCGAAGGAGACCTTGGCGATGATATAGGAATCGGCGGTGATGATGTATTCGGGCGATTCCTGATTGCTGTTTTCGGTCTCCTTGTAGTCAAGTTCTTTTCCGACGACCATATATTTCATATATGAGACGGCAGAGTCAGCGGTCTCAAACTCGGTGAACGAAGGCTTTTCATCAAGTAGTTCGTAAACGGTACGCATATCGTTGGACTTAAAATACTCCATGAGCCTGTCGATCTCGTGTACCGGAAGAGATGCCTGGTAGACCGATTCGTAATCCACAAGGAAATCATAAAAATATCTCAGTCCGAAATACATCGCTATTATCAGCGCGCTGCTCCAAAGGAGCATGAATATGCCGAAAGCTGCGGAACGTTTTTTCTTCTTCTTTTTCCTGCGGGGTTTTTGCTCCTCAGGCTCGGGAAAGTTTTCGGGAAGCTTATTTGTGAGGCTTAAGAATTCAAGCTCGCTCATTGGGCGCCTCCTTCCGCAGAGGGGGGCATAACGATAAAGGCGGTGGGTATGCGCCTTGAATCCCTTATCTGGCAGTTGTCTACCAGCTTTTCGTCATAAAGTATCATTGAGGAAGACATGCCGCCGTCAAGATTTGCTGCATTTACGGCTCCGTATTCTTCCATTACTTCTATAAGATCCGACATGGCCGCACCGAGCGAAGTGCTGCGGCGCCCCTCTATGACCAGAAGGAGCACGGCACCGTCTGCGCGCTGGCCGATGGCTGTACGTGGATTGAGTCCGCCGCCGACGCCTTTATAGGATGCACTTTTTCCGTTTACTATAAGGGCGGGGCCGAAGGATACGGCATCGCGTACACCCATGTTGATGGCCTGCTGTGCGGTCATATTGCCGACGACCAGAACGTTGTCATTGGTAAAACCGTATACTCCGTAGGTGCCTCCGGGGCTGCCCATGCGCAGTTCTCCGCCGGAGAGTACTATGCCTTCGGGCATGCCTCCCATACCCAGACCGCTCTCATCTTCATATTTACCGCCGTTGATACCGCCAACGGCTCCGTTTTTCTCTATATGCTGTGCCAGAGTCCAGCCGCCTCCGCCGCTGGTGAAGGTAGGGATACAGGACACCTTTACTCTGGAAGGATCGAGTACTATCATCATCTTGCCGCGGTACATGGCACCCTTTATATCGTGTACTTCGATGCCGTCACCGTCGGGATCATCAGAGACCAGCATTTCTCCGCTTTCATTGGAAGAAACGGCCTGCTGTGCTCTTTTTTCGGCGGTCATGACGCTTACAAGCGTAGTATCGGTGATCTCAGTGTTCTCTTTCATGCTGTTTTTCTTAAGGATAGCTTCTATCTCTTCATCGCTTAAGTAGATCTTGGCCAGTATGCCGCCGGCGCTCGATTCCATGGCCGAAACCACGAAGAGATCACGGAGATGGGGAGAAGGCCCTTTGTTCACGAAATAGAAAAAGCCGTAGGCTCCTCCGAGTAAAAGCAGCAGTGAGACAAAGAACCATATGAAGAACCGGCCGACGAATCTCAGTATCTTTGAAGACAGCCGTTCTTTTTTTCTGTGTTTTTTTCTGCTCATGACAATCAATTATGATACCACAGCATGCAACGCGGGTCAAATCCCCATAAGCCCGATTTACAAGACTTGTTTGATGAGGATTATTGTGATATACTTATCTGCGTTGTTTACATAAAGATACCTTATGCGGGGACAGACAGTTGCGCGAGATCGTACAGAGTATCATAAACGGAGAATATGATTTTTCGGGGAACGTAAAGCCGCTTGTTTTTTCAGTGGAGCAGATCGTTGTCGATGTGCTTCCGGGGCAGGTGACGTACGGTTCTTTTTATGTGATGTGCGAAGACGGCGAGACAAAAGGTTATGTTTATTCAAAGGACCTGAGGCTTAAGCTTAAAGAGGAAAACTTTGAAGGAAGGCAGCCGGAGATACTCTACGAGATGGATTCCACCGGACTGAGTGCAGGGGAAGTGCATAGCGGTGTGCTCGATATTGTTTCGGATCATGGAGAATATGAACTGCCTTATACCATGCGCGTACTCGGAGATACTCCCTACAGTTCCATGGGAGAGGTAAGGAATCTGTTCCATTTTGCCAATCTTGCCAAATCCGACTGGGATGAGGCACAGGAACTGTTCTATTCCGAGCAGTTTAAGAAAATACTGGAAGGCCAGGATCCTGAGGTCAGAACCGCGTATCGCGGCTACAGGTCCGTATACGGCAATCCCCGGAATATGGAGAGCTTTCTCGAGATAACAAGAAAGAAAGTGGTACCTGTATATACGACGGATGTCAGCGAGGTTTCGCTTGAATACAGGGGCGAGCTCAAAGATATCAATATAAAGATAAAACGTGAAGGCTGGGGGTATACCTGCCTCTATGTATACAGTACTGCTGATTTTGCCATTCCGGAAAAAGATGTGATCTGCGATGCTGATTTTGACGGAAATACCACAGGTCTCCATATCGACATAGATACTGAGCTTTTGGTCCGCGGGCTGAATGAGGCAGAGATAGTCATATATGACAGGAACGGACGTATAGAGGTACCGGTCAGGATAAACTGTCCCGTTGCACATTATGAAGATGAGGACAGGGGACGGCTTAAGAAACTGATGGACCGGTATCTTGCCTTCAGAACGGGAAGGCTTTCAAGAGCTGATTTTGCGGGACAGTGTGAACAGCTTCTTTCGGAAGTGCTCTCAAAGGATCCCGACTGTATAGAATACAGACTGTATCAGGTGCAGCTGATGCTCACCCAGAAGAGGCTGAATGAGGCAAAGACCATCTGCGACAGGATAGGCGTACTCATGGAAGAGCGGGAGTGCAGCATCGAGATGAGGGCCTATCATCTGTATCTTAAGAGTCTGTGCGAGAATAATGCTGATGCTACCGAGGAGTATGCGGAGCAGATAGAAAAGTGGTTTGCCGATGACGAGTCGAACTGGCGTCTTGCCTGGCTTATGATGTATATGGATGAGAGTTATTCCCAGAGCGACCGGAAGAAGTGGAAACTTCTCAAGGAACAGTATGAGTACGGGAATACCAGTCCTCTGCTTTATATAGAGGCTCTGCATCTGCTTTCGCAGAATTCCAGACTTATGGAAGAGACGGGAGACTATGAGAGAGCCGTATATACCTTTGCCATGCGCAGGGACCTCACCGATGCGCAGCTGAGAGGAAGGTTTACCCTGCTCGCAGGAGAGGAGAGAAGCTATTCCGATGAGATGTTCAGACTTCTTAAGTATTCCTACGAACAGGAGCCGGAAGATCTGATACTCGAGTCTATCTGCAAGCTGCTGATCAAGGGCAACTGCATAGGAAAAGAATATTTCGAATGGTATGAGAAGGCTGTAAAAGCCGAGATAAGATTACCCAGGCTCTATGAATACTATATCATGTCCGTTGACCCCGAATACACGGGGACTCTGCCCAGACTGCTGCTCATGTATTTTGCATACCGTTCGGGACTTGATGCAACGAGAAATGCCTTTCTGTATGCAAACGTGATAAAACATAAAGATGATTATCAGGAGCTGTATGAGCAGTACCTGCCGGCTATAGAGGAATTCACCAGAGAACAGCTGATAAAGCGGAATCTTAACGATAACCTGGCCTTCCTCTACAGTGAACTTCTCAAAAAGCCCGGTACAGAGACTGAATTTGCCGAAGCCTTTGCAGAGCTGCTCTACGTGGAAAAACTCTGTGTTACGGATGATTGTTTTACTTCGGTGATAGTGGTATACGAGCATCTGAAAAATGAACAGGTTTACCCGGTATACAACGGTGAGACCTATGTATCGCTCTATGGCAATAAATACAGCATACTTGTCGAGACAGCAGACGGAGACCGTTTCGGAAACGAAGAGTTCTATACAAGGACGAAGATGATAAAAGGCGGTATGGCAAAGCCGGATCTTCTGCATCCGATACTCGGCGTGTTTCTTTCCTGTGCCGAGGAAGGCAGCGAGAATCCGGTCATAACGCCTGAAAATGAAGCTATCTTTTCCTGGCTGTCGGTACAGGATGATCTGACGGAGGATTACCGGCTGCGCATCAGGCTTGCGCTTTTGGAATACTATTTTGACAATGACATGGTTTCCGAGACCGATACGATACTTTCGGAACTGGATCCGGTACTGATGTCTGCTTCCGACCGCGAACAGTGCGTGCGGATAATGGTAGCGTCGGGAATGTATGACCAGGCCTTCGAATGGGTACAGAAATGCGGTATCGAAAGTATAGACATAAAGATACAGGTGCGTCTGTGCGACCGCCTGCTGGCCAGGAGTGATCAGGAGTATTCACCCGAGATGCTGAAGATATGCGAAGGGATACTGTTCTCCGGTAAATATGACGGTGATATCCTTAATTATCTGATCAGATATTCGAGAGCGGGCATAAAGGGGCTGAAAGAACTCTGGCGTGCAGCCGTGGCATTTGAACTGTCTGCGGCTGAACTGCTTTCGCGCATGATGAGACAGATACTCTATACGGGAACTTACGTACCTGAGATCGGTGATATATATCAGGAAGGAGTAAAGGCGGGTATACCGCATGATCTTGATAAGGCATATCTTTCGATGCTTTCCTACCAGTATCTGATAGAACAGCGCAAACTGGATGAGAGTATTTTCGACAGAGTCTTATATATACACAGGCTGGGAGAGGAACTTATGCCCGTCTGCAAGCTGGCATATCTGCTTGTGGCATCGGAGCGTTTTGATAAAGGACTGTCGGAAGAAGAGAGGAACGAGGCCGCTGTGTTCCTTGATGAGATGCACGAAGCGGATATCTTTCTGCCTTACTTTATGAAGTTTTCGTCAATGAGGCCTTATCTTAAGCTCTTTGACGGCTGGAGCTATATAGAATACAGGGGAGATGCGGGATCGAAGGTGGTGCTGCATTATGTGTTCGAACGTGAAGACGGTGTGGAGAGCGAATATCTGAGCGAAGAGATGAAGCATATCTACGGCGGGATATTCGTGAAATCCTTCCTCCTGTTTTTCGGTGAGAAGATAAGATATTACATAACGGAAGAGGACGGTCGTCAGGAAAAACTGACCAAGTCCAGCGTGCTGGAGTGTGCCGGGATGCAGGGCGCCGTAGAGAGCAGCAGATATGAGCTCATAAATAATCTGGCCATAGCCAGAAATATGGGGGATGAGAAAACCTTTATAAAGCTCGTGCAGGAATATGACAGAAAGAAACATATGGCGGAAAGTCTGTTTGGAGGCGGTGAATAATGGAAGCCTTTAAGAATACAACAGGCAGAGGGATAAAAGACCGTGTGGTCATCGGAATGGACTTAAATGACGAGTTTGCCCAGATAAGCTATGCTTCACCGGGAATGGAACCGAAAACGCTTGTCATAGATGCCGATGAAGACAGTATGCGCATACCGGCCGTTCTTGCCAGACTGTATGGGGAGAATGTATGGCTGAGCGGGGCGGAAGCACGTGTACGCGCGGAGGCCAATGAAGCATTTCTGATAGATCATCTGGTATCGAAAGCGCTTGGGGGCGGCAGAGTGGAGGTGGAGACTTCCGACTACGACCCCTGTGACCTGCTGGCACTGTTTATCAAAAAATGCCTGGGACGGCTGACCCCGGTGGCGGCCGTTGAGAAAGCGGCACTGATAGTGATCAGTGTCGAGGACCCTGATGAGAGGATGATAGAGGTTCTTACACAGGCTATAAAAACTCTGAGGATAAGGCAGGAAAAGGTATTTTTCTTAAGCCACGCTGAGAGTGCATTTCATTACATACTTCATCAGCCCAGGGAACTGTGGAGTCATGATGTCTGCGTATTTGATATGAAAGAACGCGGAACGGGGCTGTGGAGTTTTCACCAGAATATAAGGACTTCACCGGCGGTGATGATGGCGGAAGAAAAGTCTTACCCCGATCTGAAGCCCGTAAAGTTCTACGGTAAGCCGGGTGAATCCGGAAAGAAGAACAAACTCGATACAGAGTTTTATAATATACTTTACACAAATATCGAGGACAGGATGGTCTCGAGTGTTTACCTTCTGGGTGACGGCTTTGCGGGAGACTGGCTCAAGGATTCACTGAAGTATATCTGCCGCGGGAGGAGAGCTTTTACAGGTAACAACCTCTTCAGTAAAGGAGCCTGCTACAGCGGTATGGAAAAGCTGGAAGAAAGCGGGCTTGAAAAGGGTATCGTATTCCTGGGGAAAGACAAGATACGTGCCAATCTGGGAATGAAGGTGATGAGGGAAGGCCGGGAATCATATATGGCGCTTCTGGATGCGGGCAGGAACTGGTATGACTGTTCGAAGGAATGCGACCTGATAAGCGATTACGTCAATCCCATCAATATAATCGTGACACCGATAGACGGCAAGGGAGTAAGGGAGGAACAGGTATATCTTCCGGGAGCCCCGGTCAGACCGGCCCGCGCCACAAGGATACATTTTGAGATAAGGATGCTGTCGGTCAACCGCGTGCAGGTGGTAGTCCGGGATATGGGATTCGGAGAGTTTTATGCACCCAGCGGAATGGTCTGGGAAAGCGAGTTCAGAATATAGGAGCCGTAAATGGGAAATATATATCAGTGCGTGGGCAGATACGCACAGGAACCGTATATCTTTAAGATGACCATGACCAGGGTGTACTGTATAGAAGAACTGTGTTTCTATATAGTACAGAATGCGGACATCCTTGATGAACACTTTGCCAGCATGGAACTGGTAAACTGGATCGAAGACGAGTGTGCACTGCCGGAGCTCGCCAAAAAACTTAAAGGGGTGCTCAGGACCAGCATAAAGCCCGAGTCCTTTGTGAGGACCATACTTGAAGAGATCTGTTATATAGATGAAAAGGAAATGAAGGAACTTGAGAGGGTGATCCGCTCGGGCCGCCTGCTTTCCAGACCGCAGCGGGAAAAGGTGCTTGCGGACTATTTCTTCCATAACAGGCATTATGCACTGGCCTTCAGGGCATATGAGGAGTGGCTGAAAAACAACGACGATGCGCAGGATCACGAGAAGGCTGCGGTATACAAATGCCTGGGGGCGGTCTATGCGAGACTGTTTTATTTCAGCGATGCTGCAGGGATGTATGACAGGGCCTATCAGATGACCGGAGATGAAGATGCGCTGCTGCATTTTCTGCTGGCAAAGAGGCTGGAACTGGATGAGGCAGGCTATCTCAGATTCGTAAATACACTGCCCGAAGACTTTCCGATCCTCGTGGATGCCGAAAAGCTGATGGAGAAAGCAGGAGAGGAATACAAAAAGACCGAGACATACGGACAGCTTGCAGGGCTTGAAAAGATGAAACTTAGTTCCAAAAGGCAGGAATTTGACGAGATCTCCGTCTGGTATATTGATTCGGAGATGGATGCTTTCAGAGACTGTATGATCGAGTGATATGGGTTTATTCGCAAAAATCAAGGAAAAATTCAATAAGTGGTATTATCATGAGCCTGATCTTGAAGAAAACTGGGATGATGAGGATGAGGCAAACGACGAAAAAAGCTTTGAAGATCCCGACATAAGAACTGTTTATGTCCTGGAGGCATTGGGACGAATGGCTGAAGCTGCCGATAAGATGGAGCAGTGTCAGGACGAATACAGTGCGGTCACAAGCCTGCTTGTGGATATGGAGGAGATAGAGGGCCTCCCGGCCGATGTGCGCGGACTCATTTCAGACCAGGCCGGCAAGATCGCTAACCTTGAAAAAGAGAGACGGAGCATATATGCCGAATGCGGAAAACTTTCCGAGGCACGCATGAGATTCCTTGAGCGCTTCGAGGATGATATACCGGGCGGTATAAAGAAGATGCGTGAGGCCGAGGAATACCGGCGGCTTGTAAAGATGGATATGCGCAAGCTCGAAGCCGAGAAGAGTTCCTATAAACTGCAGATGCATGAAACAAAAGGGACCATCGTAAACAGCAGAGGGATAGCGCTTATCTGCGGTATCGCGATGTTTCTGGCCATAATACTTTTGCTTGTACTGCAGTTTGGCATGGGAATGGATGTGGCTATAGGCTATATCATAATCTGCGGGGCCGGAGCTTTGGCACTGACCGTCATATTTGTAAGATATCAGGATGCCGTAAGGGAGATGAAACGTCTGGAAAAACTCAGAAACAAACTTACGGGTGTCCATAATACCGTAAAGATACGCTATGTGAACAATACCAATCTGCTGTCCTACCTTTACATGAAATATGATGTGGACTCGGCGGATGATCTGGAAACCGAATGGGAGATCTACGCCGAAGAAGTGGGGGCGAGGGCACGCGATGAAAAGCTGCGGGAAGAACTTGAGTATTATTACGGAAAGCTCACCAAGACCCTGAAAGAGCAGAGTATAAAGGATCCCGAGATATGGACCAAGCAGACGGGAGCTCTTATAGATTCGAGAGAAATGGTAGAAGTAAGACATGCGCTGATCGGACGCAGGCAGAAGCTCCGGGAGCGAATGGAATATAACAAGGAAGTTGCGGAGGTGTCGCAGAAGAAAATAAAAGAACTGGCACAGAAGTATCCGCAGTATTCCCAGGAAATAGCAGGTATATTAAACAGATTTGAAGGAACATAAGGAGGAGAAAAATGAAACCAATCAAAGAAGGAAAAGTCCGTGAGATCTATGACAACGGGGATTCACTTATCATGGTAGCTACCGACAGGATCAGCTGCTTTGACGTGATACTCAAGAACATCATAAGGAAAAAGGGAACCGTACTCACACAGATGTCGAGATTCTGGTTTGATATGACGAAGGATATCGTGCCCAACCACATGATCTCCACCGATGTAAATGAAATGCCCGAATATTTCAGAAAGCCGGAATTTACCGGCAACAGCATGAAGTGCAAAAAGCTGCGCATGCTTCCCATCGAGTGCATAGTAAGAGGCTATATCACCGGCAGCGGCTGGGCAAGCTATCAGAAGGACGGTTCGGTATGCGGTATAAAGCTGCCCGAGGGGTTAAAGGAATCCGAAAAGCTGCCTGAGCCGATCTACACTCCGAGCACCAAAGCCGAGATAGGCGACCATGACGAGAATATCTCCTATGAGAGATCTATAGAAGTTCTCGAGAAAGAGTTTCCGGGGCACGGCGAGGAATATGCAAAAAAGCTCAGGGACTATACACTCACGCTTTATAAAAAATGTGCGGATTACGCTTATTCCAAAGGCATAATCATAGCCGATACCAAGTTCGAGTTCGGCCTTGACGAGGATGGCAACATGGTCATCGGTGATGAGATGCTCACTCCCGACAGTTCGCGTTTCTGGCCGCTGGAAGGCTACGAGGCCGGAAAGAGCCAGCCTTCTTTTGACAAGCAGTTTGCAAGAGACTGGCTTAAGAGTAACGAACATGACTGGAAACTTCCCGTCGAAGTAGAGGAGAAGACCATCGAAAAGTATCTTCAGGCATACAGAATGCTCACAGGCACGGAACTTCAATGAGGACACGGGGACGGTCCTGTTGTCCTCACACAGTCCTGTGCTCATTACATGAGCGGTACCGGCTGACATGCTTTGATGACAGAGAGAATGGTTCTTTTGGCATCTTTTACAACTAATTACAGGCTGTTGAGAAATGCAGGGGATTTGGGTATAATCCAATTTGAATAAAAAATCGGAGGTACATGAGAATGGCAACAGATATATATCAGAGCCCGCTTTCAGAGCGTTATGCAAGCAGGGATATGCAGTATATCTTCTCACAGGATATGAAGTTTACGACCTGGAGAAGGCTGTGGATCGCTCTTGCCGAAACTGAGATGGAACTGGGTTTAAAGCAGATCACGCCCGAGATGATCGAGGAACTGAAAGCCCATAAAGATGATATAAACTATGAGGATGCAAGGAAGCGGGAGAAAGAGGTGCGTCACGATGTGATGAGCCACGTATATGCTTACGGTCTGCAGTGTCCGAAAGCAAAGGGCATCATACATCTCGGAGCTACTTCCTGCTATGTCGGTGACAATACCGATATCATAGTTATGAAAGAAGCACTTAAGCTGGTAAAGAAGAAGCTGGTGTGCGTTATAGATGAGCTGGCTAAATTCGCTGATGCGCAGAAAAATACCCCGACTCTTGCGTTCACGCATTTCCAGCCCGCCCAGCCCACTACGGTAGGCAAGCGTGCCACACTGTGGATCAATGAGTTCATGATGGATCTTGAAGATCTGGAATATATAAGCGGCTCGCTCAAACTCCTCGGTTCAAAAGGAACCACGGGTACCCAGGCAAGCTTCCTTGAACTTTTTAACGGGGATAACGAGACAATAGATAAGATAGATCCGATGATAGCCGAAAAGATGGGCTTTGAGTCCTGCTATCCGGTATCCGGTCAGACCTATTCCAGAAAGGTTGATACCAGGGTGCTGAACATACTGGCGGGGATCGCTGCTTCAGCACATAAGATGAGCAATGACATACGTCTGCTGCAGCATCTTAAGGAAGTGGAGGAGCCGTTTGAAAAGAGTCAGATAGGTTCATCCGCCATGGCTTATAAGCGTAATCCCATGAGAAGCGAGCGTATCGCATCCCTTTCGCGCTACGTGATAATAGATGCGCTGAATCCCGCGATCACTTCGGCTACCCAGTGGTTTGAGAGAACGCTTGATGATTCCGCAAACAAGCGCATCTCCATAGCCGAAGCATTTCTGGCTACGGACGGCATACTGGAGCTGTGCCTCAATGTCGTAGACGGTCTGGTTGTAAATGAGAAGGTGATCGAAAAGCATCTGATGGCAGAACTGCCTTTTATGGCCACCGAAAACATCATGATGGATGCGGTAAAAGCCGGAGGCGACCGTCAGGAGCTCCATGAAGAGATAAGGAAGCTCTCTATGGAAGCAGGAAAACATATAAAGAAAGACGGCCGTGACAATGATCTTCTTGATCTGATCGCTGCGGATGCTGCATTCAATCTCAGCAAGGAAGAACTCGAAGCGAGAATGATACCTGCGGATTATGTCGGACGTTCACCCAGGCAGGTTGAAGTATATCTGCGCGATCATGTCCGCCCGGTGCTTGAGGCAAACAGGGAACTGCTCGGCGCCACCGGAGTGGTAAACGTTTAGAAAAAAGTTTTTACGGATGCTGCGCATCCGTAAGTGATATGATGATCTATTCAAGGAGGATATGTATGGAAACGGGAAAAAGTAATTTTCTATGGCATATAAAGGACAGGCTTTTAGCAATACTTATAGGTATTCTGCTTGCGATAATTGCTGTTTTAACGGTCTTAAATGCTGTCCGTTCTTCCGCTATCATGGGAGAAAACGAGAATAAAAGCATTATCACCAATGCAAGCGATAATGCAAAACTCATAGGTGCGGTTCTCTCCGAACAGGGAGCTATAGTTAATGCGGCTGCGCTGGCAATATCAGGTATGGATTATGAGAATACGGACGAGATAGAGAATTTCCTGGAAAAATGCCTGAATAACAATCCGGCCGCACTTATGTACTATGCCTGCTATGACTATGACGGAGGCGTTTTTCCGGCTACGCATTTTGAGATAGACCTTGATCCGACCACCAGAAGCTGGTGGATCGACTGTCAGAAAGCCGGTAAACTCATCTATACAGAGCCTTATGTTGATGCCGCAACAGGGCAGATGATCATTTCGGCCTGTACTCCTTTCACCTGCGAAGGACATACCTGCGCGGTCCTGGCGGATATCTCAATAGAGTCGCTTATAGAAATAGTAAACGGCATCAGTAACGATGCGGATCTGTCGGCTTTCCTTCTTACCGCTTCCGGGGATGTGATAGTTCATCCCAATGCGGATTTTCTTCCCAATGAGAACGGGAATACAAATTTACAGAGCGTAGTGGATCTGAAGATAGACGAAACAGAAGTACAGAATGTCGTTGATCACGACGGAGAGAAGAAACTTGTCGCCATCGCCGATATTGCTACAACAGGATGGAAACTGGGTGTCATGGAGAAGACCTCGGTGATAGGAAATAAGATAATAAGTACTGTTTTAAGCAATATAATTGCCGGGATCATCATTGCGATCGCATCCGTGGTCATTATCTCCCTCTTTATGAAAAAACAGCTTGAACCGCTTGACCACATGCGCCTGTTTGTCAAGGATAAGGTGATAGGCCGCGGAAATGTTGAGCTTAAAGAAAGCGAGTCAAAAGAGATCGAATATCTGATCGAAGAAACAGAAAACCGTTTTCTCAATACAATCAGAAAAACATCTGTCGAATCCGGTACGATCAAGGCAGATATGGAATCGACCAGAGACAGGGTAGCGTCCATGACGCAGAATATCGGAAATATCAGCGAGGCAATGGAACGTGCCAACAACAATACCGAGGATCAGACTATAAACACCGAAAGCATAGCGGATCAGAGTTCACAGGTATACTCGGCGGCAGAAAGCCTTGCAAATGAGGCTCAGAATATGGCGGAAAAGGCAAGTGAGATCATCTGCCGTATCGAGTCAGAGCTACCCGGTATCATGGCAAATATGGCAAGAGCCAACAGCATTGCAGAGGACAGCAGGGCAAAGCTTACGGAAGCCATTGAAGAAACAAAGGTTATAGAGCAGATATTTGAGGTTTCCGATGCGATAAAAGCTATTGCCAGCCAGACCAATCTCCTTGCGTTAAATGCTTCCATAGAAGCGGCCAGAGCAGGAGAGGCCGGGAGGGGCTTTGCGGTAGTTGCGAGCGAGATCAATACACTTTCCGAAACAACCAGAAAAGAGATAGATAAGGTAAATGAGCTCACCCAGAAAGTGACTTCTTCCGTAACCAAACTTTCTGATGAGGCAAGCGATATAATCGGATTTCTGGATGGAGAGGTACTGAAGGACTACCGTATGCTTGCTGAAATGGCACAGAGTTACAAAGATGACGCAGCTTATTATGCTGATGAGACATCGAGTATCGGAGCCAGTTCAGAGGAGCTGCTTGCATCATTTACCAATATCAATGATCTGCTTGAGCGCTTAAATGCCTCACAAAAGGAATTGAGTGATGCGGTAAACGAAGTGACAAATAATATACATGAGATCTCCGAAAACTCAGCGGAAGTGACACACGGGACAGATGAAGTATTATCACGAGTGGAAAGTCTGCGGGAGACGATGAAGACTTTCAATATCGACTGACCGGGGGATTGCCGGACAGTCGATAGTTTCGTGTGTTATTTCCGGAAAAGATACTTAAATACCATGGATTCCTTCAACAGCCGTAACGACGCATTTACTTACCTGATACATGTAGGTTATCTTGCATATAAACTACAAGGGCGGTCTTATGTTTGTGGGTGTAAACTATGATGAGAAGGACAAGACTCACGAATGCAGGATAGAGAGGTTTACGAAAGAGTAGGAACATAAAAAATATGAAATGAGAAAGGCTGCGGACGCTTGTTCGCAGCCTTTTAAAATGTCCGCTAAAGGAACTGTCCCAAACAAGCCTGTGTGATGACAGAAGGACCGTCACCGGATCCTCATAACAAAAATCGAAATATATATGACAAAATATAAATAGTAACAAAAATAAGCACGGTGTATAGTGTAAAAAGTACAAAAGGAGTAATAGAGGGTAGTGTAATGGATGTATTGAAATTCGGATTTAAATACTGGAAGAGGAATCTGCCGCTGTCGATACTGGCGAAGTGTATAAGCCTGCTGGCGCTGAGCGCGGACCTGACACTGCCGCTGATATCGGCAATGTTTATCAACTGCTGTCTGAAATCGGACGGGGTGGCCAAGGATAGTCCGCTGTACTTCCTTGTGGACGGGAGATTCGGGAAACTGCACAGCATGCGGCTTTTCTTAAGTCTGGCGGCCATATTTATGGGCCTGCTGCTGGCAAAGCTTGGACTGGTTTATGTAAGGAATCTGATAAACCAGCATCTGGGCCTTACACTGGAAGGGGACCTGAGATATGCGACCTTTGACAAGCTGATGGAGCTGGACAGTGAGACCCTGTCAAAGTACAACACAGGTGAGCTGCTGACGACGATCAACTCGGATACCATCATGTTCAAGGAACTTTTCTGCCGCATCATTCCCAATACTTTTGACAGTATCTTTGTGCTGACGGCATCCGTAGTGATCCTCGCAAAGATAAATCTGAGCCTGCTCTGGATACCGCTGATGCTGTCGCCTGTATTTGCTGTGGCGCTGCTGCGTTTCAGAAAAAAAGCGAAACAGAACTTCATGAATATCAGAAGTTCGAATGCAAAGATGAGCCTGACTGTTTCCGAGAATGTGAGCGCGGTAAGACTGGTAAGGGCTTTTACAAATGAGGAAGTGGAAAAGAGGAAATTCAACGAGACCAATGAGGCGCTTAAGGATGCCTATCTTAAGCAGGTTGGTCTGTCGGCACGTTTTGAGGCGGCTTTTTCAATCATACGTCAGACAGCATATATCGGAAGCATAGCGGTAAGCGCGGTACTGGTGATGCAGGGGAAACTGCTTGTGGGCTATCTGGTTTCAGCAACCGAGTATGTGAACCGTATCATGAATTATGTGACACTGATCAATAACATGATCTTCCAGATGCAGCAGCAGCTGGTATCCGGACAGAAGATGATGAAATTCATGGATACCGACAGTAAGATACCCGACGGAAGTGATACCGTTCCCGCAAGCGAGGGCGTTGATATCAGTATCAGGAATGCATCGATGGTACTGGATGACAGACAGATGCTGACAGACATTAATGTGGAGATACCCAGAGGGAAGCGTATAGGTATAGTGGGCGGAACCGGAAGCGGGAAGAGTCTTCTCCTGGAATCGCTCATACGTATACATGATATGACTTCCGGAAGTATAGAGCTTAACGGCAAAGATATCAGGGAATACACACTGGAGTCGCTGAGGGATAAGTTTTCCTATGTGTTCCAGGATGTCTTCCTGTTTTCAAATACGATCGACAGCAATATCTCCTTCCCGCGTCCGGGCATAGAGGATGAAAAGATAAAGGAGGCCGCATACCATGCACAGGCAGCCGGCTTTATCAAACGGCTGGAAGACGGCTACGATACGATAGTGGGAGAGAGAGGCTACGGACTTTCCGGCGGTCAGAAACAGAGGGTTTCGATCGCACGCGCCCTGCTTAAGAACTCACCGGTACTGGTGCTGGATGATTCCACTTCCGCATTGGATGTCCAGACCGAGAGGGCTCTGCTAGCATCGATAAAGGAGCACTATCCGGATAAAACCCTCATCATCTCGGCTCACCGCATGAGCTCGGTCGCAGATTGCGATGAGATACTGTATCTGCAGGACGGAAGGATCACCGAGAGAGGAAACTTTGATGAGCTGATGAAACTTGACGGGCATTTTGCGGCGATCTGGCATTCACAGCAGGCCCTGCAGAAGGATATAGTGGATGAGAACGTGAAGAGAAACTGAGTGCGGAAACGGAGTTTTTATCATGGCAAAGAGAAATACATATTTTGAAGACGAAAAGATTGAAAAGAAGATAGACTTAAAGCAGTTTGCGAGGGTGCTTAAGTATATACTCCCGCACAGGAAGATATTTATCCTGGTACTGTGTCTGATGGGTGTGTCTTCGGTGACAGGACTTATAAGTCCGCTGCTTTTGCGTACCATCATTAACAAAGTCACGGTTAATGAAGATATGCGCATGCTCGCGATGGTCATAGGAGCCATGGCCTTCATAGCGCTTACGGAGATAAGCATCACCTATCTTCACCAGACTCTGATGGGTAGGCTGGGACATAATATAATCGCGGTTGTAAGGCAGGATATATTCTATAAGCTGCAGGAGCTGCCCTTTGATTATTTTGATTCCAAGCCGGACGGAAAGATCGTTGTAAGGGTTACGGACTACGTCAACGACCTGGCCAACTTCTTTACCAACTTTGTGCTGATGCTGATAACCTATTTCTTAAAGATCGCGGTAGTCACCTTCTTTATGCTGTCACTTTCGCCGCAGCTGACGCTGGTGGTATTTGCGACCGTGATCCCGATGATGATACTTGTGCTGCTCCTGCGGCGCGTGATAGGGAAGCTTTTTGCCAAGCTGCGTGCCAAAAACTCGAACCGTACGGCATTTCTTCTGGAGACCATTATGGGAGAGAAGATTATCAAGAGCAACAACCGCAGCAGCTTAAACCACGACATATATGTGGATGTGCATACCCAGTGCGCCGACCAGTGGTTCGAGATATTTAAGAGAAACGAGCTGAATACCCCCATAGTGGAACTCTTCTGGAATATAGGAACCCTGGGACTATACGGCATGGCGCTGCTGCTCATGCTCAAGGGTAACAGTCTGATGAATGCCGGAACAGTGGTCGCTTTTTCGGCATATATGACGCAGTTTTCGGGACCGCTCACACAGATCGCGGTCATCATACAGCAGCTGGCCCAGGTGACATCCAACTTAGAGCAGGTCTTCGATACCATAGATCATCCCGTGGATATCGCCGATGAAAGCGATGCGGTAAGTCTTGGTGAAGTGAAGGGCAAGGTTGATTTCAATGACGTGAGCTTCTGCTATGAAGAGGGAGTGCCCATACTCGAGCATTTTGACCTGCATGTGGAACCCGGCCAGACCATAGCACTGGTAGGACCTACGGGGGCGGGAAAGACTACGGTCATCAATCTGCTTACAAGATTCTATGATGTAACAACGGGCAATGTTTCCATAGACGGCATGGATGTACGCAGCATAACCCTGAAATCTTTAAGGAACAAGGTCGGGGTACTTATGCAGGATCCTTTCCTGTTTAAGGGCAGCATCCTGGAAAACATCCGCTACGGAAGGCCTGAGGCCACGGATGAGGAATGCATGGAAGCGGCGCGGACCATACATGCGGACAAATTCATAGAATCTCTCCCCGAGGGCTATAATACCCTGCTTGAGGAGAGGGGCGGCGGACTTTCGGCCGGGCAGAGGCAGCTGGTGAGCTTTGCCAGGATAGTACTTAAAAATTCTCCTGTGGTGATACTGGATGAGGCCACAAGTGCGATAGATACCGAGACGGAGAAGCTGATACAGGAAGCACTGGAAACGCTGCTCAAGGGGAAGACAGCCTTTATAGTTGCACACAGGCTTTCAACTATCAGGAATGCCGACCGTATACTTTATATCGCAGATAAGGGCATAGCTGAGTCCGGGACCCATGAGGAACTGATGGCGAAAAAGGGGCTGTACTACGCTTTGAACTGAAATATTTTACACTTTACTTATGGCAGTTCAACCGTTATAATATCTAAGTGTGTGCGAAAAGGGGCACATAGGCTGCGGTATAAGAGCGAAAGGAGAAACAATGGTAAAGGCAGTTGTCGGAGCAAACTGGGGTGATGAAGGAAAAGGCAAGATCACGGATATGCTGGCGCAGAACGCCGACATAGTGGTACGTTTTCAGGGCGGAGCCAATGCGGGCCATACCATAAAGAACAAATACGGCAAATTTGCACTTCATTCACTTCCGTCGGGAGTTTTCTACGATCACACTACTTCGGTCATAGGTAACGGTGTGGCACTGAACGTTCCCATTTTTTTCAATGAGATAAAGTCGATCACGGAAAAGGGCGTACCCATGCCGAAGATAATGATCTCCGAGAGGGCACAGATCGTGATGCCTTATCATATATTATTTGACCAGTACGAGGAGGAGAGGCTCGGAGGGAAGGCTTTCGGTTCTACCAAGTCGGGTATAGCTCCCTTCTACTCGGACAAGTTCGCAAAGATAGGTTTTCAGGTAAATGAACTTTTTGACGATGAAGGCCTTAAGGATAAGTTAAAGAGCGTGGTGGCTACCAAGAACGTGCTGCTCGAGCATCTTTATCATAAGCCCCTTCTGGATGTGGATGAGCTTTATGCCACCCTTATGGAGTATAAGGAAATGGTAAAACCTTATGTGGGAGATGTCAGCGCATTTCTTGATAAGGCACTTAAGGAAGGCAAGACAGTGCTGCTCGAAGGCCAGCTGGGTACACTTAAGGATACCGATCACGGTATCTATCCCATGGTCACTTCTTCCAATACGATAGCTGCTTACGGTGCGGTAGGCGCAGGTGTACCGCCCTATGAGATAAAGGAAATCATCACGGTATGTAAGGCCTATTCGTCGGCAGTGGGCGGAGGTGCTTTTGTATCCGAGATCTTTGATGCGGAAGCGGAAGAGCTGAGAAACCGCGGCGGAGACGGCGGCGAGTACGGAGCAACCACCGGGCGTCCCAGACGTGTGGGCTGGTTTGACTGTGTGGCATCAAAATACGGCTGCAGGCTGCAGGGAACCACGGACGTGGCTTTCACGGTACTGGATGTGCTGGGATATCTTGATGAGATACCCGTGTGCGTGGCTTACGATATAGACGGGGAGCAGACGACGGACTTCCCCGTAACGTATAAGCTTGAAAAAGCAAAACCCGTGCTGAAGACTCTGCCCGGATGGAAGTGTGATATCACAGGAATCAGGGAATATGACCAGCTTCCCGAGAACTGCAGAAAGTATATAGAGTTCGTGGAACAGCAGATAGGCTATCCCATAACCATGGTGAGCAACGGACCTTCCAGAGAGGATATAATCTACAGGAAGAGTGCATTGAAGTAAATGTGGACCTGGGTTCTGCTCACTCTCTTCTACGGCCTGACGAAAGGCGCCAGGGAGATCGTTAAAAAGAAAGCGTTAGAGATCAGCACCGTTATAGAGGTGCTGTTCTTCTATACTCTGATAGGATTTCTGATGCTGGTCTGGGATGCGGGAAATGCTGTGAGTGTCATACCGGGCAGGCTTCCGCTGATAGCACTCAAATCATTTGTTATCTTTGTGGCATGGATCTGCGGCTTTAAGGCACTGAAGAGTATCCCGCTCGGGATATACGGGATACTTGACGTATCAAGGATGCTTTTTGCGACACTGCTCGGTGTCATCATTATCGGAGAACGTCCCGGAGCTTTTCAGATAGCGGGTAACGCGATAGTGGCCTTAGGACTTTTTATGCTGGGGCTTCAGAAGAAGGACGGCGGCGGGGAAGCAAAGCCGCATTATATAGTTCTTGCCTTTATCTCTGCATTTCTGAACGCGGTGAGCGGTACCATGGACAAGATACTCACAAAAGATGTGACATCATCGCAGCTGCAGTTCTGGTATATGCTCTTTCTTCTAATTTTTTACGGTCTGTATATACTGCTGGGCAGAACGAAGATGGATTTTAAAAAGACCGTGAAGAACTATTGGATATGGATACTCAGCCTGATGTTCATACTGGCAGACAGAGCGCTTTTCATGGCAAATGCCATACCGGATTCGAAGGTGACGGTAATGACGGTGATTAAGCAGTCGAGCGTGATAGTGACTGTCATTGCGGGGCGCCTTGTATTTAAGGAAAAAGGACTTGCATATAAACTTCTGTGTGCTGCCGTGGTGCTGGCAGGGATAGTAGTGAGTGTACTGTAAGATGGTTGACGGGAGTGCCGATACAGGGGCTTTATACAGGAGAGGATGAAAAATGTCAGATATACTTGAAGGACTTAATGACAGACAGTTTGAGGCGGCTTCGCATGTGAACGGACCGCTGCTCATAATCGCCGGAGCCGGTTCCGGAAAAACAAATGTGGTGACGAGACGAATCGCCTATCTGATAAAAGAGAAAGGGGTTGATCCGTACAATATCATGGCCATAACCTTTACTAACAAGGCGGCGGGAGAGATGCGCGAGCGTGTCGACCGTTATGTGGGCATGGGCTCGGAAGGCGTGTGGGTTGCGACCTTTCATTCGAGCTGCGTAAGGATACTGAGGCGGCATATCGACCAGATAGGCTATGACAATCATTTCACCATTTATGATACCGATGATTCGAAGTCGGTGATGAAGGCAGTCATGAAAAAACTGCAGATAGACCCCAAGCAGATAAAGGAAGCAACGATACTGCGTGAGATATCAAATGCGAAGAATGAGCTGCTGGGACCTGACGACTATGAAGAGCAGCACAGGATGGATTTCGGAAAGAGACAGATAGTACGTGCCTATCTTGAATATCAGGATACGCTGAGAAAGAGTAATGCTCTGGATTTTGATGATCTGATAAGGATGACGGTGTATCTGTTCAAGGCCTGCCCGGAGGTGCTTGAGAATTACAGGGACAGGTTTGAGTATATCTGTGTGGATGAGTACCAGGATACCAACACCGCCCAGTTTGAGCTCGTAAAGCTTCTCGCGGGGACACGGAAGAATATCTGTGTGGTAGGTGACGATGACCAGTCGATCTATAAATTCCGCGGTGCGAACATAATGAACATATTGAATTTCGAGAACGTGTTCAAGGGTGCAAAGGTGGTAAAACTCGAGCAGAATTACCGCTCTACGCAGAATATACTGAATGCGGCAAACGCCGTGATCGCACATAACCGCGGACGTAAGACAAAGAGGCTTTGGACCGAGCGCGAGTCCGATATACCCGTATATTTCAACCACTATGACAGTTCGCGTGAAGAAGCGGACAGCGTGGCGCTGGACATAGCGAGACTTCATGCAAAGGGACATGCGGAATATAATGACTGCGCGATACTGTACAGGACCAATGCCCAGTCGCGTGAGTTTGAGGAATCCTTTGTCAGGGAGAATATACCTTACTATATCGTAGGCGGTATCAACTTTTATGCCAGAAAAGAAATAAAGGATATACTGGCATATCTGAAGACAGTTGATAATGCATCGGACGATCTGGCTGTCAGGCGTATCATCAATGTCCCGAAGAGGAGCATCGGAGCCACGACAGTACAGAAGGTA
The DNA here is from genome assembly GCA_024683645.1 of Lachnospiraceae bacterium. Taxonomy (GTDB): domain Bacteria; phylum Bacillota; class Clostridia; order Lachnospirales; family Lachnospiraceae; genus NK4A136. Next base: position 48,145 of record JAIKYA010000159.1, read on the forward strand.
TCCGAATATGCCGAGATGCGTATGATCTCATTCTTTGAAGCCTGCAAGAGGGCAAAGGAGATAGAGGGACTGGGCAAGACAGCTGCCAAGCTGGTGACCTTCGCTCAGATGATTGAAGGGTACAGGGAAGACGTAAAGACTCTCGGAATATCGGCTATGGCAATAAAGCTCCTTGATGAGACCGGATATGTGGATGAGATAAAGGACGCCGATGAAGATGATGCACAGGAGCGTATAGAAAACATCGAGGAACTGATGAACAGGATAACGGCCTATGAGGAGCAGGAGCCGGAAGGGACGCTGTCAGGTTTTCTCGAGGAAGTAGCGCTGGTCAGCGATGTGGACAATGCGGACCAGCGGATACCCAGAGTGTATATGATGACGGTGCATTCGGCAAAGGGACTCGAATTCGGAAGAGTATATCTCTGCGGTATGGAGGAAGGGGTATTTCCTTCAAACATGTCAATAAACAGCGGGCATCCAGAAGACATAGAAGAAGAGCGCAGGCTTGCTTATGTGGCGATAACAAGGGCCAAGGATGTATTGAAGATAAGTGCTGCGAGGAGCAGGCGGAGCTGGGGGGAGACCCAGTACAATGCCGTGAGCCGTTTTATAAAAGAGATACCGGAGGAATATCTTTCAGGCGATCTGAAGAGGATAGCGCGTGAAAGCTTTGAATATGAGGAGAGGCCGGCAGGCAGGAAGAGTTTTAATGAGGAGGTCCCGTTTGGCAGAGGCGATGATGACGGCTTTTTCGGAAACTTCGTGAAAGCCAGGAAAGAAAAGAAGGAAGCTCCGAAGGAGATACCTGTTCTGACAAAGGGAGCAGAGCTTGTTGCGGGCAGTCCGGACTATGTAGTGGGAGACAGGGTGGAACATGTGAAGTACGGCTGCGGTACGGTGACTGAGATGGAAAAGGGGCCGAAGGACTATAAGGTGACAGTGATGTTTGATGAAGCCGGGCAGAAGATAATGTATGCGGCTTTTGCAAAACTGAAAAAATTGTGAGCTAAAGGGTGGAAATTCAGTGAAAGCTGTGATACAATATAGAACAATGTGAGCAGGAGTATCCTGCGGAATAGGAGAGTTGCGGACATGAAGAATAAACTTGAAGATATTCTGGAAGCTATCAAGATAAGTGAACTCTTAAACAGAAAGGAGCCCGTTGTGGTGGAAGAAAAGAAGAATTCAACATTAAAAACAGTACTTATTATCATCGGCATAGTTGCGCTTGTTGCAGGCATAGCTTATGCGGTTTACAAGTTCATGACTCCCGATTATCTCGATGATTTTGATGATGATTTCGATGACGATTTCGATGATGATTTCTTCGATGACGACGATCTTGTCGTAGACGAGAGCAAGAAAGAAGAATAAGTTATCCCCTTCAGATTGAATTTATATATCAGGCAGGCGTAAGACCTGCCTTGTTTTAGTTGAGGTGCATATGGGTAAACTGAAAAAAGGAATGATACTTGAAGGGAAAGTGATAAAAATGGACTTTCCCAACAAAGGAACAGTCGAGGTTGCGGGCGAAGAGGGAACAGAGCGGGTGAGTGTTAAAAATGCCCTGCCGGGACAGACTGTGTCATTTGTGATAAATAAGACCAGGGGCGGCAGATATGAGGGCAGGCTGCTGGAAGTAGTGCGAAAAGCAGACTGTGAGACAGCAGGCTGCAGCAATGCGGGCATCTGCGGAGGCTGTCTTTATCAGGGCTTTCCTTATGAAGAGACTCTTAAGATAAAGGAAGAACAGATAAAGGGAATGCTGGAAGAGTATACAAAGGAGGCGGAATATGACGGCATACTTCCGAGTCCTGAGCATTCCGGCTACAGGAATAAAATGGAGTATACTTTCGGGGATGAAGAGAAGGGCGGAGCGCTTAAGCTGGGACTGCACAGGCGCGGAAGCTTTTATGATATCGTAAATGCCGGAAGCTGTATTATAGCAGACAGTGATTTCGGGATGATCGTCGATGCTACGGAGCGGTATTTTGCAGAGAGGAAGATACCGTATTATCACAGGCAGAGCCATGAAGGGATACTGAGGCATCTCCTGGTCAGAAAAGCTGCCAATACGGGAGAGCTCCTGGCAGCGCTGGTCACGACAGGGGATGAGTGCGGCGGACCGGATAGCGTAGGGGAGAACAGGGCCGCGAGAAAGCTGCTTACGGACGGGATACTCGAAGGATGGAAAGAAGAGATACTGAAACTTGAGCTTAAGGGGCATGTCAGAGGCCTTCTGCATATAGAAAACAATGTGCTCGGGGACGTGGTCCGCTGCGACAGACAGCATGTGCTCTATGGTGAGGATCATTTTGAAGAAGAACTTCTGGGGCTTAAGTTTAAGATCAGTCCGTTTTCGTTTTTTCAGACCAATTCACATGGAGCGGAAGTGCTCTATGGCCTGGTGAGAAAATATATATCAGCCGAGTGCGAAGGGGCGGAGATTTATGACCTCTACAGCGGTACAGGTACGATAGCGCAGCTGGCAGCTGCGGCGGCCGCACATGTGACCGGCGTGGAGATAGTGGAAGAGGCGGTGGAAGCGGCTAAAGAGAATGCGGCTTTTAACGGGCTTACGAACTGTGATTTTATCGCCGGGGATGTTCTTAAGGTTCTGGATGATATAGAGGAGAAGCCCGATGTGATCATACTGGATCCGCCGCGTGACGGCATACATCCGAAGGCGCTGAAAAAGATACTTGATTACGGTGTCAAAAAGATGGTCTACGTATCCTGCAAACCGACGAGTCTGAAACGTGATATGGAAGAGATAGCAGGAGCAGGCTATGGGATAAAACGCTGGGGAATGGTAGACATGTTTCCCTTCACCGGAAACTGTGAGACAGTCTGCCTTCTCAGCAGGCCTTCCGGAGCAAAGCATGATATGACGGATAGCAAGAGTTGACTATACTTTAGGCGGGATATTTAATATGATTAACAGGCGGCATATGGGCCGCCTGCTGTTAAGTTGAGGAAAAGATCAGAGAGGGTTTGACTATGACAAATGAAGAATTGTTTAAGAGCATTAAAACGGCAAAGAGCTATAAGGGGGACGGGAATGTTAATCCTGTCATAGAGCAGCATTACGGTGCAGATCCCTTTGCGCTCGTATACGGGGATACGGTGTATTTCTATATGACCGCAGATGCATATGAATATGACGAAAAGGGTGAGATAAAGGAAAATACCTACAGCAAGATAAGAAGCCTGTATGTGATATCAACTAGGGACATGATCAACTTTACAGATCACGGGGAGATCACCATTGCAGGCGAGGGCGGCGTAACGAAGTGGGCACATAATTCCTGGGCGCCCGCTGCAGCATGGAAGATGATCGACGGAAAGCCGAAGTTCTTTCTGTATTTCGCAGATAACGGCGGCGGAATAGGCGTGGTGTGCGCGGATTCGCCGGTGGGACCATTCAGGGACGAACTCGGACACGGCCTGATCCGCAGGGATATGGAGAACTGCGGGAATGTTGAGTGGCTCTTTGATCCTGCAGTACTTGTTGATGATGACGGAAGGGCGTATATCTACTTTGGCGGCGGAGTACCTAAAGGAAAAGCCGCTCACCCCATGACGGGAAGATGTGCGGAACTGGGCGAGGATATGATGAGCTTAAAGGACGTGCCTGAAGTGATAGATGCTCCTTATCTTTTTGAAGACTCGGGCATACATAAATACAAGGATACGTATTACTACACATATTGCAGCAATTTCAGCGTTGACGAGGCCGGAACGAAGGAATACGGCTTTAATAACGGTGAGATCAATGTGATGGAGAGCAAATCACCTCTCGGACCCTTTACTTACAAAGAGAGGATACTTAAAAATCCGGAGTTTTTCTTCGGCGTCGGCGGCAATAACCATCACGCTGTATTTAAGTTTAAGGATAAGTGGTATATCACTTATCATGCGAGGATACTTGAGAAGGAGATGGGGATACTTCACGGTTACCGTTCGACCTGCATAGAAGAGTTCACCATGGGCGAGGACGGTACCATCGGAGATATAGAAATGAAAAAGGATGCAAGGCAGCAGGTCGGAGCACTTGATCCTTTCGGGAAGATAAACGGTGCGTGCTTTGCGCTGATGGGGGGTGTGGATACGGCGCCTGCCGATGAAGTAAGCAGGGCGTGCGGCTGCGGAAATATGCTGCTTACGGGTATAGATGGCGGAGACTTTGTAAAACTTGCAGGCTTGGATTTCGCGGACGGTGCAGGCAGCGTAAAGGCTTATGTAAAGAGCAACGGAAAGTTCGGTGTTATAAGGGTAAGTGCAGACAGTATCGATAATGCGGTCGCTTATATCGAAGTTGCAGCAGCCGGTGAAGAAGAGAGTGTATTCGAGGCAAAGCTTGATGAGAAGCTCACCGGTAAGAAAGACCTGTATTTTACCTTCAGCGGAAGCGGATACGAAGTGCTCGCATGGCAGTTTGAAAAGTAAGAGCCGTGGAGATAGAACCGATAGCATATATACATACGGGATACAGCGAGAAATTCGGCATTCCCAGACAGAGCGGACTTGTCTGGGAGACTGTGGGACGTATTGTTTTTGAACCGTCCTACAGACATCCCGATGCCGTAAGGGGGATAGAACAGTATTCGCATCTGTGGCTTATCTGGGATTTTTCGGAAAACCACAGAAACGGATGGAATGCGACGGTAACGCCGCCCAGGCTCGGAGGAAAGGAAAGGGTAGGGGTATTTGCTTCGCGTTCTCCGTTCAGGCCCAATCCGATAGGGCTTTCATGTGTGAAACTGCTGGATGTTTTGGACGATGAGAAGTTCGGAAAAGTACTTATTGTAGGCGGAGCGGATATGCTGGATGGAACGCCCGTATATGATATAAAGCCTTATCTGCCTTATGCGGATTCCCACCCGGAGGCTGAGGGCGGTTTTGGCGAAGAACGCAAGGACAGGGAGCTTACAGTCACGGCCGGCGATGAAATAAAGGCCGGGCTGGGTGAAGAATTTTATAATACCGTGAGCAGGCTGATAGCAATGGATCCGAGAACGGCCTTCATACATGATGATAAGCGGGTATGGGGGCTTTGCTATGAAGGGGTAAATGTCCGCTTCAGAGTAGAAGGAGATACGGCTGTGATCACGGAAATTGATAAAGAATATCAGGAATAAAAAGAGGCCACCCGGATAGTATTTGCGTATCATTGACAGTTGTGGTAATATACTCGGGTGAAAAATTTCAGAAAGACAATATTAAAATACTGGTATCTATTCTTCTGCGGCGGTGTTTTGTTCTTACAGGCCGCGGTTTTTCTCGTATTCAGAGGAGAATCCTATCTGCAGGTGCATGATAATCTGGACCTTTTTATGGCTCATTACAAAGTGCTTACCGACAGAGGACTGTGGTTCAAACATGATGTGGATGTGCCGATACTGCACGGTGTCAGCAGGGATCTCTTCGGATCCGAGTTTTCGCTGTACAACGCACTGTATTATATTTTTCCGGGAATATGGGCATATCTTCTTGGCTATGCACTGAAGATCGCGATAGGTATGAGCGGTTTTATACTGCTGTCGAAGGATCTGCTCGAGGAGCGATATGAGAGCGTTAAAGCGCCTGTGCTGCTGTGCGCCTGCGCCTTCGGGCTTATACCGGTATTCCCGACCTACGGCATAGCATTTACGTCCGTACCGCTCATCACCCTGCTGATAAAAAAACTTTATGACAGGGATTTTGAAGACAGAAAACGGACATTGCTTCTTTATCTGGGTATATTCTGTTATCCGCTCCTGTCATATTTTGCCTATCATGGCTTCTTTATCCTGGGATATATGGCGCTTGCGGTAATGATACTGTGGATAAAGCAGAAGAAGTTTCCGGACAGGCTGTTTATCGCTGTCATTGTACTGGCGCTCGGTTATGTATGCTTTGAATACAGGCTTTTTAAAGAGATGCTGTTTTCATCCGAAGTCACGATACGTTCTTCAATGGAACATGCGGCAGTTTCCTTCGGCGAGGTACTCGGCCTTGCGGCGGAAGAGTTTACGGTGGCATCCTTCCATAACCAGGACAGCCATACTTTTGTCGTACTGCCTGTGGTGCTTTTGGGTACGGTATTTATAAACGCATATTATATAAAGAACAAAAAGAAAGACAGGATCAGTAAAGAGCCTTTAAACGGCATACTGCTGTGGATAGTGTTTAATGTGATCATTTACGGACTGTACCAGTATGAACCGTTCTGGAAGGCTTTTGAAACCCTGCTTCCGCCGCTTAAGGGATTTATCTTCTCAAGAACTGTCTTCTTTAATCCCATGCTGTGGTACTGTGCACTGCTCTGTGTCTTTGTGAAGATGTATGCCACGCAGAAGAGGCGGCTTAAGTACCTTGCAAATGCGCTGGCCATGCTTGCCGTCCTGGTAGTGATGATGGTACCGCAGGTTTATAATGATTTTTACTACACGATCTATAACCAGGCTTATAAGATCATAAAACAGAAAGATACTTATTATATGAATTATAATGAGTTCTATTCGACAGAGCTGTTTGATAAGATAAAGGCCGATCTGGATTATAATGATGAGTGGGCTGCGGCTTACGGAATGCATCCGGCAGTGCTCGATTATAACGGGATAGCAACTGTTGACGGGTATCTGGGAATGTATTCCCAGGAGTATAAGGAAAAGTGGGAAAAGGTCATCGCACCTGCGCTTGACGGATCCCCGTATCTTGACAATTATTTCAAAAACTGGGGAGCGAGGGTGTGCCTGTATTCAGGCTCTGATGAGAATACCTATGCGCCTACCAGGAAAGTGAGATTTGAAGATCACAGGCTTGTGGCCGACCTGGATGCGCTGCGGGCACTGGACTGCAGATATATCTTTTCGAGGGTGCAGTTTACGAACGAGGCGGAGCTTGGGCTTGAAGCACCTGCGGTTTACGAAGACGACAGCAGTCCTTATACCATATATGTATATTCTTTATAAAAGCTGATCCTGACAGGAGAGAGGAAAATGATCAAAACCAGACTGTTAAAACTGCTGAAAGACGGCAGAAAGTATATATATCTTCAGGTTGTCTGCAACTGGCTTTCGCTTTGCTGCCAGGTCGGCATCATATATGTGATAGCAAGATACCTGAGGGAGATCTGCGAAAGGCATTTTAAGATCGTCAGTATTCTGGACTTAAGGTGGGCTCTCCTGGCAGTGATACTTGTGCTTATCAGGTACCTGCTGGACCGGTCGGCGGTCGTTGCTTCTTACAAAGCAGGAGAAAACGTCAAGTTTACACTGAGGAAGGAAATATTCAAAAAGCTCCTGCGTCTTTCAAATACGGGTGCAGGCAAGGGGAAGGAAGCAGGGATATCTCAGCTTATCAGCGACGGGGTGGAACAGCAGGAGGTCTATTTCGGCAAATATATACCCCAGTTCATCTACAGCCTGCTGGCACCGCTCACGCTCTTTGCGGTCCTTTTCCCGATGAATGCCCGGGCAAGTATAGTCCTGCTCATCTGTGTCCCGCTGATCCCGCTGTCCATAGTTGTGGTACAGAAAGTAGCAAAGCGTCTGCTGAAACGCTACTGGGGTGTGTATGCCTCGCTGGGAGACAGCTTTCTTGAGAATCTGAAAGGAATGACAACGCTTAAGATCTACGGTGCAGACGGGATAAAGGCCGGAGAGATGGACAGGGAATCGGAAACATTCAGAAAGATCACGATGAAAGTCCTGACCATGCAGCTTAATTCTACAGCTGTGATGGATATAATGGCCTACGGCGGAGCTGCTGTCGGGATAATCTTTACGCTTAAGGATTTCTTTGCCGGCAATATCGGCATACTGCCCGCAGTCATGACAGTTCTTCTGGCTACCGAATTCTTCCTGCCGCTGCGGAGACTCGGTTCGTATTTCCATATCGCGATGAACGGCATCGCCGCAAGTGACAGGATGTTTGAACTGCTCGACAGACCTGAAGAAAGCGGCGGAAAGGCTCATTTTCCGGAAGGATCCATAGATATCGAAGTAAGGGATCTTGAGTTCTCTTATAATGATGAAACAAAGGTTCTTAAAGGCATCAGCTTTGATCTGCCGCAGGGTGATATGATATCGGTCTCCGGCGTGTCAGGCTGCGGAAAGAGTACGCTCGCTGCTATAATGGCCGGAAGGCTTAAAGGATATAAGGGAAGCATAAAGATAGGGGGCGTGGAGCTTCGGGACATACCGGAAGAGGAACTGTACCGGAAAGTAACAATGGTGGGATCGGACGGTTTTATCCTGAAGGGAACGATAAGGGATAATCTGAAAATGGGCAACCCCGAAGTGGGTGAAGAAGAACTGAACCTTGCCCTGGAGCTTTTAAAGCTTAACCGTGAGTTCGGGCTCGATGATATCGTAGCAGAGGGCGGCAGTAATATGAGCGGCGGACAGAAACAGAGGCTGGCGCTTGCAAGAGCCATACTGCATGATACTCCCATACTCATCATAGACGAGGCTACGAGCAATATCGACATGGAGAGTGAGGAACGCATAATGGCGGTGATCCGCGTGATCTCCAAGAAAAAGACCGTGCTGCTGATCTCACACAGACTGTCAAATCTGAAACCCGTAAAGCGGGTATACCATCTGAAGAACGGTGTGATAGCCGAGCAGGGAAGCTTTGAGGAGCTGGTAAGGTACGGACGCGAGTTTAGGGGGCTTTATCTGACGCAGAAAGCGCTGGAACGCTATGCATGGGATAAGGATAAGGAGTACGGCTGGAAGAAGGAGATAGAGGAGCCTGAGAGCCCGAAGGAAGCCGGAACAGCAGCTGAAAAGAAGGAAGAAGCAAAAGTTGTATCGAAGCTTTCGGCTCTTGAGGTGATGCTGAAACTGCTCGATATTGTAAAGCCGCTGACGCCCGTTATGATACTGGCGGTAGTCCTCGGCGTGACAGGTTTTATATGCGCGATAGCGATAGGCGCTATAGCGGGCTTTGGTATAGATTCGTACAGGAGCCAGATCGAGGTGCTTGAATCTGTCGGCATCCCTCTGCGTCTTGCCGTACCGATCATCCCCGAGGGACTGATCAAAGCGCTGCTCATTGTTGCTGTACTCAGAGGTGTGCTGCATTACGGGGAACAGTTCTGTAACCATTTTATTGCATTCAAGCTGCTGGCGATAGTAAGGCACAGGGTATTTGATGCCCTGAGAAAGCTGTGTCCCGCAAAGCTGGATAATAAGGATAAAGGTGAAGTCATAAGCGCGCTTACTTCGGATATAGAGCAGCTGGAAGTTTTCTTTGCGCATACCGTATCGCCGGTAGCGATCGCAACAGTGGTATGTCTTTGTCTGCTCGCGGTATTGTTTGACCTGTGCCCTCCGGCGGCAGCTGTCGCACTTGCGGGATTTGTTATCATAGGCATCGTGATACCGTATGTGAACGGGAAAAGAAATGAAAAATACGGAGCGGATTACAGAAAAGCGCTCCGTGAGATGAACGGGCTGTCACTGGAATTCATGGAAGGGCTTGACGAGGTGGCGCAGTATGATTACGGTACCGAGATGATAGCGGAGATGGAGCAGGGAACAGCCGAGCTGAACGCGCTGCGTTATGAGCTGACGGGCGGGGAAGCCTTCGTGACATCAGCAACCGGACTGGTGATAGAGCTGTGTTCGATAATGATGACCGTTATATTCTGCGCGATGGGAAAGGTGAATTTCATGACCATTTTCCTTGTGATGGGATGTTTCGGACCGGTAGCGGCTCTGTCTGCTCTGTCAAATTTCCTTACACAGACGGCAGAATGCGCAAGACGTGTCCTCGACCTGCTGGCTGAAAAGCCGCAGACCGGGGAAGTGGAGGGGCGTAGCGAGATCGACTTCTCATATGGCATCGAAGCCGATGATGTCAGCTTTTCCTATGGCGGCATAGTGGACGTACTGGATCATTTTTCAGCAAAGCTGCCCAAAGGCGGTATAGTCGGTATACACGGCAGGAGCGGAAGCGGAAAGTCCACGCTCTTAAAACTGTTCATGCGTTTCTGGGATGCGGAGGAAGGCCGGATAAAGATCTCCGGCGCTGATGTGCGTGATATAAATACCGCAAACCTCCGCAATATGGAGAGTTACCTGACTCAGGATACTTTTATTTTCAATGATACGATCGCTGCTAATATAGCAATGGGAAGGCCTGATGCTTCGAGAGAAGACATAGAGGAAGCAGCGAGATCGGCTGCGCTGCATGATTTCATAGTATCACTGCCCGATGGCTATGATACCGTACTGGGCCAGGGATCAAAACTTCTCTCGGGGGGAGAAAAGCAGAGGCTGGGACTGGCAAGAGCCTTCCTGCACTGCAAGGATATACTGCTGCTCGATGAGCCCAGCAGCAATCTGGATGCGATAAATGAAGGCATGATACTTAAAGCCATAAAGGAAAGCTCCGGCGACAGGACCGTGGTGCTCGTGTCACACAGACGATCTACTCTTCGTGTTGCTGACAGGGTAATAGAAATGGAAGGGAATGCATAATGAATCCTATGGAATTACTTAAGATACAGGGAGCGTGGATGAAGTTTACAATGAATCATCCGAAATTTCCTGCTTTTATCAGCGCAGTATCAAAATGCGGGCTGCCGGAGGGCAGTCTGATCGAGATAGCTATAACACCGCCGGAAGGAGTAAAGCTGGAGACCAACCTGATGGTGCAGCAGTCCGATCTGGAACTGCTGGGGATAATCCGGGGCATGGCAGCCGGCAGACAGGCTGAGCGGAAGAAGGACAAGGACGGGGAAGCGGCAGCTTCTCAAGCAGAGGAGGTATCCGAAGAGGATAAGGCCGAAGCTGATGGCGAAGAGGGAAGTGCCGAATGAAAAACAAACCGTTTATGCGTATACTGAGCCTGCTGCTTGGCATGGCGCTTGTATGCTCCCGTTAAGTACAATGTGCTGTGGCTTGGCTTTACGCATGTGACCTACAATGATCTGGATTTCAGGATGACGGATTTTGACAGGGAGTATCTGGAAGCTGTAGCGCTTAATTACGAAAAGAGTTTTTTAAAAAAATTGTTGCATTTATTATTGACATTTTCACATATAACTGGGTGATGATGCATTATTGAAAAAAGTATGAGAATGTATATAATTATAGTAAGCGCAATAAATCATTGCGCTTACTATAACGCTCCGCGAGGATGCGCACGGATTTTGTAAGGAAACATGCCGCTTTCAGCGCCCAAAATCCGGCGCAGCAAACGCCAAAACGAAAAGAGTTTTGTCGTTTG